>JAJHSH010000030.1 GCA_022683945.1 Candidatus Acetothermia bacterium | reverse complement strand
GGTAGATACAAATATTCTGCTGGACATCTTGATTCCCAATGCCCGTTATGCAGCAGCATCTCAGCGGGCGCTCGAAGAAGCTCTGGCAGAAGGGGCCTTGGTGATCAGCGAGGTTGTCTACGCGGAGTTGGCTTCGCAGTTCCCTAGTCCGGCAGACCTGGAGCACTTCTTAGCCGATGCTCAGATTCGCTTAGAGCACTCGCCGCCGCAGGCTCTCCAGAAAGCTGGAGCTGTGTGGAAAGCGTATGTGAAGTCCCGCGGAGGAAAACTACGCTGCCCTCACTGTGGAAGAGAGCAGCCGGTTAGTTGTGTGAGCTGTGGGGAGACGATTGCGGTGCGCCAGCACATCTTGAGCGATTTTCTCGTGGGGGCTCACGCCTTAGGATGCGCTGATCGGCTGTTGACGCGGGACTTGGGGTATTATAGAGCGTACTTTCAGGATTTGAAGATCGTCTCTCCACGGTGAACATGTACGTTCTACTGGTCTATGACGTAGATGTCTCTCGTGTGCCCAAGGTCTGCAAGTTTTTGCGAAGATACTTGCACTGGGTGCAGAACTCGGTCTTTGAGGGGGAGCTGCGGGAGTCGCAGCTCGAAGAAGTGCGCTGGGGTTTAAGACAGCTCATTGACCCTGAGGCGGACTCGATCTACATCTATCGGGTGCGGGACGCGCGGTGGCTCGACAAAGAGATCATGGGGCAAGAGCGGAGCCCGACGGATGCGATCATTTGAGGGGGAGCGCCGTCTTTCGATTTGACAGGGCGTCGTCGAGGGAGCTAAAATTGGGGGAGATGAAGGCAGAGGTACCTGGGCTTAGGGGTCTTTGAAAAGTGAACAATGCTGATGTCAAGGGCGAAAGCGTGAAAGTCGTCGAGGTCCTGGGTTTTTTGCATGACCGACGGGCGACGACGATTTTGCCTGTAAAATAAGGGTTAATGGGCCTCTTGAGGGATGGGGAAGCTCAGGGGTTAGAGCTGATTTAATCGTGCTTTGCTCGTCTTGTTCAAGAGGCCCATGAGTCGTCGAGCGGTTTGCCTTTTAATTGGACCAGAGTGGTATTGAAACATGAAGGGGTGAGTCGTCTTGATAGAAAATGCGAAGATGCTTTTAATTGGACCAGAGTGGTATTGAAACGTATGCTGTGATTGTGGGGGCGGGGACTTGATTTATCTTTTAATTGGACCAGAGTGGTATTGAAACCGTTTTTGGTGTTAAGCGCCAAGATTCCCAGATGCTCCTTTTAATTGGACCAGAGTGGTATTGAAACTCTCCGCTTGTCTTTCGCGCCCCTGGGACGCCCAAGACTTTTAATTGGACCAGAGTGGTATTGAAACCTGGGCTGGCAAGCTCCCCCGCGTGCGAGTGCGATTTGGCTTTTAATTGGACCAGAGTGGTATTGAAACTGTGTTCTGGGGCACCACGCGGCTGGGCGATCAAGCTTTTAATTGGACCAGAGTGGTATTGAAACGCGTGAAGGGGGATACGATCTACGTCGTCTCCCCCAAGCTTTTAATTGGACCAGAGTGGTATTGAAACACAGATCGATCATTTCGCCGTCGCTCACACGCTTTTGTCTTTTAATTGGACCAGAGTGGTATTGAAACGCCTTCGACGCTCGAACGGCAACGGGCATTTAGACTTTTAATTGGACCAGAGTGGTATTGAAACCAATACCTTGCCTCCAATACGCCATCCGAAACGCGCTTTTAATTGGACCAGAGTGGTATTGAAACATAACTATAAAGCGCAGCTCTCTTCTCTTCGAACTCCCTCTTTTAATTGGACCAGAGTGGTATTGAAACCCAAAAAGGCGCGCGAACTTTGGCGAGGAGATCAAGTACGACTTTTAATTGGACCAGAGTGGTATTGAAACCTCGAACAGACTCTAGAGGAGTAGGCTCAGGCGCTCCTTTTAATTGGACCAGAGTGGTATTGAAACGCGAAATTGTCAAGCCACCGGATGCTGAAGCATCTGGCTCAGCAGATGGAAGCCCGCTCAAGCGGGCTGAGAGCGTGCTTGAGCACGCTTGCATCTGCTAAGCCGGTGGATTCATCCACCGGCGCAAAATGAGTATAATACCGATTTGCGTTGATCGTGTCGTCAAGAACTGACAGCAGATTCGGGTAGCGGATTCAGCGGATTATATCCCAAAATCTGCTTAATCTGCTACCGAAATCCGCTGTCAGCTCTCGTCTGAGTTGGATGCTTCAGCTCCCCGTAATGCTCTCACCCGCCTGCGACCGCCGTCGTCAGGCACTGCTGCGAGAAATTGTTGACATCCCCATAGAACAAGAGCATCGTGTCGCCGTCGAAGACGCTGAGATTCCCATCTAAGCGCGTTGCACCGATGGGAAAGCTTGTCAGAAGCGGACCGACGTTCACAAAGAGCCCAGAGTTCACATCGAGCTCAGGAAGTCGAAAGACCTCCAAGTCTCCCGTGTGGGGCACCTCGACCCAGACGAAGACTGTATCTATAGTGTCTGAACTGATATTCTCGTCGGGATCGTTGACCATCGCGAAGACCTCGCGACCGACTTTGTAGCTGCGCTTCTGTTGGATCGGCGGCGTCCAGTTGTCCACAAACCAGATGCAATCCGGCTGCCCTGCCGGTGGCACGGGACAGCCCTTATTCGCGGCGATCCCCGGGGTCTTAGGACAAGCATCTTCACGATTCCCAATGCCGTCTTTGTCATCGTCGGAGGCGACCTGTATAGTGGCCGTCTGCGGGGAGCTCACTTGATCGCCGATGGCGACGGTGACTTCTAGGGGAATGGTCGTCTCGGTATTAGGGGTCGAGACGGTAACAGGCAGGCGCACGGTCTCGTTCGTCTTGTTGAGTTCTAGGTGATGCTCTGTGGCAATCCCCGAAACTCGGATGGTCACTTTGGCTTTGAGGCCCAAGTCGCCGTCCTCGTGATGATAGCTGAAACTGACGGTGACTTGCTGAGTAGCGCCGCCGGGGATGGTCGCCGGCTCGATTCGGATGTTGGAGATCGTGGCTGATCCTATCTTGAGGGGAAAGACTTTGTCTAGGTTCCCAGTGGTGAAAAAACAGCTTGAGAGCAACGTCGCGGTGAGGAGCAGCACGCCCATTGTAAGAATCGCTTTTGTATTCATGTTCATGGTACGTAGGTGATCCCTCCTGAGAGCATTAAAAAGTCGGTGAGCGCAAATCCCACCGCGAGGTGGATCGCGGGGATCGTGTTAGAGAACTTGGGCTTGGGGCCTTGGACAACTAAGACCCCCGCACCGCCTCCTAGATGCAGCCCGTTGCCCAGATCATACCAAAGCGTGAAATCTACAGGGATGACGGTGAACGTTACGGGCCTGGCCAATTCGGGTTTCTCTATCGAACCGGAGCCGTAACCGACGGAGAGCATCCCTTTGAGCGCTCCACCAAGAGCCAGCCCTGCTGACCCGCGAAAGGCCATCACCGGGCCGACCATCGAGACTCCGCCCGAGAGAAAGAACGGCAATTTCCCGGGTGGCTGAGGCGTGGGAATTGGAGGAATGGGAGTAGTTGGTGGCGTTGGTGGTATCGGTGGTTGCGGAACCGGAGGCTGAATAGGAATCGTCGGAGCTGTGAGCAGAGCCAACGAGTGCGCGGGTTGTTCGACGCTGACTTGGCACTCTCTCGGATCGTACTCGCCCGTAATCTCGACAGTTTCACCGCCGCGCAAGCCCGCAGCACGATCGGGCCGAACTCTCGCTCGGAGTTGATCGGTCGTGCAGGGTTGCGGCCCTTCTGTGACTCTGACGCTGCTCAGGACCAGTTCGTTATTGGGAGCGACTTGCGTGACGGTTGCTTGGAATCTTATGGGCATGGGGAGGCGCTCCAAGATATGAGCACGACCGGTCATCTCTACCCGACATGTGTCGGTGTGATACTCTCCACGAACGCGGACACGCTCGTTGACGTGCACGTCTTCGACGCGCGCTTGATCTGAACTTATGACGACAGAGAGATCGTTCAACGTACAGGGCTGAGGGCCGTCCAGGAGAGCGACGTTACGAAGCACAAAGCCCGTACGAGTTGTACGAGCGACAAGGCCCTCCAGCTCAATGGCCACCGGCGCGGGGAGAGTGACACGCACATAGTGTTCGTGGGATTTCGCGGTGACGCGGCAGTTGGCTGCGTCGTATTCACCCTTCAGTTCGACTTTGTCTCCGGGCTTGATCGCCGGGCCGGGGATCTCCGCGCGCACCGCCAAGCGATCCCGCGAGCAGAGCACCAGCGCTTGATCTAACGGCTCCGCGTCTCTGACAAAGAAGTCGCGCGCGTCTCCGCTGATAACCGTTCCGCTCAGAGAGACGACCACCGTTGCCGGCGGTCGCGTCAGCCAAAAGATTCCGAGTACTATGAGAAGTCCGACAAACGTCAGACCTCCGATGATCAACCACCGCTGTTGTGAGGGGTTCATCCCCCACCTCCTTTTTTAGATTTTTTAGATTTTAGAGCAGGGACGGCAAGGTCGCGCGTCTCCTACTTCTGTAGTAATCCCGCCCAGCGGCTTCCGTAATAGAGCTGAAAGCCGTGATGGGGATTAAATTCGCGGGGCAGGCGCAAGAGCCCGATAAGTTGCTCTCTGGAGCGCAGGTGGGCTAAGAGATTGGGAAACTGCGGGAAATTCCCCTTCAGGCGCGTCCAAGGCGCTCGTCTTAAAAGCTCTTCTCCCAGCGCCAGATCCCGCAATGCAACCCGTCGTACTTCTCCCCCTTGACTCTGAGCCAGACTCAACTCCCCCAGATGAAAGAGTCCTTCGCTCATCGCGTGCACGATGACCAAAACCGACGGCACCGGGAGCGCCGCCCCCACCAGGCCCAGCTCTTCGGGATGCCCTCCCGCGCCCTGATACTGGCGCAGAGACTCTTCGTTAAGCATTATAAAGATCAGAACTATAGAGACGCGCTCGCCATCTTCCACCGTGATATAGTCATAGAACGCTTCGTCAAGCGCCCCCACTGCCAAGGGCAGCGTCGCGGGATTCAGCAGATGAGTGAGTCTTGCCCACTTGGAAGAGGCCCGCAGCGCGAAAGTGATCGTCCGATAGCTTGCTAGTTCGCCTTCTTTTACGGGAGCCCATTGCGCGCCGGTGACCGACTCAGAAGCGTCGGGTTGGAGCCACGAGCGAATCTGTTCCGGGTCTATCTCTTTCTTGTGAGCGAAGAGATAGAGTTTGGGAGAGCGCGCGCCCGGATCGCGAAGACGGACCACCGCCAGATCAAAGCGCTTGCTCGTCAAGCGCTTTTGCAGCTCGGTGCGTGCGATCTCCTCCAAGCGTTCTTCAGGAAGTCTTGACAGAATAAGCTCGATATCAATTTCGAGCCGACGTCTTCCGTCGGTCTCGCGCACCGTCGGCTCGGCGACACGATGATCGTTCAGCGCCGCCGGCTGAAGCGACGCGCTCTGCGAGCGTGAGGAGATCTGCCACCACAAGACTGGTCCACTGCCCGCCAGCATTAAAACTGTGCCGATCGTTAAGAGCAACGTCGTGACGCTCTGTCGCGCCGTGCGCCGCCACAGCGCCCAAATCACAGCAATCGAGAGAACTACGAGGGCTGCCCCCAAGATGATCTGCATCTCTGAACTGAACATAGCGCCTTCCATTTCTCAAGTATTATTATTATTATACAGATAACGCTAGGTTCCGCCAAAAACGAGCTCGACAGAAAAGGCCCAGCCTCCGGCTTGCGCGGAAAATTCTGCTTGCAAGAGATTCCAGATGCCCGCGCCGGCTCCCCAAACGAGCTCACGGCCGTTCCAACCCATACGTATAGCCAAACTCCCCAAGAGACGCAGCTCCGCGCCGAGCCGGATGCGGCGCAGCTCTTCTTGTTGCGCCAGATCGAGCGCAGCCGCTATCGCTAACTGTTCTTCCCACAAGCGCACCAAAATCCCCATGCGCACGATCCGAGCCAGTTCAAGCTCTTGGTCGCTCTCCGTCGTCTTTAATTTTGTCCCCAACAGATCGGTCATCACTAAGCCGCCCTGCAAGAGCCGCCCCCAGCGCAGCAGCCCTCCGAGGTCCAATCCTGTGCCTTGCCATCGTTGCCCCTCTCTCTCGTTATCATAGAGCTTGACACTTGCACCTGCGGCGACCGCATTGCTGAGATCAAGACCCAGCGCGATAAGAGTGAGCGCCTCTTCGCGAACAGGATCTGTCTGCAAAAAGCGCTTCTGTCCGTACCAGGCCGAGATGCCGAACCCGGAGAGCCAGCCGCTTATGGCGGCGGCCTCGATCTCAAAGGGTGTCCCTGTAGCGGGCAGCGAGAGCCTGCCCCAAAAGCGCGTCCCCCGTAAGCCCCCTAAGCCCGCGGGATTCCAATAGACCGCGCTGATGTCATCTGCTATTCCCACAAAAGCCCCGCCTAATCCCCACGCTCGCGGAGCTAACTCTTCGCCCAGATACTCTTGGGCTTGTCCCCTCACCCCGTCCCTCTCCCTGGCAGGGAGAGGGAGTAGGGTGAGGGCGAGCAGAGTGCCTAAGACAACAATAAATCTTAGCATTATTTTATTTTAAGGCGGTGGCGGCTGCGCCGGCAAGGGCTGGTCAACCGGCGTCTCGGAGAGCCAGTAGGCGATTAATTCTTGCATCGTCGCCAGGTCTATCTGCCTGCCTCCCGTGCCCGGCACCGCCGCAAACGGGCTAGGGTCGAGCCACCAGCTTACTGCCCGCTGAATCTGCGTGAACGAGATCAGCTTGTCGTCTTTAGGGTCTATGCGCTCCTCTTCAGGAGGCTGGTCGGGTGCAGCTGCATAATGCGCCACGATCACGCGAATGGGCAACCCTTCTACCAGCTCGAATTCTTTCACCCCTTCGGTGGGAAGAACGATCTCCGGCAATCTGCTGATGGCCGTCCCCTCCAGAGCATAGAGCTTGGGGTCCATCTTGTCTGACAACTTGAACTCGTAAACGATCTTCTTGACAGTGCCGGCGGGAAGCCTTTCGGGAAAGACCCACTCCAAGACGGGCGTGTTCGGCGCGGCCTTGAAGTTGCCCCCATGAGTCTCGCCCAGAACTTTGCGCGTGATGTCCGCTGGGATGCCCGTGACGAGTCCTTCGGCCCACTTCTCTTGAATGCCCAAGCCCAAGAGATCGCGGGCTATGCGAACTTCGAGAAAGACACGAATAAAAATATCGCGCGGGAGTTTTCCCTCAAACGTGGGCAGGTCGCGCGTCACGTGGACAAGATTGAGCACATGGATGGGTATCTCCGTGCTGCCCGTCGCGCCGTTGTCGTCCGTCACGATCAAGCGTACTGTATAGACTCCGGCTCTGTCGTAGCGCGTCGTCGGGTTCTGCTCGCTGGAGGTCTTCCCATCGCCGAAATCCCAAGCGTAGCCGACGATCTGCCCGTCTGGGTCAACCGATTGATTGCTGAAGACGATATTCTCTCCAAGCACGGGTTGCCAGCGCTCGCGGTCGGGCGTGATCAGTTCGGGGTTGAACTCAAACTTGGCTATGGGCTGGGCATTGGTGACTGTCAGTACTAAGAGCGGGATCGGGAGGCGCACCCGCTGCCCCAACATATTCGTGTATTCGACCGAGCTGCTGACACGATTGATAGCCAAATCTCCCTTTTGAGCACTGCTGACGGCAACGGTTACAGTATATGTCTCGTTGGGACCGAGCCGGTCGAGCGGCCACTTGAGAATCTTGTTGCCCTCGGGAGTCTCTTCGATCTGGGGGGGGCCGGAAGCTTGCTCTAAACTGAATGGCGCAGCCAATTCGAGTTTGATGACGACCTCGCGGCCCACGAACTCTGCGCGTTCTCTGTTCTTGAGCGCGCTGAGGGTTTCAGCGCTCAAGCCCTTAAGAAAGAGTCCGTCGGTCGCGCGCGCCAACTGCAAGAGCGTCGCCGAAGCGATGGCCGTCGGCGTGGCGGCGATCACATAGACAATCACTTGGCGAGCCTTGGCGCGTTGCGCTTGTTGTAATACGGGACTGAGATCGGCGCGATCCGTGCCGGCGCGCCCGATCAGCCAGATCTGTAGTTTGCGCGCTTCGGCCCGCCCGTTTGTCTCTAACTCGCGCGTCCCCAGACTGAGGGCTTCGGCCAATCCCGCTGCTCCCGAAGGCGTGAGCTCGGAGATGCGATGCCGGACGAGATCGAAATCCGACGTCAACGGCACGTCGAGCGTCGGCGGCGAGAGCGAGACGACTCCCAAGCGATCCTGTCCGCCGAAGATCTGCACAAGATCTTCCGTGAAGCGTTGCAGGTCAGGCAAGGGCAACGAACGGTCTATTCCAATAATAGCATCGATGGGTTGTGCGGTGAACGGATCGGCGCGCAGATTGAGCCGCACGGTGGCTGTTTGGGGCTGTGCTAGGGAGTTTTTCAGAAATATCGTGCTGGGCTCCACGCTATGGGATAAGCCGATCGTAGGAGGAGCGGGGGACTGCAAGGAAGACAGCCCCACGAGCGCTACAAAGATAACTATGACTGCGTGCCAACGCAGGACGCGCATCCTCGGCTCTCCTTTGACGGGTTTTCAATAAATATTAATATTATAGTACTCTCTGACACCAAAACGAAACAGTGTCCAAGATTACCTTGCGCGCCCACTCCACGCCGACTTGCTTTCCCCATCCCACAAACGCTATCATAGATAGTGAATAGATAGCTAAGTAGTTGAGCGACATCTGCCAGAATATGTTGGTGCAGTGGAGGGCGATTCATGAATCGCCCCTGCACGCGGAGGGGAGTATCTGAGTGATCTTGTATGATGTCATTATCGTTGGTGGAGGGCCCGCCGGCTTAACCGCGGCCATCTACACTGGCCGCGCCAAGCTGAAAACGCTTCTGTTGGATAAGAGGCCTCCCGGCGGCCAACTGAACGATACGACCGAAGTCGAGAATTTCCCCGGATTTGACGAGCCGATCTTGGGCCCAGAACTGATGCAGCGCATGGTGCGCCAGACCGAGCGCTTCGGCACCGAGATCAGGCTCGAAGAAGTCCAAGATTTGATTATCAGCGGGGTGAAGAGAATCGTCAAGACCGATACGGCGAGTTATGAAGCGCCCGTGGTGATCATCTCTACAGGCGCAGAACCCGTCAAGCTCCCGGCCAAGAACGCCGACAGATTACTGGGCTACGGCCTCTCTTATTGCGCTACGTGTGACGGCTACTTCTTTCGCGAGAAGAACTTAATCGTCGTCGGCGCGGGCGACGCCGGCTTCACCGAGGCCCTCTTTCTCACCAAATTCGCCAACGAAGTGCGCATGGTCGTCCGACACCCTCAGGACGATCCCAAGGCGATTCGCGCTAAAGACCAAATCTTAATCGAGAAGACGAGATCTCACCCCAAGTTCAAATTTATCTGGAACGCCATGGTGGAAGAGATCTTGGGCGACAAACGAGTAGAAGGGGTGTTGCTGAAGGACTTAACGACGGGCAAGCTTTCGGAGATACGCGACGTTCAGGGGGTCTTTGTCAGCATCGGGCATCGTCCGAACACGGCGTTTCTCAAGGGCAAGCTGGCGATGGATGCGCAGGGCTATCTGATGACAGACGAGCGGACGCGCACGCAAATTTCTGGGGTCTTTGCCGTCGGCGACGTGCGCAAGTTTTCGGGAGAGTACGCGCAGGCAGTGATCGCCGCGGCCGATGGCTGTATCGCGGCGTTGGAAGCCGAGCAGTATTTGGAAGACGGGCGTTGGTAGGCAACCCTCACCCCGTCCCTCTCCCTATCAGGGAGAGGGTGCAGGGTGAGGGTGCTAACAGAGCAGAACAGTAGGCAATTGAAGGAGGGAGGCTTAATGAACACACTCGTAGGCACGCAGACGGTCGTCGAGATGGTTGAGCCTAATCTGTCGCGTTTGGGGACGAAAATAGCCCTGAAGGTCCCCAAGCAGAACGATTCGTATGATCAGATCACTTACGAAGAACTTCAGCAGAAATCCGGACAGTTTGCGGCTACGCTGCGAAAGCGGGGCTTTCAGGCGGGCCAGCACTTCGCGATCATCGGCAAACCCAGAACGGACTGGGCGGTCGTCTATCTGGGCGTCCTGAAGGCCGGCGGTGTGGCCATGCCCGTAGACGCTTCTTGGCAAGCCCCGGAAGTGCAGCGCGTTCTGAAAGAGATGGACGTCGTCGGTGTCGCCGTCTCCGATGCTCCCCACTATGAGATGGTGAAAGATCTCGCTCATCTGCAGCATATAGTGAGCATGGATCGCTTGCCGGGGATGGCTACGGTCAGCGACTGGCTGATCGGAGAACCCGGAGCGACCCAAGAACGACAGCCCGAAGATCTGGCGGTCATCCTCTGCACGTCAGGCACGACCGGCAACGCCAAGGGCGTCATGCTCAGCCATGAGAACATCGTCACCAATTTGGAAACTTCGTCGGAAAGACTCGATTATACCAGCACAGATATTGCGCTCAGCATTGCCCCGTGGTATCACGTTTTCGGGATGGCCGTCTTGGTGATGACGCTGCGCGTGGGCGCAACGCTCATCTACACCGACGATTACAAGAGCCTTTCCCAATATATGAGCGCGAATCGGGTCTCTATTGTGGTCGGCGTGCCCAAGCTCTTTCACGCGATGTACGAGAAATTAGAGAGCACCGTGCAAGAGAACCGTCTGGCGCGCTTGATGTGGCGCTACGCGCCGACGCTCTTGGGCAGCAAGATTAAAAAGCGCCTCGTCGGAGGTACGCAGCTGAAGTTCTTCTTGTCGGGCGGCGCTCCGCTGGACGCCAACGTGATGAAGAATCTGCGACGCTTGGGGATCGGCATGATCGAGGGCTACGGGCTGACGGAGACTTCCCCGGTGCTGACCTTCAGCACGCCCTTTAACGATAAGATCGGCTCGGTCGGCCCGGCAATTCCAGGTGTAGAACTTCGCATCGAAGAACCCAACGAGAACGACATCGGGGAGATCGTCGCGCGCGGGCCCAACATTATGAAAGGCTATTACAAAAACCCCGAAGCGACCCGAAAAGTCATCGTCCCCGACGGCTGGTTCCACACCGGCGATCTGGGCTATCTCGACGAAGACGGCTGGCTCTATATTAAGGGCCGTAAGAAGAACGTGATCGTCTTAGAAGGCGGCAAGAACGTCTATCCCGAAGAGCTGGAGTTTGAGTTCAAGCAGATCCCCTATATCGAAGAGATCATGATCAAAGGGGGCAAGCGTCAGGGGGTCGAAGTCATCAAAGCGTTCGTCTATCCCAAGGCCGACTTGCTCCAAAGTAAGACGCCCGAAGAGCTCAAAAAGCTCATCTGGGAGGCCCTCAAAGAGAAGAGCAAAAATATCGCCCAATACAAGCGTCTGCACAGCCAGCACGATCTGATTATCTTGGAGAAGCCCTTTGAGAAGACCAGTAAATTAGACATCAAGAGATACCTATACGAGGGAGAGGCAGGGTGAGGATCGGAACTAGAACTAGAATGAGGAGTTACGCCGATGTCCGAGGTTCGCTCGCTCTTTGACCAAGCTACGAGAGCCCCAAAAGCGCTGACATTCGAAGAGGCCGAGCACCAAGCAAACGTTTGCACCAAGTGCCGCCTGCACGCGAGCCGCACGCAGGTCGTCTTCGGCGAGGGCAACTTGCAGTCTTCGGTGATCTTCATCGGCGAGGGCCCCGGCGAGGTCGAAGATGCGACGGGACGCCCCTTTGTAGGGCCAGCCGGGCAGAAGCTGACGGAGATCTTAGAGTCTGCCGGCATCGCTAGAGAGAGCGTCTATATCGGAAATATGGTCAAGTGCCGTCCTCCCGGCAATCGCGCGCCCCAAAAAGACGAGATCGAGACGTGCTGGCCCTACTTAGAAGCGCAGATTCGTCGTATCAAACCCAAGATCGTCGTCGCTCTGGGCAACGTGCCCGCGCAGTATCTTCTCAAGACCACAGAGGGGATCACGACCCTGCGGGGGAGGTTCTTCCCCTGGCGCGATGGGATAGAAATTTACTGTATGTTTCATCCCAGCTATCTGTTGCGCAATCCGTCGCGAGAACCCGGCAGCCCGAAATATCTGACGTGGCAAGATATTAAAAGACTCAAAGAGAGGCTCGATGGACTCCAGCGGTCTGCAAAATCCGAGTGAGGCCGAGCGCCATGCCCGTGTTACAGAAGCGCTCGCCCGCGGCGAAGAGCTGCGCCAAGCGAAAGAGTACGACCAGAGCATTGACGTTCTCGTAGAAGCTCTTCAGTATGGGGTCGAAAAAGCGAAGATCTATTTTCGTTTGGGAAATACTTATTTTGATGCGGGTCGGCTCGATCACGCTGAGTATGCCTACCGACGTGCGATTGATTGCGATCCCGCTTACGTGAACGCGCATCACAATCTAAGCGTCGCCTTGCGCAAGCAAGGCAAGCTCTCGGAATCGGTGAAGCTCTATCGTCAGGCGCAGCGACTGGCGATGAAGCATCCAGATCGGGTGCAGCTGAATCCAGAGCAGACGGAACATGCCAAGCGCATAGCCCGTCGCTGGCTGATCGCTGCAGGGATCAGCTTGGGAATTATCGTTTTGGGGTTGATTCTGCTGAGTCGCTAGAGGGCTGACAGCTGACGCTGCTAGCGCATATAGATCCCGCCGTTGACGTTGGTCGTCTCGCCGGTGATATAGCTTGCTGCATCGGAGCAGAGAAACGCGATCACCGATGCGATCTCTTCAGGACGAGCGATGCGTCTTAGGGGGATGCTGGCGCGGATCTGCTCGCCCTTCTCAGCTAAAGACTTCTGGTTCATCTCGGTGTCGGTGTAGCCGGGGGCGACGGCATTCACCGTGATATTATACGGTGCCAGCTCCAGAGCAAGGGATTTTGTTAAGCCGATCAAGCCCGCCTTCGCCGCAGCGTAGTGCGGGCCATGCGCTGAGCCGGTCATGGCACGCAACGAGCAGAGATTGACGATCCGTCCCCAGCCCGCTTGGCGCATGTGCGGCACGGCGAGCTTCGCGCAATAGAACGCGCCGTCGAGCGTGACCGCGAGCATCTTACGCCATTCGTCTATCGCGAGCTGCTCGATGCCCCCGTGCGACGAGTAGCCCGCGCTGTTCACAAGAATATGCAACTCGCCTAGCTCTCTCACGACCGTCTTGATCATCTGTTGGACTTGGGCGTCATCAGAGAGATCGGCCTGCACGGCGATGGCCCTGCGCCCTAAAGATTCGAGCTGCCGGACGACGGCGCGGGCGGCGTCGGCTCGTGACAGATAGTTGACAGCGACGTCGCAGCCCTGCTGGGCGAGTTTGAGAGCCGTCGCCGCGCCGATGCCGCGGCTGGCTCCGGTCACACAAGCAACTTTAGTCATAAGCTCAACTTATATCACACGGGTTGAATGCACTCCGGCCCGTCGGTGCTCGGCGAGTTCACCAGCACCGGCATTCTATTCTGTGCGATCTTGTGGTCTTTAGTCCAGTGGGGGATCAGGCCCCAACGAAACTCTGTGAGTCGTCGGCCCTGGCCCTCAGAGATCAGCGCGCAGATCTCTTGCGTGGGCGCGACGTTGTAACGAGGACGATAGCCCTCTGGCACGCCCACGCCAAAGCGCGCCTCGATCTGCTCAGCGCTCAGCGTCAATGAGAATCTTCCGCACATGACCCTTCATCATCTTTTTTCTGGCCTACTCTCCAGACGACGGGCAATTCGATAACCACGGAGAAGCCGTGCAAATTGGGAATGGCCTCCTTGACAGTGCTCATGCTCTATCATAGACTGTGCCATCGCCTGACGCAAGGGAGGGATTGGGTGAGACTGCTCATTCTCGATGGCGCAGAGACCATCGGCGGGACGAAGCTCTATTTAGAGTCTCGGCACGATGCTGTTTTGTTGGACTTTGGGCTCAACTATCGTCAGTGGGGACTCTATTTTGAAGAGTATCTTCAGCCACGGGCCGGGAGGGGACTGCACGACTTGTTCAAGCTGCAACTGGCCCCGCCCTACAGCGGCCTCTATCGCAACGATCTCTTTCCCCAGAATTATAAACCCAAATATCAAGGGCACTTAGAGCCCAAAGCGTGCCTCCTCTCGCACGCCCATCTCGATCATTGCGGGGTAGTCGGACTGCTCCGTGGTGATCTTTCTATCTATGCGTCTCCGTTAAGTGCAGCGATTATGAAAACCATGCAAGACACTGCCCAAGCGAGCTTCTACGGAGAGATGGCTTATACCGTCCCGCGGGTAGTGAGCGAGAACGACCCGCGTGCAGTAGAAGCAAGCTCCTATCGCACGGTAGCTGCGCAGCAGCGCCCTTGGCGCTTGTTCGGCGCTAGCGTCACTCAGAGCCTTCGCGATCTTCTCTCTTCTCCTCCCAATCCCAGCCCCAAGGCGCGGCCCTTCATCCCAGCGCCTATAGAACTAACGGGAGAGCGCATCGGCGAGCTGCGCTTGAAAGTATGGCCCGTAGATCACTCGATCCCCGGCGCGTCCGCTTGCGCCTTTGAGACCGACGCCGGCTGGATTGTCTACACCGGAGATATTCGCCTGCACGGACGCGCTGGAGATCAAACCGAAAGATTCTTACAAGAAGCGAGTCAGCTTTCGCCGGAGCTGCTCATTATCGAGGGCACCCGCGTCCCAGAACGAGCACAAGCCGTCACAACCGAGCAAGATGTCTATGAAGAAGCACTTGCAGTTGTGCAGAATGCTTCTGGTCAGTTGGTGATTGCAGACTTCGGCCCGCGCAATATCGAGCGCTTGATGACGTTCTTGCAGATCGCCCGCGAGACGAGGCGACGTCTGTTAATTCTGCCCAAAGACGCTTATCTATTAAAAGCTCTGGCCGCTGCCGATGCGAATTTTAACGTTTTGAACCACACAAATCTGGCGATCTTCCATGACGTCAAGCTTGAAGTGAAGGCATGGGAAGAGCGAGTCCGTCAAGATTATAAAGCCAAACTCATCTCTATAGAAGAAGTCCATCGAGATCCGGGGGCGTTCGTATTGGCCTTCAGCTTTTGGGATCTGAAGCATTTATTAGATATTGAGCCCTCGGAGGGCGTGTATATCTACTCCACCAGTGAAGCCCATTCCGAAGAGCAAGAGCTAGATATTCGGCGACTCTTCAATTGGCTGAGATTCTTCAGACTGAAGCCTGTGGGCATTGAGCTGGGCCCTGACGGGCGCTCGCAGACGGCGGGGAATTTTCACGCTTCCGGGCACGCCAGCGCCGACGATCTTCTGCACATCGTGAGGACGATCCGGCCTAAGCGCTTATTTCCGGTGCACACGGAGCATCCCGAGTTTTTTGCAGAAGAATTAAAGGGCGATCTAGATGTCCTCATTGTGAAGAACGGAGCGAGTGTGACGCTTTGAGGCAGTCTGATGGGCGCTAGAGGATTCGAACCTCTGGCCTTCCGCGTGTGTAGTGCGCCTAACTCCGTCCATCCCCCCTTTGGGGAAAAGCATAGCACACCGATCCCCGGCGCAGGCAAATTCGCGATCCGTGTTTCTAGGCTGTGCTCCCCTTTGGAGTCTTCGGGCGATAGTCGCGCCGATCTAGACACGCATCGTATGTGGCGCGGTCAATCTGAACCCAGTCCGTCTTCTCAATGCCCCGACGGTTGCGACTCGTGGGGCTGAAGGGGAAAGCACAAGCCACTTTGATCCAGCGGTTTTGCTCGCGAGCGATGGAGCGAACCTCTTCAGCAACTTCCGAGAGATCTTGGTCTTGGCTGAAGATCAGAGCGACGTCATATTCGTTGCGGTGAGCGAGACGGATGACGTCTATCGCTATGCGCACGTCAATCCCTTTCTCTTCCCCGGCGAGAAACGTGTGCTCGGTGCCATCGGGCAGTTTGACGCGCTGATTACGATAGCGTAGCGAACGAGAATAGACCACTATACCCTGTCGTCCCATAGCCCCTAGTTTGGCCGACCAGAATTCATACCAGAAGCGATCATCGGCTGGATCGGGCACCCCGGTATAGAAGCGTATCTGAGCCAGTTGCCAATTCTTAGATGCACAGATAGCTTTGGCTAAGCAGCGAGGGTCATAGTTGGGATAGGTGTAACCGAAGGCTTCACGGGCGGTGTGAAAGAGATTCTGGCCGTCAAAGAAGGCGACGGTGCGCTTTATTTCTGGTTCCTTAGCCATAAAAGATAACTCCGCCAGAGGCCGTCGAGCGGCAGTCCAGCGGAGAGCAAGTTCTGAGTATATTAAAGCACATCGAGGATCTTTTGTCAAGATGCTAGTGACGCAAGATCGCCTCACCGCCCCGCGATCTGTGTGGCCTTGATCCACTTGTTGAGCAGCGTCAAGACTTGCATATCGCTCAGCACTCCAATATCCGGCACTGAACGTTGCTTGATCCAGTAATCGAGCGCCGTCAGAATCTCCAAGTCATCAAGATGCCCGTTCGCATTGCTGTCGAAGAACTGCTCCGGTGTCTTACTCGACCCTGGTCCCTCAACGTATATTGTGATCGGGAGCGAATTCCCCACAACGATTGTGTGAGCACCAGTTTGATCGGAGCTGAAGCTAATCTTAAATTCGAGAGTTTCCGTCCTGCCGGGCGCGATTGTTAGGTTGGAAGTCATAATGGGCTTCCCGTCAACCGTGAAGGGCACTGGCATTGTGACAGAACTGGTCCCGTTATTTGTTACTCTGGCCCTTACGATGATCTCTTGACCGGGCACTACGCGCGTGGCTGTGGCTTCTATGGCAATCTCGACGCCGCCGGATGGAGGTGGGGGAGGCG
>JAJHSH010000064.1 GCA_022683945.1 Candidatus Acetothermia bacterium | reverse complement strand
TTTTCTCTTTTATAATTCTCCCTGATTTATGAACAAACAAGCCAAGCTCTATATATGGGCAATTGTGCTGTTAAGCTCAGTTCCCGTAGCTCTCTATGCTCCTCACCTTAAACTGGAACCGTCATACTTCATTTTAGTATTGGCCTTTGCGGTGCTTGCTTTCGTTGCTGAAATCTTCGAGATCGCGATCGCTAAGAGCAGCCATCGTGTCTCCACTTCCACAACGCTCTACTGTGCTGTTCTCTTCATAGGGGGCCCTCCAGCGATCATCTGGACCACCTTGCTGGGGACGCTTCCTGCGGAAATGGTCTTGCGCTCCAATTGGTTGCCCAAAAGACCCTTCGATTTTCTCGCGCGTGTCGGATTCAATACCAGCCAGCTCCTGCTCTGTGGTTGGCTGGCGATAGAGGTTTTCAAACTTCTGGGCGGCCATCCACCACCCTACCAAACGCTGAATGCGTTCTTGCCCTTGATCTTCGCCTTCGTTGTTTATGAAATCGCCAATACTGCTCTGGTTTCTGGTATTATTACCCTCACGCAACGCACCAACTTCACGTACTTTCTAAAATTCAAGCTCAGAAATCTCCTCTGGCATTTTCTCGCGCTGGGCGTACTGTCCATCTTGATCGCTGTCGTCTACTCCGTCGCTCCGTGGAATACTCTGCTCGTGCTCATCCCGTTGGTACTGGTGCACATCGCCCTGCGCGGCTATATGAAGCTTCGCCAAGAGTCCCAGCGCACCATCGAAAAGATGGTGCAGATGCTCCACGAGCGCGACCGCTACACCGGCGAACACTCCCAAGCCGTCGCCGATCTCGTCATCAAGATCGCTCAAGAGCTTCAGCTCCCCGAAGACCAGATCGAGACCATTCGTCTAGCTGCTCTAGTCCATGATATTGGCAAGGTATCTATTCCCGATAAGATTCTTAATAAGCCCGGCTCCCTTGATCCCCCCGAACGTGCCCTCGTCGAACAACATACCATCGTCGGCTATGAATTATTAAAAAACTTGGAGATGTACCGCGAGGTTGCCCCGCTCGTCAAATACGAGCACGAGCGCTGGGACGGCACAGGCTACCCGGAACGACTTAGTGCCGAGCAGATCCCCCTGGGTGCGCGCATTATTCACGTGGCCGACGTCTATCACGCACTGATCAGCGATCGTCCCTATCGTAGAGCCCAAGGCAGACCCGATCACTACGAGCCTGCGGAGGCTGTGCGGATGATTCAGGAGATGAGCGGGCGACACTTCGATCCTCAAGTTGTTGACGCCCTTGTGCGCGTCATCGCGGCGGAGATCCAAGAGCCAATATGGTCCTCCTTTGGGCGATTCTCCTAGGGCTGCTCATCGGGCTTTTGCGGCGTGGGAGCTTGGCGAACTTGGCCAAGCTCGATCTGCGCGCGGGCGGGCTGGTCTTGCTCGCGATGCTCTTGCAAATTCTCATCTTCCCGCTGGGCCAGGGCGCTCAGCCGATCATCCCTTGGGGGACAGAATATTTTCACATCGCGTCTTATATATTTTTATTGCTCTTTGTGGTGATAAACCATCGCGAGTGGGCGCTGTGGACGATGGCGCTGGGGATGCTCTCTAATTTTGTGGTGATTGCCGCCAACGGCGGCTATATGCCGGCGTCTATAGAGGCGCTACGGGCTGCGGGCAAGACGACCGTGGTCGAGAGCTTATTGGCTACGGGGAGATCGGGCAATGTGATTACGATGAATGAGCAGACGAACCTGAATTTTCTGGGTGATCTCTTTTGGCTGCCCGCGTGGGTGCCGTTGGCCACGGCCTTCAGCATTGGTGATATATTGTTAGCTATGGGGATTATCTGGTTGTTGCAGGCGAAGCTGCGCGGGTGATTGTTCTGCTCTTGTCAGCGCCTCCTCTGTGAGCGGGAGGCGGGATTCGACTTGATCAGCAGCTTGGGCGAGGGCCTCTGCGTTTCGAAGATATTTTTGGAGCCGTTGCTCTAACTCGTGTCGTCGGCGTTCGACTAAGAGTGACTTGAGGGCAGCACGGACGAGATCGCTTACGGTCCCATATCCCGCTTCGCAACGCAGACGCTCAATAGCTCCAGCCATCTCGTTATCCAGCTTTACTGTGATCGTCTTCATGGTAGTTAATTTGTCACCCCAAAAGTATTATATTTATAATAACACCGGAGAGTCAAATCTGGCAATAATTTTGAATAAGCGCTCACGCTCTGTTATAGTTAACTCATGCGCGAGCGCGAGGTCATCAAGCTCTTGAGCGAGAGACTGCCCATCGGCGACGACTGCGCAGCCATTCCCTTTAAGAAGACCCATCTCTTGCTGACCACCGATATGCTCCACCGTCAGACAGATTTTCCCGATAAGATCACGCCCTATACGATGGGCTGGCGCGCGGTTGCCGTCTCATTGAGTGATATTGCCGCGATGGGTGGAAAACCCTTGGGCGTAGTGATGGCTCTGGGCGCCCCCAAATTTGAAAGGAGCTTGATCGAAGGGCTGGTGGCGGGCGCGACTGCATGTTGCAAGCTCTGCCAGACCGGGCTGCTCGGCGGCGACACCGACCGCCACGATGAGCTGACCATCGTGACTACCGCGTTGGGGACGACCGATCGTCCCACGTCGCGGCGCGGCGCGCAGAGAGACGACTTGGTCGGCGTCACCGGAGACTTGGGCCGAACAGCCGCGGCGCTCAGGCTCTTTGCAGAAGACAAGGCCGAACAAGCCAATGAGCTGCTTTGCTTTCTCCCACGCCTAGAAGAGGGGCAAGCTATCGCTCTTTGGGCGAGCAGCATGACGGATATTTCTGATGGGCTGGCGCGCTCGCTCTATCAGCTCGGTGAAGCGAGCGACGTCGGCTTTCGCCTCGACGCGACGGCGATCCCCTTTGCCCTGGAGATCGAAGAACTGGCCCGCGACCAAGAGGAGCTCTTCGAGATGGGGCTTTATTTCGGAGAGGACTTCGAGCTGCTCTTTACCCTGCCCCAGAAATATCTTTTAGATGCTCGGCGTCTCTGTGAGTTCACGATCATCGGGCAGGTCGTCCCAAGAGAGAGAGAGATCCGGATGCAGCTCGGAAGCGATTGGCTGACGGTAGAAGATCGTGGCTACGAACATTGACCCCTCACCCCCCCCTCCCTAGCCCTCTCCCCGTATACGGGGAGGGAA
>JAJHSH010000066.1 GCA_022683945.1 Candidatus Acetothermia bacterium | reverse complement strand
TCGTGCGCTCGGTCGGGGATCAAGTCACAGCGGCTGTGATTCGTCGGTACATCAAGCTGCAGCATCAGGATCAACTCCATCTTAAGCTCTGAGCCGTTTTGTCGTTAATGCCCCGCAGCTTGCTGCGGGGTTCTTTACTGGGGCTTCAGCCAAGTGATCGCTGGAATTGGGCGCATGAGCGATGCCTTAGCCGAGCTAGTCAAGATCGCCAAGACGCCAGCGCAGACGGCTGCATACGAACAGTATGAGATCGCACGCGACGCTTTCCGAAAAGGACTCTATCCGGAGTCCTTGGAAGCCGTGGAGAAGGCCATTGACACCTACAAGTTAGATTGGCGCTTTCATCAACTGAAGGGAACTCTGCACATAGGGTCTGTGAGAGATCAATCCCTCATGGATTTAGGACAAGCCGAGAAATCTTTCTTGCTGGCTGCACGCTATGCCAAGGCTGATTATCGAGAAGACGCAGCGCGTGCTTTTCTAGCAGCGGGTTGGGCAGCTTATTGTCAAGGGAAGCTGAAAGAAGCACTAGCACATACTAAACAAGCCCTCACGCTACGTCGCAAGCTAGGTGAGGCATATTTTCAGGCAGCTAAAGTGCACATGGCTCTAAACGAGGTAGACAATGCTCTGCCCGCTTTGGGACGCGCCATTAGTCTCGATGCTGACTATGTGCTCAAAGCTGCAGCCGATGGAGATTTTCAAAGACACGAAGACAAGCTACGACAGTTTTTTAGAGCTTTGCAGCAAGAGACATACCGAAAATGTGCTCCTCTTATACAACAAGCTCTAGAAGAGGTCCGATTTTGGTTGGAAAACTCATCGGAAGCTATAAGTGACAAGCGCGTGCAAAAAACTGTGCAGCAATTGAAAACGTTCCTCGCCGAAGGTGAACAATGGCCATTACTTGATTTATTAGCATGGGAACGAAAACAAATGAATGAGTGGATTACGAAACTTCTCGATGCAAGACCTTGGTGGTGGAAATCAGCTGAAAGCCTTTCTGAGTATCAGGCAGCTCTTAAGGCTGAAGAAGATAGACACAAGGAACTAGCTAGACTTGCTGAAATTCAACGTGAGCATGAATATAACGAGAAACTGAACAGAGCTTGGGCAAGACATGGTGAAGGAGTGGGTTACGGTTTCGCCATAGGTGTCTGCACATGGCTTATATTTGGCTTTGGTGGCTGTACGCTCAGAATCTTGTACAACTACAGTTCTAAGAATCCCTTCGACGTTGTTAATGCGTATAGCCAAGAAGGCGTTGTTGCTGGTTTGCTGGCGTGGATAATCTCCGGTGTCCTCATAGGACGTCACGGCTTTGAGGAAGAAATGCGTCGCTAGGCAATAGTTCTTAAATCCCTGTTTCAAGCACGATCCGCTTCCAAGGGTAGCTTCTGGAAGCCACAACGCTGAGGCATGAATTCAAATCTGTCATTTTGCACCCCGCCCTCTCTATTCGTTATTATAACACTAAGCGAAAATAACACTAGAGGTGATCTTTCACTATGAAGCTCGACGATATTAGAACGATTGTGGTGCTCGGTTCCGGCACGATGGGTCACGGCATCGCTCAGATCGCTGCTATGGCCGGTTACAGAGTGAAGATGCGCGACATCAACGAAGAGCTCGTGAAGAAGGGCTATGATCAGATCGCGTGGAGTCTGAATAAATTTGTCGAAAAGGGCAATATCCCCAAAGAGAAGGCCGAGGCCACCCTCAAGCTCATCAGCCCCGTCGTTGACCTCAAAGAAGCTGTCAAAGACGCTCAGGTTGTCATCGAAGCGATTCCCGAAATCATGAAGCTCAAGCTCGAAACGTTCAGAGAGTTGGACAAACTCGCCCCCAAAGAAGCCATTCTTGCCAGCAATACAAGCAGCTTGAGCATCTCAGAGATCGGCAAGGCCACCCAGCGCCCGGATAAAGTGATCGGAATGCACTTCTTCAGCCCGGTCGTGCGCATGGCCCTTGTGGAAGTCATCAAAGGGGAGGGCACTTCTGAAGAGACGATGGGGCTCATAGCAGAACTGGCGAAGAAGCTCGGCAAGACGCCCATTAGAGTCGAGAAAGACGTGCGTGGGTTTATCGTCAATAGAGTTCTCGTGGGGCCGTTTATGCTGGAGTCTGCGCATATCGTCTCGCGCGGCGAAGCGACGGTCGAGCAGATAGATAGTCGTATGAAATTTTATGAGGGCTTCCCGATGGGGCCCTTTGAGCTGCAAGACCTCACGGGAATTGATATTGGCTATCACTTGACCAAAGAAGCCGGCGAGCCCGTCCCGTCTATCTTAGAAGAGAAGGTGAAAACCGGACATCTGGGGCGCAAGACGGGCCAAGGGTTCTATAATTACAAAGACAAGGGCGCGAATTACTCGCGCGAGGCGGGCGAAAAATTCGATCCCCTGCCCCTCTATGCGCTCATGGCCAACCAGGCCGCTTGGCTGATCGAACATAAAGTCTCGACGGCCGATCAGATAGATTTGGCTTGTCAGCTTGGCGCGGGCTTCCCCGAAGGGCTGCTGTGCCGCGCCGATAGAATCGGCTCAGATAAAATTCTCAACAAGCTCGACGAGCTTTACACCAAGCACAAAGACGAGCGCTATAAAGCGACGGCTCTGTTGCGTCAGATGGTGCAATCGGGCAAGACCGGCGAGGCCGCCGGCGAGGGCTTTTACAAATACAGCAAAGAGAGCAAAGAGTACAAAGCGCTTAAAGTGCAAATAGATAAGAAGAGACACGTTGCTTGGGTAACTCTCCATCGTCCTCACAGGCTGAACGCGATCAATTCTGAGATGCGCGACGAGCTCCCGAGAGTCTTCGGCGAGATGCGCGAGAACCCCGATGTGCGCGTCATCGTGCTCAAGGGCGAAGGGGGTAAAGCCTTCAGCGCCGGGGCTGATATTACAGAATTCACTGGGGGTAAGCCCTATCAGTTTGTCGAGCTCGGCGAATTTTTTAGAGCGCCCGAACTCTGCCCCAAGCCGGTGATCGCCGCGATTGACGGCTTTGCGCTGGGCGGCGGCTTAGAGCTGGCGCTCGCTTGTGACTTCAGGGTAGCGAGCAAGCGGAGCGAAGTCGGCCAGCCCGAAATTCACTTGGGGCTGATCCCCGGCGGCGGCGGGACGCAAAGATTGCTGCGTCTGGTCGGCGCGTCGCGGGCCAAAGAGATCTGTATGCTGGGGGATCGCATCAGCGCTGAACAAGCCGCCCACTGGGGACTGATAGATCACGTTTACGAGAACGATAAATTCGAGCAAGAAGTGAAGGCGTTCGCTGAGAAACTAGCCGAGCGCGCCCCGATTGCGGTGCGCTTAGCTAAACAGATCATAAACGCCGGAGCAGATTGTTCAATAGAAGCAGCGCTCTTGATGGAGCGCGAGGCGTTTGGGCTGCTCTTCAGCACCGAAGATATGTCGGAAGGCGTGAATGCTTTCTTGATGAAGAAGAAACCGGAGTTCAAGGGGAGATAATACAGTCTTTCAATACAACGACGGGGATCTCTTCCAGCGAACGTAGCCTGTCATCGTTTGTGATGAAGAAGTTGGCGTTGTGGAACAACGCTGTTGCTAGTTGAATGGCGTCGGGAGTCTGCAGGGTTGTGTATCTGGCGCGCAACTCTGCGGCTTTCTCACAGATGGTCTCTGTCAGTGGATAGAGCTTGAGGCGTGAAGATGTGAGCCGTTCACGATACGCTATAACTAAATCCATACGCTTGTGACGTAATGGCTGAACAAGAACTTCTAGGAGTGTCAACACCGAGGTGAGTGCGTGGATCTGGCCTGTATCAATCTCGTGCAATAGACCTTGAACTTCCGCTCCAAAGATCGGATGCGCCTCCAGAGCATAGATAAAAACGGCTGTATCAAGAGCTATACGCTCTCCGAGCAGCGTTGTGCTTAATTGCCCCACGAAGCCCTCTCGAGATTCACATACTCCTGGGCATCAAGATGTTGCCATAGCTCGCGGCCCAGTCCGTATAACTCGGCTAACCGGAGCAAAGGCCCCCGCTGTGAATCTTTAAGAACCCGCAACAACTGTGCTCGATCCTCTTCTGAAAGTTGCTCGACCAGCCTCAATGCTTCTTCAAGGCGAGACATCGCTCTCTCCTTTGCCAGCATAGTGTAAACGATCTCTCAAGCGCGCGCAACGTATCTCTTCTGGGGCACACCAAGAGAGCTGAAAGCGCTCTTCCAGCCAACGTCCGATGGTGCCTCCGCGCGCCAGATGAAAGCCATACTGCGCGTGGAGGCATTTCACTCTTCTCTGATCGGCTATTCCGGCGATCCCGCGACCCTGCAGAGCGTTGAGCCAGCCCAATCTCGAGAGGACTCGGCGATCGGCATCGCTCAGAAGCGTCGCCCTCTCTTGGGTATAGCGTTGGTGATCGTTTTGGTATTGTGCTTGAAGCTGTGGATCGCGAGAGAGTTCGGCTTCGAGCCGAGCTATCAGTCCTTGTTCTTCCAGGCGCGAGAGCTGTTCGATTAAGATAGGACACGTCAGCCAGAAGAGCGTAGGGAACGGTTCGATAGTCTCTCCCGCACCCAGCAGCGGCGCGACACGAATGACTGCGGGATAGCCCCACGGACAGCGCACCGCAACTCCAAACGAGCCGCGAGGAGTGCGCCCCAACTGCTTCTCAATCACAACTCTGTCCTCTAGCATTCTCTCCAAGCTAACCGAGAGCGCGATCTTGTGCAACCCTCTTGCGCCGGAAGAACGCTTGCTCTATACTCAAGCGCACGTAAAATCACGGAGGCATCTTCTATGAGTATTCTGATCAACAGTTCTACGAAAGTCTTAGTGCAGGGGATCACCGGGAGCGAGGGGGGATTTCACACCAAGAGAATGCTCGAATACGGGACGAAGATCGTCGCGGGAGTAACACCGGGCAAGGGCGGCACGCTCTTCGACGGCGTGCCCGTCTATAACACCGTGCGCGAGGCTCAACAGAGCCACGAGATTGATGCCTCGGTGATCTTCGTGCCGGCCAAATTCGCTGCCGATGCTATCTTAGAAGCGGCTGACACAGAGATCCCTTTGATCGTCTGCATCAGCGAACATATTCCCGTGCACCAAATGTTGAAAGTCTATCAGTTCGTCAAGCTGATGGGAGTGAAGCTGATCGGCCCCAACTGTCCCGGACTGATCGCCCCCGGAAAGTGCAAGATCGGGATCTTGCCCAATCACATCTTTAAGTCCGGCCCGGTGGGCATCGTAAGCCGCAGCGGCACGCTCACCTATGAAATTGCCGACCAGCTCTCGCGAGCGCAGATCGGTCAGTCTACGGTCGTCGGGATCGGCGGCGACCCGATTGTGGGCAGCAGCTTTATAGATATTCTAGCGCTCTTTCAGAGAGATCGTCAGACGAGAGCTATCGTCTTGGTGGGCGAGATCGGCGGCACCGATGAAGAGCGCGCCGCAGAATTTATTGAGCGAGAGATCACCAAGCCCGTGATTGCTTATATTGCGGGTTTTTCTGCGCCGCCGGGGAAGCGCATGGGCCATGCTGGGGCCATTATTTCGGGGAGCGAGGGCACAGCAGAAGCCAAAGCGAAAGCCCTAGAATCCAAGGGTATTCCCGTTGCGCGGACGCCAAGAGAAGTGGTTGAACTGACGAAGAAAGCGTTGGATTAATCCACCTTGGGCACCGGCACGCGTTCTAAAATTTCTGATAGAATCTCGTGTTCGGAGAGTTTTTTCATCCAAAGCTCCGGCTGCAAGATCAATCTGTGAGCGAGCGCCGCGTGAACGACCGATTTGACGTCATCGGGGATGACATACTCGCGCCCTTCCAAAGCCGCCCGCGCCCGCGACAGCTTGAGCAACGCTAGAGACCCCCGCGGGCTGGCCCCTATTAAGATCCGCCCGTCGCTGCGCGTGGCCTGTACCAGAGCGATCATATAGCGTTCCAAATCCGAATGAACGAAGATCGTCTCTAAAATCCGGCGCATCGCTAAAAGCTCGGCGCTGTTCATCACTCTTTGGAGCTGCGGCTCATCGTGGGCGCGCTCGCGCCGGCGGCGCAGCATCTCTTGTTCTTCAGCGGAGCTGGGATAGCCGAGCGAGACGCGCACGAGAAAACGATCCAACTGGGCCTCGGGAAGTGGGAAGGTTCCCTCGAATTCAATGGGATTCTGAGTAGCTATCACGATAAACGGCTGAGGCAAGACGAGCGTCTGCCCTTCCAGAGTCACTTGAAACTCCTGCATCGCTTCCAGAAGAGCTGCTTGGGTCTTGGGCGATGCTCGATTGATCTCATCGGCTAAAATTAAATTGGCGAAGATCGGCCCCGGACGCAGCTCGAAGCGCCCTGTATTGCGATCATAGATATACGTTCCGGTGATGTCGCCGGGGAGGAGATCGGGCGTGAACTGAATTCTCTTGAACTCCAACCCCAAGACCGCCGCAAAACTCTTGGCCGTGAGAGTCTTAGCTAGACCGGGAAGATCTTCTATGAGAATGTGCCCGCCGGAGAGCACAGAGATGAGAATCTGCTCCAAAACGGTGCGTTTGCCAATAACTGCTCGCTCGACTTCGTCCAAGATCTCTTTAGCACGTTCCGCGACGACGATGGCCGTTTCCATAAAGGCCGAAGTCCTCCAGGGCAGTGATCACGCTATCTAAATCGCGCAGATAGTTTTTCTTAGCCAAGCGACGTCTGGGTCTATCTGGGTCGGGGAAGTCGAGCGTGAGAAGCTCTCGCAAGTGCTCCAAAGATTGATGACCTGAGTGAAAGCGTCTCCGGGCCTCGCTCTCACTGACGTCCTCGTGCAGCGCGATCCAGCGGATGGCTAAATTCCCCAGATCGCGATAGAGATTCCAGCGGGCCAGATCGCCGTGGGCGCCGAGCCTGATCTTGCGCGCCAGCGAGAGAATGGGGCCTGTGGTGCTCTCTCTCTGTTGGCGCGCTTTGGGCGGGTCTTTCTGAAAGAAGAGATCTACGACGCCCAGATAGACGGCCAGCGCTGCGAGCCCGATGAAGAGAGCCCAGATGGGCTCGAAGGGCAGCCCCTGCATCCGCAACCAGAGCAGCCAGAGCCCATAGAGAAATGGTCTCAGTACTTGCTCACGCAATTGGTCTCCATAGAGCACCGTCAGCAAGAGCGCTCCAGTGACAGCAGCTATAATGAGCCCCAGTCGGTATTTCATAGCGTATGCGCCTGCGCTCTCTGGCCGTAGCGGCTCGCGATGGTTTCTAATGCTATAATTGCTTCCTGCTCTTGCGCCGGTGTGGGCCTTCTGTCGCTGTAGCGGGCCCATTCGAAGAGTCGGCTGAGCCGTTCGATATGCGCCTCTTGAATCCCGACAGAGGCCAGTTCTCTCTCGAATTCGCGCACGGTCATCGCACGACCCAGAGCGATGCTCGTGCGCTCACTCAAGAGCCGGCACATCTCGTGATAGCAGCGCAAGATCGTCTCACCTAGAGCGGCTCCAGCGCGCAGCTCTTCTACAGTGCGCCGGCTCACCAGAGCAAGCTCGTCGGCGAGAAGCGAGCGCCCTTCTCCGCTCGTTCTCTTCCAGATGCGCCAGAGGAGATAGGCCGATAGGCCCACAAGGCCCAAGAGAGTCAGAATTATAAAGAACGTTATCCAGAGCGGAGGCTGGAACTGTTCATAGCTGGGCAGCGGTTGTGCAAGATCGTTAGGAGTTGAGAGGCCCTCGCCGGGGAGCTCTGTAGTCTCCGGAACTGCGTTCATCTCGCGGAGTCTTCTGATAATAATATAGATAGCTATAACCCAGAGCGAGAGTGCGGACGCGCGCTGAATGACCTCTTTGAGGTCTTTGGGATTAAATATAAGAAAGACGATCGAAGCGAGCAGCAGCGTTCCCGCCGCGATCAGTATCAGATCGGTCCACCAGGGAAGGCTCACCGGAGGCGACGGTGGCGCTTCCGGCTGATGCGGCAATCCGCTCGGTGTCGGCGCTTCGGACGGGAGTTCGTAGCGTGTTCCGACAAAGGAGACTTGCGAAAGTCCCGCGGCCAGCACGATGAGAAGGATAAGAGCCACCAACGGAAGCCAAAGGCGTCTATGCATAAGCTCAGAGAACTTTCAGTTCGATTCCCAGATCGCGCAGCTGTCTTGCGCTCACGTTTACCGGCGCGCCGGTAAGCGGACAGTACGCCGTATTTGTTTTAGGGAATGCGATCACATCGCGGATGGACTCTGCCCCGGCCATGAGCATGACGAGCCGGTCGAGGCCGAGCGCGATTCCGCCGTGCGGCGGCGCTCCGTACTCCAACGCCCGCAAGAAGAACCCGAATTTTGCTTCTGCCTCGGCGCGACTTAATCCCAACAGATCAAAAATCTTCTGTTGCAACTCCATTTGATGAATACGAACGCTTCCCCCGCCGACCTCCACGCCGTTGAGCACGAGATCATAAGCGTTGGCGCGCACTTTTAGAGGCTCGCGCGCTAGAAGCTCTAAGTCAGAAGACTTGGGCGACGTGAACGGATGATGCTCGCTGACTAATCTCTGCTCTTGCTCATCCCACTGAAAGAGCGGAAAGTCCAAGACCCAGCAGAATTCCCATGAGTTGGTGATCAGCCCCTCGCGCCGCGCCAGCTCTAAACGCAGCGCACCCAAGACGGCGTTGGTCGCCTTGCGCTCTCCGGCAATCATCAAGATGAGATCGCCCTTTTGAGCTTCCGAGGCCCTCTGAATATCAGCGATCAGCTCCGGCGTCAAGAACTTCGCTATAGGAGACTCTGGGCCGTTCTCTGAGAGCTTGAGCCAAAGCAGTCCCTTCGCCCCTAGCGCTTGGGCTTGCTTCTCTAACTCTGCAAGCTGACTGCGAGAGTACTTCGCGCCGCCGGGCAGGCGCAAGGCCTTGATCGCGCCTCCAGAGCGAAGCGCCTCGGCGAAGATGCGAAACTCCGCTTCTGAAACAGCTTGAGAGAGATCTACGATCTCAAGGCCGAAGCGCAAATCGGGCTTGTCCGAACCGTAGCGCTCCAGCGCGTCGGCATAGCTCAAGCGTGCGAAAGGGCACGCTACTCTTACGCTCAGATGCCTCGCGAAGAGATAGCTGACCAATTCTTCGATCAGTTCTAGAACGGGGCGCTCGTCGAAGACGAAGCTCATCTCCAAGTCTAACTGGGTGAATTCGGGCTGGCGATCGGCGCGCAGATCCTCGTCGCGAAAACACCGGGCGATCTGAAAGTACTTCTCAAAGCCGGCGACCATCAATAATTGCTTGAAGAGTTGGGGCGACTGGGGCAGCGCAAAAAATCTCCCCGGAAATGTTCTACTGGGGACAAGATAGTCTCTAGCCCCTTCGGGAGTAGATTTCGTGAGCATGGGCGTCTCGATCTCGTAGAAGCCGCGTTCGTTCAAAAAGTTTCTAATATCTAAAAAGAGTTGGTGACGCAGCGCGAAATTCTTCTGCAGCTCCGGCCGTCTCAAGTCCAGATAGCGATACTCCAAGCGCACCAATTCTTGGGCTTCTTGAGCGGCGTTCACGAGATCAATGGCGAAGGGCGGGGTCTGGGCGTGATTGAGAATTTCTAACTCTTCAACACGGACTTCGATCTCGCCGGTGGGCAGCTTGGGGTTAATATTCTCAGAAGAACGCGCCACAACAGTACCTCGTGCGAAGAGCACATCCTCGCGATTGAGCTCGCGCGCGAGCGCATAAGCCGCCTGATCGGGGTTGAAGATCAATTGAACCAAGCCGGAGCGATCCCGCAAATCAATAAAAATCAGTCCTCCCAGATCGCGCCGACGATGCACCCAGCCCATCAGTGAGACTTCTTTTTCGATATCGTCCTTGGTCAACTTGCCACATTCTGCAGAGCGCTTCATACTCTTATTTCTCCCCCTTGCGCACAGCCATCACATACGTCACCAACCCCAGCGTATCATCGAGAACGACCTGGGGCGAGAGATACTCCCGACACCATTGGGCCATCGCCTCCGGAACGACGGTGAAGTCCGAGCTCTCTTCTCGTCTCCCCGGCGCCAGATGGGTGAAGACCAGCCCTTCGCGACCGATTCTGTGAAGCTCTTTCAAAAGAGCGCTCATATAGCCAAAAGGGGTTTCACCGACGGGATAACCCAGTACACTGAGCAAGAAGACGAGATCGAACTCATTCTCCGAGAAGGGCTTGGCGAGCACGTCGCGCTGCTCAAAGTGCGGTCCAAAGCGCTTCACCGCCCCGGCGACCATCTTTGCGCTCAAGTCCACTCCCCGATAAGAGCCATAGCGCGCTTGCTGGGCGTCCAGATACTTCTTAAAATATCCCAGCCCGCAGCCGACATCTAAAATTGCTCTGTCCGTCAGATCAAATTTTTCTGCGGCGTGCCGAAAGATCTTCTGCTGCACCTCTTCGTTAGGGTACTCCAGCACTGCCATGTCGTCACCGGCTAAGACGACATGGCGGGCGTCGAAGAAGGCCGCGTAGTGATGGTGATCTTTGAAGCGCTTGGGCTTGTAGAGCGCCATGCGGCGACGGAGACGCTGCCAGAAGCTCATAGTTCTCCTTGGCACTTGCTCATGACCATTGCTGCGATGTCGGGGTTCAGTCCGCCGTAGTTTGTGCCGTTATCAGAGATAGTATTCTCACGACACTCGACGATGTTCTCTATGCCCAACACCCAGAGCCCATAGTTGCGGTTCTCGCGCACGATGCTCTGCTGAAGCCGAAGTCGTACTCTATCATGCGCGATCTCCAGCCCGTTGCTCTTGTTGGCGATAAAAGCGCTCTTGAGAATCGTCAGATCTATCGGGCCTTCGGCGTCCAGGCCGTCGTCTCGGAAATTGCGCACGGTGAACCCCTCTAGAGTGAGGTTTGCTTTGCCACGCAACGTGATCCCGTCTATGTCACCGAAGCCGCTGCCGTCCAAGATCGTCTCGTCAATGCCCGCGCCGCGCAGATAGACGGCTTTATCGCGAATCGTAAGGCGCTCGCGGTAGATGCCCGACGCAATCACAATAGCGCCGGTGCCGGTGAGGAGCGCCGGAGCCAACGGGCCACAGAGATTTCCCGCACTATTGGGCCCCATCCCCGGTTGCCAAGCGTTGATCGCCTCTTGGATCGTTTGGAAATCCTGGGGCACCTGCGCGCCGCCGCTACGATTCTTGCCTCCCGAAACCCGCGAGGTTCCGTCCGCACGAATGCCGCATCCGCCGTTGCCACCGATCAGATTGCCCTCCAGCTCAACTTCAGAAGAAGTTATAGCTAGGCCATCGGCTTTATGATCCGTGATCCGGCTCTCCTTCATGCGGACCGCCGTGCTGTTACTCACGGCGAGTCCGTCGCCGCCGCCTCCGGTGATCTCCAGTTTCTCCAGTCGGACTTCTCTGCTGGCTCGAACGTGCAGCGATCCCTGGAGCGTGATCTGCGAGAGCGTCACGTTCTGAGCGTTGCGCACGGTGATCTCGCCTGCGATGGTCGTCTTTGTGAGATCTTCGCCCAGCAGCGAGAGCGGTCTTTCTATGATCACAGATTCGGCATAGACGCCGGGACGAAGCACGATTGTGTTTGGAGATGGGAGAGCGGCGATCGCTTCGCTGATCTTAGAGAAGTCACAGCCCACGCGACAGACCGTCACGCGCCTCTCTCTGATCTGTTGCGTCGCCCAGAAGGCTCCAGCTAGGCTCAGAGCACCTGCGACGAGAACTCCCGCTACGAGAAGTCCCCATTTACTTCTTTTCTCTCTCTTCTCTCTCTTTTGGCTCTTGACACTCATACGCTAAATTTTCTCCTCCATCCGCGACGATAGAGCAATCTGAGCGCGCGCGAGATCCAATGCACCATGCGCTCGTTATAGGGATACCAGAAGGGCTCACGCTTCAGTCCGAAGCGATCTACCACGACCGTCTGCGGCGACGTGAATTGCCTCAGCCCCCACTCTCCGTGACGACGCCCCAGCCCGCTCTCTTTGACGCCGCCGTAGGGGGCTTCGAGCACGGCGAAGTTCGCAATGCAGTCATTAATACAGACATTGCCCGTCTCTAATTGACGTGCCAACTGCGCACCCAACTCTCTGTTTTTTGTAAAGAGACTCGCCGCCAGCCCGTAGTGCGAATCATTCGCCAGCATCAGCGCCTCTTGCGCCGAGTCCACTCTCATAACGGGAATAACGGGACCGAAGGTCTCTTCACGCATGATCTGCATCGAGTGATCTACGTCAACCAAGACCGTCGGCTCATAGAAGAGTCCGTCTTTGCGCGTCCCTCCTATCAGAATTTGAGCGCCTTTCTCAACGGCGTCGCGTATATGACGCTCGACCGTCTCGAGCTGCTTCGGCATGGTCAGCGGGCCAATATCAATCTCACCCAAACGCTTCTCGCTCCCCTGACGCAGACTCTTCACTTTTTCCACGACTCTTCGGACGAACTCGTCGTAGATCGGCCCCTCGACATAGACACGCTCTACGGACATGCAGATCTGCCCCGCGTTGCTCAGCGCGCCCCAGACGCAAGCGTTTGCGGCTCTCTCCAGATCAGCGTCTTTAAGAACGATCATCGGGTCTTTGCCGCCCAACTCCAGGAGCACGGGTATCAGTCTTTGCGCAGCGCGCTCGGCGACTTTCTTCCCCGTTATGACCGACCCCGTAAATGCGATCCCGTCACAGTGATCTACCAAGGCTGCGCCGGTCTCGCCGTAGCCGCAGAGCGTCTGGACTAAATACGGAGGCGCACCCACTTCACGAAAGAGACGCTCGACCAAGAGCCCCGACAGCGGCGTATATTCTGACGGCTTCAAGATCACCGTATTTCCGGCCATGAGCGCGGGGACGACATCTCCCAGCGCCAGCGTGAAGGGGTAGTTCCAAGGGGAGATCACGCCGACGACGCCCAAGGGTTTATACAGCACATAGACGCGCTTGTTCTTGAGCAGATGGGGCGAGCGCGCTTCGTCTTTGAGATAGCGCTCGGAGTTCTTGGCGTAGTAGCCGAGCAGATCACAACAATAAAAGACTTCAGCGATGAGCGCTTCGGTACGCGGTTTGCCTGTCTCGGCGCAGATGGTCTCAATGATCTCTTCTTGGTGGTCAACGATCCAGTCGCGCGCAGCATAGAGATAGCGAGCGCGATGGGCGAAGCTCAGCTCGCGCCACATCGGAAAGACCTGGCGCGCGCGGGCAACCGCGGTGCCGACCTCGTCTGGAAGGGTGATCGGCACTTCGGCGATCTTCTGCCCCGTGGCGGGGTTGAAGACCTCTAGGTGTTTAGTGCTCGTCAAGAGTTTCATAGACATAGATCTGTTATTCTACCCGCTGGCTGGCGCGCGTGCCAAGATATTTGTCAGCTTTTCCGAAACTCAAGCGCTCGCCGCCCAGATATTTGAGAAACCTCTGAAACGCCGCTTCGATCTTGGCGTGCGTGTGAGCCAACCCGCCGGGCTCTTTATGATACGCCGACAGAGAGAGCGTCTTGCTCTCGCGGTCGTACTTCCCATCGAAGCGCGCCACGAATCTATCGTCACAGAGCACCGGCAAGACATAATACCCCCAGCGGCGCTTGCTCGCGGGCTTATAGACCTCCCAGGCGTACTCGAAATCCCAAAGTTTTTTCAGCGCTTGGCGACACCAAATGAAGGGATCAAGCGGCGCGATGAATCTTGCTTGCCCGTCGAATTGGACACTTCTTGCAATCTCAAGCATCTCTTCGGCTTCTGCGGGCGCAAGAAAGGGCGTCTTGATCCCTCCAATGTGCACGAGAGCCAACTCGTCTTTCTTCGCGAGCTTTTCAGGGAGCTTCGCTGCGCGGGTTTTTCTCAAAAATGCCCACGCTTCGGCGTCGCCATTGAGCGGGAGGAGCCCGACGTTACGCACGCGCTTCTTGAGCCAATGCACCCATAATTGATCCGGCGAAGGCGTTCTCGCTCTCAGAAATTCTTTGGGGATGACGCGCTCGATGAGATCAAAGTACCGACGATAGTTCACACGGTGCGAGATGCTCACGCGCCCACGGTTCCATAAAACTTCCAACGCACCGTTGGCAACTTTTGTGGTCTTCCACCCGCGATGCTCGTCTTGAGCGATCTCTAATTCTTGAAGCTCGCGACTGGAAAGCGGGCCGTGTTTTTTCACGGCTTTATAGACGTCTTCAATGGCTCCGGGATGCTTTTTCGCAATTCTCTGTCCGCGAGCCTGCCACCAATCTTCGCCTCCAGCGTTCATAAACGCTCGCAAGATCGGGAAGTGCCTGATGGGCACGACGCACAAGACTTTATCCCAATACTCAAAGCCCAAGCGCTCTTTGTGGATGAGATCGAGCGTCTGTCCGGGGTGCGTACCGTCCACGCGGGCTTGGATGACGAGATCGTGACTGCGGCCGAGAACGGGGAGCGGATCGAGTTGAAGCGTGCCCAAATCCTCAAAGCACGCGCGGATTCCGGCGTTCTCCTTGGGATATCTGCGACCGTGCAATCCGACGGCGTAGAGCTGAAAGACCCGCGCGTCTTCTCTGCTCCAATGAAGATGCATAAGTTAAGTATTGATTGTAACTCGTAAAGATGAGTCTTGTCCAGTTTGCTATACTGAAGCGATGGCCCAGATTTTCTTAACAGGAGCCACAGGCTTCGTAGGACGACATTTGCTCCCGGCTCTCGTTCAAGCCAAGCACAGCGTGCGCTGCTTGGCCAGGACAACCGCGAACGCAGAGAGTTTGCAAAACTGTTCAGTATATATCGGTGATCTGCTCCAACCCCAGTTGTGGGAGTCGGCAGTGATGGGAGCTGATATGGTGATCCATCTTGCTTCCGCGCATCGTGGAACCCCGGAGCTTTTGCAACGGACAAACGCCGAAGGGACAACTCGACTGATCGCCATTGCCGAGCGCGCCGGCATCAAAAAATTTCTCTATCTCAGCACGCTGACGGCATCCCCTAAGCCCCGGTGGCCCTACGCGTACTCGACGTGGCTGGCCGAGCAGGCCATCCAACAGAGCTTTTTGGATTATACGATCTTGCGCTGCTCCGTCATCATAGGGCGTGGCGACCCCTTTCTCGACGGCATTATAAAAACAGCACAGCACTGGCCGGTGGTGCCTATTATCGGGTCGGGTCAGACGAGATTTCAGTTGCTCGACGTGAGAGACGTCGTGCGCTGCTTGCTCCAAATCGTTCAAGAAAAGCGATTCTCACGAAAAGTTCTAAGCATCGGCGGCCCGCAGGCTCTCAGCTACGAAGAGATCGTCAACAGCGTTTTGGCTGTGCTTCACTTGCGCAAGCGCAAGATTCACCTGCCCCGGCCTCTCGCCCGTTGGCTCGTGCGAAGATTAGAACGACTGGGAGTGCGGACGCCCTTCGCCCCCGGACACTTTCTCTCTCGCGATCACTGCGCAGAGAGCCTGAGCGCCATCGAAGCGCACTTTGGTTTTATCCCGACGGCGTTTCATGATACTCTTAAGAACTTATACTAATGAGTTGCACCATAGCGAGCTAGCTGTTACTGTAGAGAGTCAAAGATCACGGAGAGAAGGAGTTTGCGTATGGAGTTCCGGCCGGAAGAAGCCGTTCTCGGTGAAATAACAGCGCTCAAGTCGTACGGGGCGTTTGTGCGCTTGGTGACGGGCGAGCAAGGGATGATTCACATCTCGGAGGTCTCCAACGAATTCGTTCGCGAGATCTCACAGCATCTGAAGATCGGTCAGCAAGTGATCGTTAAAGTGATCGGGCGCAACGAGGAGGGCAAGTATAATCTGTCGCTCAAGCGCGTCTCGCGCCAAGATCAAGACGCCGCGCTCTTTCACAGCGAAGTCGCCCAGTTCACCAAAGCGCTCAACGAGCAGTTTATCGTGAAAGAAGAGTTTGTTAAGCAATTGGCCGAGCGCCAGACGCGCCACGTCGCGAAAAGTTCGCTGATCGCTTGGCTGACGAGCGCGCGGCGTGAGATGGGACATCTGGAGCGCCGCCAGCAGGGACGCATGCGCGCCTACGAGCCGGACTGGCACCAACTGGCCGAAAGCGCATCCCCAACAACAGAATCGGCGACGGAAGAGAGAAACGATCCCCATACAGAGACAGAGGAAGAATAGGTGTGAGTCCCTTCTCCGAAGAGACATACAGATCCGAACGCGTCTTCCAAGGGAGACTCTTAAATCTGCGTATGGATGAGGTCACGCTTTCCGACGGGCGTCGGGCGCGTCGCGAGATCGTCGAGCATCCCGGCGCGGTAGCCATTCTCGCCGTAGATAGCCAAGGCCGCGTGGCGCTCGTGCGCCAATTTCGCACCGCCGCCCAGAGCGAACTCTGGGAGATCCCCGCGGGAACGCTCGAACCCAATGAAAAGCCTCTAGAGTGCGCAAGACGCGAACTCCAAGAAGAGACAGGGTTTTCTGCCCAAGATTGGAAAGAGCTCTTGACGTTCTACACCGCTCCGGGATTCTGCACCGAGAAGATGCAGCTCTTTCTCGCTGAAAATCTTCAATCCGTCGCCCAGAGCGTCAAAATTTCCGATGAACAGATAGCAGTGCGCTTCTACTCCCGAGCCGAGATCGAGGCTCTGCTCAAAGATCTGCAAGACGCCAAGACGCTGGTTGCACTGCTCTGGTGGCTGCGATGCCCATAACGGAGCTGCAACGGCGCACCGAAGTTAAATTATTGGAGACGGCGCGCTACTTCTTTGATGAAGCGGCGGACCGCTTGGGGTTGGAGCGTTCGCTGCGCGAACTCTTGGCTTATCCCAAACGCAAATTTATCGTGATCTTCCCGATCGTGATGGACGATGGCCGGGTGGAGAGCTTTGAGGGTTATCGCGTGCAGCATCATTTAGTTTTAGGTCCCTGCAAGGGCGGGGTGCGCTATCACCCGGAGGTCACGCTTGCCGAAGTAGAAGCTCTGGCGATCTTAGCGACGTGGGAAGCCGCGCTCTTAGAGTTGCCCTTCAGCGGGGCCAGGGGCGGGCTGCGCTGTGATCCCAAGAGTCTGTCGCTCCCGGAACTGGAGCGCCTCACCCGTCGCTACGCTGCAGAGATCGCGCCTCTCATCGGCCCAGAGATAGACATCCCAGAACCCGATCTGTACACCAGCGAGCGCGAGATGGCATGGATCTTGGATACGCTCAGCATGCACGCTCAGGGCCAATATCTGGCACCGGCTGTGACGGGCAAGCCGTTGATTTTGAGCGGCTCGTTCGGGCGCGAGCAGGCGACCGGACGCGGCGCGTTCATCATCGCCTTGGAAGTCCTCAAAACGCTAGGGATCGCTCCCAAAGAGACCAGCGTCGCCATTCAGGGGTTTGGCCATTCGGGAAAGAGCTTTGCGCACGCTATGCACGCCGCGGGCGTAAGAGTGATCGCGGTCAGCGACTCCCGCGGTGGCGTCTTTCACGCCGAGGGTTTGGATATCCCCAAACTCTTGCAACACAAGCAAGAGACGGGAAGCGTGATCGGTTTTGCCCATGCGCTCCCTATTTCGAACGCAGAACTCTTGACGCTCTCGTGCGATCTGCTGGCCCCGGCAGCGATAGAGAACCAGATCACCGAAGAGAACGCGGGTGCTATTAAAGTTCGGGCGATCTTGGAGCTGGCCTACGGTCCGACGACGCTGGAAGCCGATAGGATTCTCTATGATCGCGATATTCTCGTCGTGCCCGATATTTTGGTGAACGCCGGCGGGGTCACGGTCAGTTACTTTGAGTGGGTGCAGTCGCGCGCTTTTGACTTCTGGAATTCGGGTCGGGTCGAACACCGACTGAAACGCTTTATGAGAAGAGCTTATCGGCGCGTGCAAGCGGTTTGTGAAACAGAGAATACCGATCTGCGCACGGCGGCTTATTGTGTCGCGGTGAAGCGGGTGGCAGAGGCCGCGCGCGCACGGGGGTTGTACGCCTGAATTTTATGAGAATCGTCTCGTTGGCCAGCGGCAGCAGCGCCAATTCTACGCTGATCGAGTCCGAGCACGCCAGAGTTTTAATTGATGCCGGACTCTCCAGACGTCAGATCGTACAGAGACTCACAAAAATCTACGGAACCAATGTGCGATTAGACGCGATCCTCGTCACGCACGAGCATCAAGACCACATCGCGGGGTTGGCGCGCACGGCGAAGGTTCTTGCAGCTCCGATCTATGCTACGGAGGGCACACTGGCGGCTTTAGAGCCGTTGCTGAAAAACATAGAAGCGCTGGATCTGCGTGCCTGTGTGCCGCGCCGCGCTTTTGAGATCGGCGATTTAGTCATAGAGCCTTTTCGCACGTCGCACGACGCGGCTGAGTCGTGTGGCTTTTTTATCGAAGAGAGGTCTCTCTTTGCTGGGCTGAACAAGCGCGTGGGGCTGGCAACCGACTTGGGAACGGTCACGAAAGAAGTCCGAGAGTACTTGGAGCAATGCGATTTTGTGCTGTTAGAATCCAATCACGACGTAGAGATGCTCCTTCAGGGAACGTATCCTGAAGACTTGAAAGCCCGAATTCTCAGCGATATGGGACATCTCTCCAACGACGACTGTGGGAAGACGTTGGTTTATCTGGCAAAACAGAAGCGCTTGCGGCAGGCTCTTCTTATGCATCTGAGTCAGAACAACAACCGTCCGAAGCTGGCGTTAGAGACTGCGAGACGATTTCTGAACGGTGCGATAGAAGTGGCCGTCGCCCCGCGCGACCGCATGAGCGAGGTCTTTACGCTGTAGGAGCAGATGGCCGATCTGTCAGGGGAGATCCCTGCCGTCGTGCTACCTGCGGAACCCCGGCGGCCAGGGGATTAGTTGCCCTCGCACTTCTGTTTCAATTCCGGACTGGGCTGCGGCCCGATTGGAGGGTTGGTGCTAAACCAGCCGTAATCACCAAGGCGGTTTCCCGAAACTCGATTATCCTGGCAAGCCATGATAGCCGCTGTGTTCCTAGTAAGAATCCCCCAGCCGAGGTTGTCCACAATTTGGTTCCCTTCCAACTCCACTTGGGCTAGAGAGTCGACAACAACTCCGCCGTTGCTCAAGGAAATGGAATCTGGCTGTCCATTGTTCTCGATTCTATTGGCCTTCAGCAGCGCTTGTCCTTCTCCAATCTCTACACCAGCGTGCCGATTCCCGCGGATGAGATTGCCTTCGAGGATTGCCTCGCTCCCCTGACCTAAAACAATCCCAACGCCCTCCCCTCCTTCAACAGTATTCTCTCCAATCTTGACAGCTGCAGCGTCGTATAGCAAGATCCCCGCAGCACTTCGCCCTCCTTTGAGGTTTTGTATTGTGTTCTTATAGATATGTACACGCGGGTGGATCAGCCTTATATCGTCTTCCATATATGCGCTACTCTTGTATACCCTAATGTCAGCATTGTGGAAGGTATTGCCTATAATGTTCACATATTGACTATCCAAGGGGCTAGCAACGATACCTCCCTCATATCCCGTGAAAATATTCTTGCAGATGGACACATAGCCACTTATTGTGGCTGGTATTGCTGCGGTAAAGATGCTGTCCGCGCGGATGTTGCGGAAAGCGTTGTCGCGAATGAGCACATGGGGTACCCCTATCACTTCTACGCCAACAGAGCTATTGGTGACAGTTAAATTCTCGATCAATACCCGAAAATACTCGTCATTTGAGGGAAAGGGATGAGAAGTACCCACAACCAGAACGGCCGAGAGGTCTTTATTGATGCTCTCCAAGATCACGCGATCGCGCGCGACTCCTTGCAGTCTCACACTTCTGCGAATAACCAGATTCTCTTGGTAGGTTCCGGGGGCAATAAGGATCTTGGCTCCATCGGACGCGGCATCAATCGCCGCTTGAATGGTGGGATGGTCTTGTGGAACCTGCAAGAGCCGTTCCTCTCTAGAGAAACCAAAGAACTCAGGTGAACAGGGGGAAAATTGCTCCTGAGAGCTGACAACTGGCGAGTCTTCTGGTGGGCTGAGGATAGACTCCCCAATAGCCGGTCTATCTGTTGCAGTTTTAAGAAGCCCAAGTCCGATCATCAGAAGTATAAGGCAACTTATGGCTGCTATCCAACGGATTCTCAACATACTGGTTCCTCCATTCTTGGCGTTCCCATTATACCGCTATACTGCCAGCGGCTCATGTGCCCAGTCCTGCACCCTCCCTTCCTACACTCCGGCCACAGCGTCTCTAGCACCTCTCTCATACAGTCCAGATCACCACCACAGACCATCGCGGCACTTCTGACCGCGTGCCCAAAATACCGGCTGAGCAGGTTGGCGAAGCTGCGGGCGATGGCTTCTTGTTCCCCTGGATTTAAAGCTTTGCATCCTTCGGAGACACAAGCCCACTTTACTTGCCCGTTCTCGATCCAGACGACCATGATCACTGCGTGAGTGTTGCCAAATTCACCCATCAAGTGCTTGACCACGTTGTCGACCCCTTGAGGGTTCTCTCTGGTAAAACTGACTACGAAGACATTCAACTCTCTGCCGTTACTGCCCTTAGTAGTGAAACCAGAGCCAGGGCGGCCATAACCGTCTCTCAGGGCCTCCGAGAGCCACCCTGCTATGTCTTTCGCTAAGTTTCCACACTGTTGACAATGGTGGCCGAGCACTGTGGCGTGGATACCTTTAAGGTCATACGCCTGACCATCAGGACCAATTCGCGTCATGGGAACCAAAGCTCCAAGCCTCCAAGCTCCATTGGGAGAGAGAGTTAGCTCAGCAACCCAAGCAGTCTGCCCACCAACAGTTGTCGGCGCAAAGCCTTTCACCTGCCAGCCTTTGAAAACTGCATGGGCAGCAGCAAGGATGGTACCCACACCTTGCTCTACTTTGGGCACAGTGTCCATCCAACGAAGGAACGACAGGAATCGATCTATAATAGCTGTAACCCCAAGAGGATTTGCTCTACCAATGGATTGCAAAACGAAGTACATGGCATGAGAGAATTCTCGCATCCCGTCCCAGTTGAAGCCCCACACCTCGTACACTAGCCCCAAAATCCGAGTCCACTGTGATCTGATCTGCTCGAAATCGAGGATGTGCATCGGAGACCACCAAAAAGCCCTGTACCATTCTTCCCTTGCAAGGCGTTGGATCCACCAAATGTAGTCTAATCTCTCGGTTTGATCTTGTGCAAACAGCCAGTCTTTAAGCTTGTTTTTAAGCTCTTCAGCACCTGCATTCGCTAGATCTAAGAGCAACCGTTTAGCCTCGACAAACTGTCCCAATCCCTCTGGGAGCAAGCGCTGATACTCTGCGTCAAAGCGCCCCTCTGTGAGGGCTTGTTTGAGGAGTTGCAACCATTGAGTGATCTGTTGTGCGCCAAGCCCCTCTAATATCTCAAACGCCTGCTCGATCTCTTCTAACCGCACAGGATCAATCTCTGGTATATCTTCACAGCTTGCGCTATTGATGTCACTCTCAACTTGTTCGAGACTCAGATCTTGAAAGCCTGAGAACACGTGCAGACAGCGGCTGTGCCAGCTTTCAGCAAAGGCAACGTTGTGAAATCCCTGTCGGGCTGCTTCATTGTGTCCCCTCAATAACGCCCGCAAGCGCTCCCGATACTCCTCACGGGTCATCGCTGCGGCTACCACAGGAACTTCTACGCTGGCCGAGCCACTCGTCAATCGTAACTTCTCCATATAGGTTCTTGAGACCGTAGTACTGATCTCTGCGGTCACCTCTTGACTGGCGCTGGGGGCGAGTGTGAACGAACTCCCAACTGCAACACTGAAGGGCGCATTTATAGTTGCGTTCAGCAGCACCGTTGTAGTACCTTCGTTCTTAACGATCAGTCTTCGTTTCCGCGTGGTATTCAAGAAGACGATATCAAAATCCAGCACTTCCGGCTCGATACTGATCTTATGCGCCAGTCCCGCCAGCGCCACACTCGCGCTCCCCTGCGCCACGCTCTGCTCCAGACATTGCGAGCGTCCGTCCAGCACCTCTTCACTCCAGCGCACACACATCCCGCTCAGGCTCAACCCCGCGCTCCCACTGAAACTCCCCGACCCCTTGGGATTAAACCGCAGACCCACCTCTAGGCTCTGCCCTCCGCTCAAGTCCACCGCTGCCTGGTAGGTGTTCACCAGTACAAAGACCTCCTCCGCATAGGGCGCACTCAACCCGCTCAGCGTCACCCGGGCGGCCACTGCCCCATCGTTCTTGAGCGTGATCTTCTGCTCCTGTGGGCTGCCCACAAAGACCGTGTAGCTCACTTGCGCTGGGCTGACCGAGATCGTCCCACCCTTGAGCGCCACCGTCTTGGCTCCTCCATTGCTGTTAATCTGTAGACTCCCACTGTACCCGCCTGCTGCGCCGGGCGCAAAGCGCACCGTGACCGTCTGCGGCTGCCCCGGACCCAGACTGAAACTGCCCCCAGCAACAATGCTGAAAGGTGCAGCAGTCGTGGCACTCCCCGTCAGCGTCCCGCCCCCGGAGTTCCAGACCGTCACGCCGGCGGTCATCGTCTGCCCAGTGAAGCTAGCCAGCTGCAAGCTCGTGCTGGAGAGGCTCAATGCGGGCGCGGTGCTGTAACAGGAATAAGTATACCCCCACTGCGAGGTGCAGATCTCACTATGTCCCCCGCCCTCGATGACCGTGTAGCTCCCTGTACCACCACCAACATCTCCTTCAAACTGCGGCTGCAGCGTGGCCGCGCTGGCTACTGCCTCCCCGCCGGCCTGCCCACACGCCGTCGCCTGCACCTGCGGCTCGGCATTCTCCTCCAGCTCGTCCTCCTTGTTCGCCTTGAGACGGATTCGGAGTTGGTGCGCAATCTCCGCGCTCCCCTCATTGGCCAAGCCCAGAATGGCAGTATTGCTCGTCTCGTCCAGCAGCACACGGAGCTGGTTCTCCGCCAGACGCTTCCCCCGCTCTCTCAGCCTCTGCTCGAACTCCTTGAACTTGGCTCTCTCCCGCAGCTTCCCCAACAGTCTCTGGGTCTTTGCCCCCTCCAGCATCCGGACCACGCGCTCACTCCCATCGCTGGAGAGGTTGAGCGTCTTGTTCCCTCGACGCAGTAGGCCCAATGCTGCTGTCTGATTCCCAGTGCGCGTCCAGACCAAGTGGGCTGTAGCCCCGAAGGGAATGAGCAACTGTTCGCCATTGGGGAGCTTCAGCGCCATCGCTTCACTTGAGTTCATCTGTACCCCACGACGCTCTAGCTGGGCTCGCACAGTCTGGAGCTTACCATCCGCGAGCGCTTGCTGCAAGAGCTGAGATCTTTCGGGCTCCAAGATGGCGGAGACGCAGCTCTTCTCTGGAGCGCTGAGCGCGCTCAGGGAGGCTGAGGCTACGTCAGCGGGTGGGAGGGGTAACGTCCGATTAGCGGACTTACTGTTGAAGAGCGAAGTGCAACCGGAGAGGACGAGAGCAATGCCAATGAGCGTAGAGAGCGTGAGTCCGTTCCGCAGATGAGAACCGATGCGCATGGGGGAACCTCCCTGAAAAAGTTCTTACTGGGATATATAGCACAAAAAATATCCGTTGTCAAGGTGATAATCCGAAATGGCAATTGTGCGCCGATTTCAGCATGATGGATGCAGGAGTTTATAAGTGAAAGCACGTGCTAAGAGGATTGGCGAGATCTCTCGACCTATTATAGCTTCATAGAAAACCCGGGATCGCCCCGTCATGAGGCAAGAGTTACGGCCGCAGACGATAGAGCATTCTGGGGAATGGAATCGCTTCTCGAAGATGCTCGATCCCCGCGATCCAGCTCGTCAGGCGCTCTACGCCCAGCCCGAAGCCCGCATGAGGCGCGCCTCCGTACTGACGCAAGTCTATGTACCAAGTGTACGGCTCTTCGGGAAGCCCGAACTCTCTCAGACGCGCGCGCAATAAATTAATATCGGAGATGCGCTGGCTCCCGCCGATGATCTCGCCATAGCCCTCCGAGGCGACTAAATCAGCTGCGAGCACAAGCTCAGGGTTATCGGGCTTGGGCTCCATATAGAAGGCTTTCATCTTCGCGGGAAAGAATTCTACAAAGACAGGTCGCCCAAAGTGCGCTCCCAAGGCTTCTTCATGCGGAGCGCCGAAGTCCTCCCCCCACTGGAGTCTCTCGACTTCTCCTGCGGCGATCTTCTCTCTCAACAGTTCATTGACCAGCTTCAGTGAATCTTCGTAAGTGACGCGAGCAAACGGCTCGTGCAGAATGCTCTCTAAAATCTCGGTCTTTCTCTCCAGTTCTTTCAGTTCGCGCGCGCGCCTAGCCAATGCTCGCTCGATGACGTACTTGACTAGATCTTCTTGAAGTTTGAGATTCTCTTCATGTTCGCAGAAGGCGACCTCGGCTTCGGCCATCCAAAATTCAGTTAAGTGCTTGCGCGTCTTGGAGCGCTCGGCACGAAAAGCAGGGCCGATCCAATAGACTTTGCCCAAGGCCATCGCCGTCGCTTCTAAGTAGAGCTGTCCGCTCTGTGAAAGATAAGCTTTGTCTTCAAAGTAATCAACTTCGAAGAGCGTCGTCGTGCCTTCGCAAGCCGAAGGGGTGAGAATGGGCGCTTCGGTCGCGATAAAGCCCCGCTGATCGAAAAAGTCTCTTATAGACTGCATCACTTCGTGGCGCACTCTCAGGATCGCCGCTTGACGGGGCGTGCGAATCCATAGGTGTCGGTGATCCAATAAAAAGCCCGGGCCGTGTTCTTTCAGCGCGATGGGGTACTCGCCCTCGACACGCTGAACTCTATTGATCTCTTTGATCTGGAGTTCATAACCGCCGGGGGCGCGCTGGTCTTCTCTAATAGTACCGCGCACTTGCAGTGAAGACTCTTGAGTCAGCGCGCGCGCCTCTTCAAAGACAGCGCCATCGGCTTGAGTAACGACTCCCTGAATGATCCCCGTGCCGTCGCGAATAATCAAGAACTGAATCTTCCCCTTCTCACGACGATTATAGAGCCACCCGCAGATGAGCACCTCTTGGCCTACGTGCTTGCCGATCTCTTCGATATAGATCTGGTCTCTCATGCTCTATCACCTAGGGTTCGCTCAGCAGATCGAGCATCTGTTGATGAACTCGCCCGTTGCTGGCCAAGACTTCGCCGCTGAAAATATCCAGTGGGCCGCCTCTTAAATTCGTCACGCAACCGCCGGCTTCACTGACTAGAAGCACCCCGGCTGCGCTGTCCCATGCTTTTAGATCGAGTTCCCAATAGCCGTCGGCGCGCCCGGCAGCAAGATAAGAGAGCGCCAGCGCCGAAGACCCCATGCGACGTAGCGACTGAGTTCTCTCGGCAAAGCGCCCCCACCAGCGCAAGTGCTTTTGCATCAGGCCCTCGTCATAGGGAAATCCCGTCACTAAGAGGCTCTCTCGTAAGCTCTCCGTTATCGAGACTTCCAAGCGCTTATCGTCCAACCAAGCTCCCTCTCCCAGCTCGGCGACAAAGAGTTCGTTGTGAATGGGATTATACACGACGCCCACCAACGGTTCACGCCCTCGGTACAGAGCGATAGAGACCCCAAAGAAGGGAAAGCCGTGAGCGAAGTTGGTCGTGCCGTCTATGGGGTCAATGATCCATTGATAGTGAGAGTTCTGGTGCGGGGCTACAGAAGCCTCTTCGGTCAAGATAGAGTGATCCGGGCATTGTTTTTGGATGACCTTGACGATGATCTCTTCGGCGCGGCGGTCGAACTCGGTGATCAGATCGCGGAAGCCGCTCTTGAGTTGAAAGCGATGGTTCTGGCCAAAATTTTCGCGCAGGAGCGCGCCCGCTTCGCGGGCCGCTGCGATGGCGAGAGATCTGAAAGACTTGCTCATAGAGAGAATTAGTATAGCGCAAGCCCATAAGAAATGCACGAAAGATCGTCTGGTGATTGACGCTGCTCTCCGTGATTGCTATAATCCAAATATGAGATCTGGAGGGATGACCGAACTGGCTAAGGAGCCGGTCTCGAAAACCGGTACGGCCCCAAAGGCCCTGGGGGTTCGAGTCCCCCTCCCTCCGCCCCTACGGTTCCTTCACCACCACGTTCACCAGCCGCCCCGGCACGACGATCACTCTAGCGATCTGCTTGCCGTCCAGGCGCGACTGAATCTGAGCAAGCGCTCGCTTCTCTAACTCAGCACGGTCTTCGCTGATCGCCACCGGCACGGAGAGGCGATCCCTGAGTTTGCCGTTCACCTGAATAACGATCTCGCGCTCGGTGCCCACCAGCGCTTCTTCGTCATACCCTGGCCAGCTCTGCTCCAGCACTGCGTCTGCGTGTCCGAGCCGTCGCCAGAGCTCTTCACAGACAAAGGGCGTAAAGGGCGACAAGATCAGAACCAAGTCTTCCAAAGCACGTTTCATCAGCGCTTGGTTGATCTTCTTCGGCGGCTCATTGACATAAACGATCAGTTCGTTGGTCAGCTCCATGATCGCCGAGACGGCGGTATTAAAGTGAAAGCTTTCGATGTCTTCGGTCACGGACTTTATCGTCTGATGGAGCTTCTGCCAGACTCTCTTCTCGCGCTCGGTGAACTCTGCAGGGTTAACACCCTCTCCCTTCCAGGGAGAGGGATGGGGTGAGGGTGAAATCTTGCGCGCTTGCGCGAGCACCAGCGTCCAGAGACGATTCAAGAAGCGAAAGCTTCCCCGCACGCCCTCCTCCGTCCACTCGATATCGCGTTCGGGCGGCCCCATGAAGAGCGTGTAGAGACGCTCCGTGTCTGCCCCATACTGGTCAATCACTTCTTGGGGGGAGATCGTGTTGCGCTTCGATTTGGACATCTTATTCAACTCGATCTTCAGTGGTCGCCCGCAGTGTGGGCACTGCGCGCTCTCGCCGACTTCGTTTGGATGGATCCAATTGTGCTCTGGGCAACGATAAGAAACGTGCTCGACCATCCCTTGAGTAAAGAGCCGTGTGAAGGGCTCGTCAAATGCGAGATAGCCCATATCGCGCAGGGCCTTGGTGAAGAAGCGCGAATAGAGTAGGTGCAAGATGGCGTGTTCCACGCCCCCGACGTACTGGTCTACAGGGAGCCACTTATTGACGGCCTCTGAGTCGAAGGCCCGCTCACCATCGTTTGGCGAGATGTAGCGCAAATAGTACCAACTGGAGTCTACGAAGGTGTCCATCGTGTCGGTGTCGCGCTTGGCAGGCCCGTGACACTGCGGGCATCTCGTCTGATAGAACTCCGAGATATCAGCCAGGCCCTTCTTGCCGATGAAGGGCAGATCGGGGAGCTTGACGGGCAGCTCGCTCTCCGGGACGGGAACGATCCCGCACTCTTCGCAGTGAACGATGGGGATCGGCGTGCCCCAATAGCGCTGGCGCGAGATGAGCCAGTCGCGCAATCTATATTTCACTGCGAAGCGTCCCAGGCCGCGTGACTGTAAAGCCTCACCGATCTTGCGAAAGGCTTCGCGACTCGACAGCCCGTCGAATTCGCCGGAGTTGACCAGCCAGCCCTCGCCCTCAAATGCGGCCCCAACTTCGCCCTTGCTCTCATCGTTCTCGATGACGCGCACGATGGGAAGTTTGTATTTTTGGGCGAACTCGAAGTCGCGAGCATCGTGGCCGGGCACGCCCATAATTGCTCCGGTACCGTACTCCATCAGCACATAGTTAGCGATATAGATCGGGATTTTTTGATTGTTAACGGGGTTGATCGCGTAGCGTCCTGTGAAGACGCTCTCTTTCTCGACGGTCGCGGCGCTGCGCGCGATCTCGCCCTGCTGTAACGCTTTTTGCACGAAAGCTTTTATCTCTTCTTTTCGGGAGGCATCCGGTTCTTGGGCGATAAATTCTTCGACGAACGGGTGCTCTGGAGCTAACGCCATAAACGTCACGCCGAAGATCGTGTCTGGACGGGTTGTGAAGACTCTTAAAGACCTAATCCCCTGGCCCCCTTCCCGACCCTCACCCCGTCCCTCTCCCTTCAAGGGAGAGGGTGTAGGGTGAGGGTTCCCCTCTCCGTGTCGGAGAGGGGTCTCAATGAAGAAGTCTATTTCGACGCCCTCGCTGCGCCCGATCCAGTTCTGCTGCATCTTCTTGACGCGCTCCGGCCAGTGCTCCAGATGCTGCAAGTCGTTGAGCAACTGCTCTGCGTACTGGGTGATCTTGAAGAACCATTGGGTCAGTTTTCTCTTCTCCACGAGCGAGTCGCAGCGCTCGCAATGGCCGTCAATCACTTGCTCATTGGCCAAGACGGTCTCGCAGCCGGGACACCAGTTCGCTAGTGCGTCGGAGCGATAGGCCAAGTCCCGCTTGTAGAGCTGTAAGAAGAGCCATTGGTTCCATTTATAGTAGTCGGGTTCGCAGGTGCGGATCTCGCGATCCCAGTCGTAGATGATCCCCCACTCGTGGAACTGCTTCTTCATGCCTTCAATATTGGCAATGGTCCACTCGCGGGGATGGGTCTTGTTCTCGATGGCCGCGTTCTCCGCGGGCAGACCGAAGGCATCGAAGCCCATCGGATTGAGCACGTTGTAGCCGCGCATTTTGAAGAAGCGGGCGATGGCATCTCCGATGATATAGTTGCGCCCGTGTCCGACGTGCAAGACCCCTGACGGGTACGGGAACATATTGAGAGAGTAGAACTTTCTGCCGGGGTTGTTGGTCTCTACTCTGAAGAACGCTTCCCAAGAGTCTTGCCAGCGCTTTGCGATCTTCTTGAAGTCGTATTTGGCGATTCTAGGCATAAGGCACCTCGCTTGGATAAAAGAGCAATGAAGCCGGAGTTATTGTCACATACGATAGAGATTTAGGCAACTGAAAAGTGAGTATCCGTGCGCTAGGCACGGAGCAGCAGGAGGGTGAGCAGCTTTTGCGTTACAGCAATCATAACAATCATAATAAAATTATGGCACAAAGGAGGCTGGATGTCAAATCATCAGAAGACGGCCTTTTGCAACTTCCCCTTCCACTCCCTATAATACTTCAGATTCAAAAGACCAAGGGAGTGAGGACGATCGCGGTCACGACATTATTAAAACCCGATTGGCTGAAAATCCGCCCGCCCGCCGGGCATAACTACATCCAGATCAAAGAGACGCTGCGCAAGCACAGACTGCACACCGTCTGCGAAGAGGCCCACTGCCCCAATGTTCACGAATGCTGGGGCGGCGGTACGGCTACTTTAATGCTGATGGGCGACGTCTGCACCCGCGGGTGTCGGTTTTGTGCCGTCGCCAGCGGCCATCCCAACGGTTACTTAGACCCGCTCGAGCCGTGGAAGGTCGCCCAAGTGCTGAGCGAATGGGACTTAGACTATGTCGTCTTGACCAGCGTCGCCCGCGACGATCTGCCCGACGGCGGCGCAGAGCACTTCGCTAGAACTATTCGCGCCATCAAAGAGAAGACGCCCCAGATGCTCGTCGAAGTCTTAATCCCCGACTTTCGCGGAGATATCGAAGCTCTGAAAAAAGTCGTTGACGCCCAACCCGATGTCATTGATCACAATATCGAGACGGTCGAGCGACTCACCCCCAAAGTTCGTGATCGCCGTGCTACCTATTGCCAATCGCTGACAGTTCTAGAGAACGTGAAAAAGCTCGACCCGACGCGCTACACGAAATCTTCTATTATGGTCGGCTTGGGCGAGACCGAAGAAGAGATTCTTCAGACGATGCGGGATCTTCGCACTATCAGCGTAGATATTCTCACCATCGGGCAATATCTGCGCCCCAGCCAAAGACACTTAGAAGTCGTCGAGTACGTGCGCCCGGAGAGATTCGCCTACTGGAAAGAAGTCGGCGAAGCGATGGGCTTTCGCTATGTCGCCTCCGGGCCCTTGGTTCGCAGCAGCTATCGTGCCGGAGAGTTTTTCATCAAAAGTCTCTTAAAGAGTCGTCGTGGGAGGGATCATAGAAATGGCGAAGAGTCTTAAAACCAAGCCGCGCAAGACCGCAACCGTGACTTCTCTTGATATCGAAATGCTTCAGATCTTGAACCTCGATGGCACCGCCCAGCAAGACGAAGCCCGCGAGCTGGGTCTGACCAATGACGATATAGAATCTCTCTATCGCTGGATGGTCACGGCTCGTATCTTCGACGAGCGCGCGCTCGCTTTGCAGCGACAAGGGCGCTTGGGAACCTACGCTCCGCTCTCGGGTCAAGAGGCCTGTCAGGCGGGCAGCGCTTATGCGCTCAGACCCGAAGACTGGATCTTCCCCAGCTATCGCGAACATTTAGCACAAGTGATGCGCGGCCAGCGTTGGCTCGATATTCTCACGTACTGGGGCGGGAGCGAAGAGGGCAATCGCGTCCCGGAGGGCGTCAACAATTTTACGATCTCGATTCCCATCGCCACCCAGACCCTGCACGCCGTCGGAGCGGCCTGGGCCGCCAAGATCAAGGGCGAAACTTCTTGTGCGATCGTCTATTTTGGCGATGGGGCCACTTCCGAGGGCGATTTCCACGAAGCCCTCAACTTTGCCGGCGTCTTCCAGACGCCGACGGTCTTCTTCTGTCAGAATAATCAATATGCGATCTCCGTGCCGCGCACCAAGCAGACAGCTTCTGAGACGATCGCCCAAAAAGCGATCGCTTACGGCATCGAGGGCGTCCAAGTAGACGGCAATGATGTTTTTGCCGTCTATAAAGCGACCAAAGAGGCTTTAGAGAAGGGGCGCAATGGCGGCGGGCCGACTCTGATAGAAGCCGTGACCTATCGTTTGAGCCATCATACGACGGCCGACGACTGGACGCGCTATCGTCCCGCCGAAGAGGTCGAAATGTGGAAACAGAGAGACCCTATTAAGAGACTGAAACTCTATCTGGAAAGACAGGGACTATGGAATGCTGATGATGAAGCGAAGCTTCTAGAAGAAGCCAAGAGCGAGATCGCTCAGACGGTCGCGCAGTATGAGAACCTGCCCAAGCGCGATGTCGAAGATATTTTTAAGTATATATACGCCGAGATGCCTTGGAATCTGAGAGAGCAATTGCAAGAGTTGAAAGAGTACTTGGCCGAGCACGGCGGCGATCTGCCAAAAGAGTGACACCCTCACCCCATCCCTCTCCCTTTTAGGGAGAGGGTGGCCGAAGGCCGGGTGAGGGTAAAGAGCTACTATGCCCCAGATGACTATCGTTCAAGCGATCAACGACGCGCTGAGAACCGAGATGCGCCGTGACCCGACGGTAATCGTGATGGGAGAGGACGTCGGGGTCAACGGCGGCGTCTTCCGCGCCACCGAGAATCTCATAAAAGAATTCGGGCCAGACCGTTCTATTGATACCCCGTTGGCCGAGTCGGGCATTGTGGGCACGGCCATTGGGATGGCCCTCAATGGGCTCAAACCCGTTGCCGAGATTCAGTTCGACGGCTTTATGCCCCCAGCGTTCGATCACATCATCTCGCACGCCGCTAGAATTCGTTGGCGCACCCGCGGACGCTATTATGTGCCGTTGGTCGTGCGCGCGCCCTACAGCGGAGGTATTCGCTCGCCCGAACATCATGCCGAGAGCCCTGAAGCGTATTATGCGCACACACCGGGCCTGAAAGTCGTTATCCCCTCCAATCCCTATGATGCGAAGGGCTTGCTGCTTGCAGCCATCCGAGATCCCGATCCCGTGATCTATCTGGAGCCGAAGAGACTCTATCGCGCCTTTCGCCAAGAGGTCCCTGAAGGCGATTATCTCGTGCCCCTAGGGAAGGCGCACAGCGCCCGCGAAGGCTCCGATGTGACGCTCATCGCTTGGGGGGCGATGATGCCCGCAGCGTTGAGCGCTGCCGAGAAGATAGCTTCGCAAGACATAAGCGTCGAAGTGATTGACTTGAGAACGCTCATCCCGCTCGATAGCGAGACGGTCTTAGAGTCTGTGAAGAAGACCGGGCGGTTGGTGATTCTGCACGAGGCGCCCAAGACGTGCGGGTTCGGGTCGGAATTGGCAGCGCTGGTCAACGATAGAGCGTTCGAGCATTTGAAAGCACCGATAGTGCGGGTAACCGGCCCGGACACGACGATCCCCTTAGCGCGTTTAGAAGACTATTATCTGCCCGATGTGGGGCGCTGCGTGCTGGGAATTCAAAGAGTTCTGAGCTACTGAGAGAGTGATCTCTATGCCCCAGATGACGCTGATTCAAGCGATCAACGACGCGCTGAGAACCGAGATGCGTCGCGACCCGACGGTAATTGTGATGGGAGAAGACGTCGGGATCAACGGCGGCGTCTTTCGCGCCACTGAAAATCTTTACAAAGAGTTCGGGCCAGATCGTTCGATTGACACACCGTTGGCCGAGTCGGGGATCGTCGGCTGCGCGATTGGCATGGCGGTTAATGGGCTCAAACCCGTTGCCGAGATTCAGTTCGACGGCTTTATGCCTCCGGCGTTCGATCACATCGTCTCGCACGCCGCGCGGCTGCGCTGGAGATCGCGCGGGCGCTTTCACCTGCCCTTGGTGATTCGTGTGCCTTACGGCGGCGGTATTCGCGCTCTGGAACACCACTCAGAAGCTCCCGAAGCCTATTATGTCCATACACCGGGACTGAAGGTGGTCATCCCGTCGAGCCCCTATGACGCCAAGGGTCTTTTGATCTCAGCGATCCGCGACCCCGACCCCGTGATCTTCTTCGAGCCCAAGAGGCTCTATCGCGCCTTCAGACAAGAAGTCCCTGAAGGGGAGTACGTGATCCCGCTAGGGAAGGCGAACATTGTTCAACAGGGCACCGACGTCACGGTGATATCTTGGGGCGCGATGGTGAGAGTCTGTCTGCAGGCGATGGAGCAGCTTGGGAGCGTGAGCGTTGAACTGTTAGACTTGCGCACGCTCGCGCCGTTGGACATCGAGACCGTTTGGAATTCGGTCACGAAGACCGGGCGCGCGGTGATCGTCCAAGAGGCTCCCCGCACGTGCAGCTTGGCTTCGGAGTTGACGGCACTCATCAACGAAAGAGTGCTCTTGCAGTTGCAAGCCCCGGTAGCGCGCGTGACGGGCTATGATACGCACATGCCCTATCTGAGTATGGAACAGTATTATCTGCCCGATGCGGGGCGAGTGAAGAAGGGCATTGAGAGAGTATTGGGTTTTTGACCTCTCCCCCGGCCCCTCCCCTAAAGTGGGAGGGGGGACCCTCACCCCGTCCCTCTCCCTTGAAGGGAGAGGGTGCAGGATGAGGGTGGGGAGGAGGACAAGGGGGTTAGGTATGGTCGTCGGTGAGATTGCTACAGGCACAGATGTTTTAGTCATCGGTGCCGGACCGGGCGGCTACGTCGCCGCCATTCGAGCTGCTCAACTGGGCAAAGACGTGACGCTCGTCGAGAAAGACGAGCTGGGCGGCATCTGCCTCAACGTCGGTTGCATCCCATCCAAAGCCCTGATCTATGCAGCATATCTGTACGAAAAGATCTCTCACGCCGAAGAATTCGGCATCTCGGCAAAAGAAGTCCGGCTCGACATGGAGCGTCTGCAAGCCTGGAAAGAAAGCGTCGTCAAGAAGCTGACCGGAGGCGTGAAGCAACTTTGTGAGGGCAATAGTGTCACTATTATTAAAGGCAAAGCGACGTTCGTCTCGGCGAAAAAGTGCTTAGTCGAGAGCGAGCACGGCACCCAAGCGATCGAGTTTAAAGACTGCATCATCGCCACCGGCGCAGCCCCTGTCAATATCCCCGGCTTTGAGATAGACGGCGATACTGTTATTGATTCGACAGGGGCGCTGGCGCTGAAGGTGCTACCGAAGTCTTTGATTGTCATCGGCGGCGGCTATATTGGACTGGAGCTGGGTATGGCCTATGCCAAGTTTGGCAGCAAAGTAACAGTGGTCGAGATGCTCGATAGTCTGCTACCGGGCACAGATCCAGAATTGACGCGCTTGGTCATCCGCAAGGCGAGAGGGCTGAAGATGGAGGTTTATCTCAAGTCTCAGGCGAAGGAGCTGAAGATGGGCAAGTCCGGGGTACAGTTGGCCATCTCCACACCTGATGGGGAGAAGAGACTCGAAGCCGAGAGAGTCTTGGTCAGCGTCGGACGGAAGCCGAACACACCGCCGGACTTGGGGCTGGACAAACTCAGCGTGCGAGCTGACGCCAAGGGCTTTCTCAAAGTAGATGCTCAGATGCGCACAAGCAACCCGCACGTCTACGCTATCGGTGATGTGGCGGGGCCGCCGCTGCTGGCACACAAAGCATCGCACGAAGGGCTTGTAGCTGCTGAAGCGATTTGTGGGCTGAAGAGCGCCGCCGACTGGCAGACGGTTCCCGCCGTAATTTTCACCGACCCGGAGATCGCCTACGCGGGAATGAGCGAAGTTGAGGCGCAGCAGGCGGGTTATAAGACTATTACTGGGAAATTCCCGTTTGCGGCGCTGGGGCGGGCGCTGACGATGGGCGAGACCGACGGGTTTGTTAAGATTATCGCCGACGAAGCGACCAAAGTCGTGCTCGGCGTGCAGATCGTTGGGCCGGAAGCTTCGACGCTCATCAGTGAAGCCGTCTTGGCCATAGAGATGGGCGCGACGTTAGAAGACTTAGCCCTGAGCATTCACCCGCACCCGACGCTTCCCGAGGGCCTGATGGAGGCTGCCGAGGCTGCGCTGGGCAAGGCCATTCACATTATCAATCCGAAGAAGAAAGAGACGGTGCGGGCGTAAGAGATAGCATGAGCGTTATAGTTTATGGACCAGTATAAAGGGCAACAGTGATGCAGAAGTACGAGATCATTCTTTACTGGAGCGACGAAGATCAGGTCTATGTCGTGGAAGTGCCAGAGCTTTCCGGCTGCATGGCTCACGGGAGCACACAGGAAGAGGCTTTAACCAACGCCCAGCAAGCCATCCGGTTATGGATTGACACAGCCAGAGAGTTCGGCGACTCGGTGCCAGAGCCTAAGGGACGACGGCTTATGTTCGCATGAACAGAGAGAAACAACACCTGAAGTGCCGGGCAAGGCCATTCGCATTCTCAAATCCCAAGAAGTAGAGAGCCGGTGCGGGCGTAAATGACTATGGCAACTTATCTCCTACTATGGAATCCAAAACGATACAATTGGAATGATCTTGCCATTATGTCCAAAAAAGTTAAAGAGGGGATTCCTTCAATAATTCGGTGGAGTTGTGGTAATTCCAGGCATATTAAAAGTGGTGACCGTATATTCATGAAGCGTGATGGACGGGGGCGGAGCGCAGTTTCGAGACGGCTGCGTCGGCTCTGGGAAGATCCCAGAGGAATTTTCGCATCCGGTAGGGTAATTACCGGTTCTTTTGAAGATGAGCATTGGGATAAAGCAGCCGCCCTTGGAATAACGATGTATGTAGAAGTTGAGCTTGATACTCTTCTCGATCCTGAAAGCGATGATATACTACCTCGGGAATTGCTAAAGAGCGATAAGCGTTTCTCAGCAATGCACTGGGATTCTCAACGTTCTGGCATACAGATTCCCGACGAGATTGCTACTGAGCTAGAGAAGGTATGGGCAGATTTTACTACAACGAGTAGAGATACTCCATCTCCAGAGGAAGTCGCAGATACTACAGGGGTTTACGAAGGTGCTTTAAGAAAAATATCAGTCAACGTTTATGAGCGAAGTCGCAAAGCCCGTCGCATGTGTATTAAGCACTATGGTGAGCACTGCTATGTTTGTGGATTCGATTTTTTTGCTAAATACGGAGAAATAGGCAAAGGCTTTATTCATATTCATCATTTAACCCCTCTTTCCGAAGTAGGTGAGGAGTACAAGGTTGATCCTGTTAAAGATCTGCGCCCTATTTGTCCTAACTGTCACGCGATAATTCATAGGCGTCAACCTGCCTATAGCATTGAAGAGGTTAGAGCGTTTTTGCGAAAGACAGAATGATGAATGTAGGTGGATATTCTTGTAGCTTCTCTGTACACTAACTAAAGTGCTTTTTTTATGAACCGCAAAGCTCATCCCAAGCTAGTCCGCGAGATCGTCGGCGGCGAGACCTATGAGTACTACCCTCTGGGCAGGCACATCGTCTCCGCACCCGGCGTCTGCGGGGGCCGCCCAACGTTCAAGTACACCCGCATTGAAGTTCAAGTCATCCTAGACCTGTTGGCAACCGGTGAGACCATTGAGCAACTGGTGAAAAATTACCGAGAGCGTATCTCCAAAGAGGCCATCCAAGAGGCATTGAAGCTGGCTGCATCTTCACTCAAGCGCGAGGCCGAGGCGATTGCTGCGTGATCGTGCTGGACGAGAGCTTGATGGGATTGCTGCTAGATCGCTCTATTGCCGAGTGGTATCCGGGCCGTGTCTGTTATATCACAGACTTGCGTCCAGGGACACTGATCAAAGACGAAGCGATTCCTACTTTGCTACAACAAGTTCCAGAAGCCACTTTTGTCACTACTAACGTCTCTGATTTCTGGCGTCGTACCCCAGCTCATCCGCGCTATTGTATTGTTTGCATGGCCCTTCCCAACGAACGGTTGCGTGAACTTCCCGCTCTACTACGGCGGCTCTTCCGTCTGAAGGAGTTCAGAACTAGAACAGCCCGTCTGGGCAAAGTCATGCGAGTCAGCGAGCGCCAGATTCAGTACTATGAAGCGAGCAAGGGACCTATCCAAGCCATCGAGTGGCCTGATTGAGAATCGCCGGAAGAAGGAGCCGGTGCAGGCATAATACTTGCGTTCGCATCCCAGACTCTGCATAAATTATATTAGTCTGTCATCCCCGACTTGCTAAAACCCCTCATCCAACTCCCTGGGCTTGACCAAAATCATAACTATCTTTGATGGTCGTCATACAAGAGACAGGGCAAGCGTGACTAAAATAAAAGCCAATGCCAGAACCAAAGGAGAGCACCGTGCTGAAGAAACTAATCGTTGTGATGGTCATCGTCATCGGGGCAGCCGCGCTGGCTCTGATCAGTTATTCGTTCTTCGCCGAGCGGGGCGATCTCAGCAGATTCACGCTCAGTCAGGGCGCAGGTTTTTTTGTCGAAGATCCGAAAGAACTACAAAAAGAAGTCGCTCCTCGTCTGGGATACGTAGCTCCGGAAATCGCTTTGCAAGACCTCAACGGGCAGACCGTGCGTCTGAGCGGGCTGCGCGGGAGACCTGTCTTGTTGAACTTCTGGGCCGCGTGGTGTCCACCCTGCCGCAAAGAACTGCCCGATCTGCAAAGATTCCACGAGCGCTATGGCGTAAAAGTCGCGCTGATCGGCGTCAACTGGGGCGAGCCCGCTCAGACCGTAAAGCCGTTCTTGGAGCGCTACGGCGTGACCTATTCCAATCTTTTAGATGAGCGCGGCACCGCTTTTGTCTCTTATCGGCTGACCGGAACGCCGACGACGTTCTTTATAGACAGCGAAGGACATATTCGGGGAGTCTGGTTGGGGCCACTTAAAGGCGAAGAGATCGCGGCCAATTTTCAGCGACTGGGACTCCTTAACGAAAGCGAGTGATCGGTGATGACCTGCGAAAAGTGCCGGACAACGAATACAGCAGATAGTCATTTCTGCAGAGGGTGCGGGGTGCCCTTGCAAACCGTCTGTAGTTCATGCGGCACGGCGAACACACCCGATAGCCGTTTCTGCAAACTCTGTGGTGCATCGCTGAACGTTGTGGCGAGCGCTGCGCCTGTGCAGGCAGCCGTTGCGCCGGCGTTGGCCAACAACAGCCTGACGGGTGCGATCCCCCGCGAGAAGGTCGCAGAGATTGTCGCGGTCTTGGGCGGGCTCAATTGCGGGCGCTGCGGCCATCGGACTTGTGCCGAGAACGCGATGGCCATCGTGCGCGGCGAGAGCCCGCCGGACTCGTGTGTGCAGGGCGGTGCCGAAGCCGCGCGCCAGATCAGAGAGATCTTGGGACAGGCAGAGCGTGCCCCACTAAGAAGCTTGATCTGGGAGCAGCTCACGTCGATTAAATTGGCGATTGGTCTGATCATCGCGCTGGCGCTGATCTCTGTTATTGGGACGCTCATCCCGCAAAACCAAGACCCGCTCATCTATGTCGAGCGCTACGGCCTGGCCGGCGCGCAGATCGTTCAGTTCTTGCAGTTTGATCGGCTCTATAGCTCTTGGTACTTCTTGGGATTATTGGTCTTGTTGGTGATCAATACTGTCTGTTGTGCGATCAAGCGTTTCAGGGTCTCGTGGGATTTGGTGCGCAAGCCCGTAGAGACGCGCTCGCTGGATGAGATCGCCAAGCTTCCTACACACGCCAAGCTCGATGCAAACGCGGGCGGGTTTGAAAGGCTGACCCAACTGCTGGAGCGTCGGCGCTATCGCGTCCAACAAACGGGCACTCAACTAACGGCATACAAGCATCTGTGGGGACGCTTGGGCGTCGATCTGTTGCACCTCAGTCTCTTGGTGGTGCTCATCGGCGGGATCGTCGGAGGGTTTTTGGGATTTGAAGATTTCCAAGTCGCTCATAAGGGCCAGACGTTCCACGTCGCGCGCGGCGGCTTCGACGTACGCGTGGACGATCTCTGGACGACGAGCTATGAAGATTCCGTGCAGACGAGAGACTGGCACAGCAAGCTCACAGTCATAGACAATGGCCAAGAAATCTTTACCAAAACAATAGAAGTGAACGAGCCTTTAGTCTATAAAGGCATCTATCTCTATCAGTCATCTTTTGGAACGGACTGGCTTGGCGGAGCGCAGCTGACTCTCAGAGTCGAGCGCGCTCAGCTCGATGGCGCAACGCTGCCGTTAGGAGAATTCACGGCTAAAGTCGGCGAAGAATTTACGGTTGACGATGAGGGTCGTAAAGTGAAGATCAGCGCTTTCTTCCCCGACTTTATGATCGGCGAAGACCGTCGTCCGGCCAATCGCAGCGGGCGCTTGAACAACCCGGCGGTCTTTTTAGAAGTCTTCAACGGAGAACGACGGGAGTTCGGAACCTGGACTTTTGCGCAGTTCCCGGAGTTTCAACATGAGTTCACCAAGGAGAACCCCTATAGGTTCTTTGTCGCGGGGATGACCGCGCCGGAGTTCACGGGTTTACAGATCGCGGCCAATCCGGGGATTCCTCTGATCTACACCGGGTTTATCTTGATGATGCTGGGGCTCTTTATGAACTTCTATCTCCCACCGAGACGCATTTGGGCAGCCTTCCAAGAGAACAGACTCTCTGTCGGGGGGCTGGGGCGCGAGCCGCGAGAATTCGAACCGGAGTTGGAAGAGATCGTCGAAGAGTTGAGAGCGGACCCTCACTCTTCGCCTTCGCCCTCTCCCTTTCAGGGAGAGGGATGGGGTGAGGGTGGAGACTCCGTAGATAAAAAGAGACCGAAAACGAGCGCTGCTACTAATAAATAAAGGAGGGCTATCATGGACAGCGTACTCTTCTTCTATCTGACGGCCATCGGGTATTTTATCAGCTTTGTCTTCTATCTGCTGCACCTGATCGGCGAGCCCAAGGGCGCGGTGAAGACTATGAGCATGGGCTTGGGAATCACCGCGACGGCGTCCGTCCCGTGGATTCTCAAGCAGACGGCGTGGGGCACGCTGGCGACCTGGAGCACCGCTGTTACTGTGATCTTCGGCACCGTGGCAATGGTCCTGCGCACCATCGAACTCGCGCACGTCTCGGAGTACTGGACGCTGCCGGTGACCAACACCTATGAAACTCTGGTCTTCTTCTCTTGGGCCATTCCCTTGGTCTATCTCTTCTTGGAGAGACGCTATAAAATTAAAGTGATCGGGGTGATGGCGACGGGGCTGGCGTTTATCGCTGTGGCTTTGGCTTCGTCTCCGTTGATCTCCGCCGAGGTGCGCCCGCTGGTGCCGGCCTTGCAGAGCTACTGGCTCAAGCTGCACGTGCTCTTCACGCTCGGCGGGGAGGCGTTCTTCGCCATCGCTTTTGGTGCCTCGCTGCTCTTCTTAGTCTTGCAGCGGCGGGCATCCGTGGAGACGCTCAAGCTGTTAGACAACGTCAGCTATAAGTCTATTGCGATTGGGTTCCCGCTCTTCACGCTCGGCGGGATCGTCTTCGGAGCTGTCTGGGCGCAGCACGCTTGGGGACGCTACTGGGGCTGGGATCCTAAAGAGACTTGGATGCTCATCAGTTGGTTCATCTATGCGCTCTATCTCCACGTGCGCGTCAAGTGGGGCTGGCGCGATGCCAAGACCGCTTGGCTCGCCGTATTGGGATTTATCGTATGTATGTTCACGTGGTGGGGGGTCAATTTTCTGCTCTCTGGACTGCATAGCTATGGGTAAAGAACTGCGTCCTCACGTAGTAGGGGCACGGTTTACCGTGCCACTGCTCGCCCTCTTCATCTCGTTGATCTGGGGATCAGCATGGTCTCAAGAGCAATCCATTCCTATCAGTGAATGTATCACCTGTCACGGGAACGAAGGGCTGAGCACGACGCTGCCCAGCGGCGAAGAGCTGCCCCTCTGGGTCGATATGAAAGTCTTCTCTGAGTCTGTCCACGCCAAGGCCGGATTGACGTGTGTAAGCTGCCATCGCGACATCACAGGGTTTCCTCATCCACCGTTGGCCGTGCGGGATCGCCGCGAACTCTCCCTGCGCTATTACACCAACTGCCGGGCTTGTCACCAAGAGCAATACCGAGCCACGCTCGACAGTATTCACTTGCGCGTCTTGGCCGCGGGTCGTCGCGAGGCCCCCGTCTGCACCGACTGCCACGGCGCTCATAACATCACGCCGCCGGCGCAGCCCCGACTCAAAGTCGATCTGACCTGTGGTCGCTGCCACGAGCAGATCTTTAACGTCTACAAAGAGAGCGTGCACGGAGCTGATCTGCTCAAAGACCAAGACCATCCCGATGTGCCCACCTGCACAGACTGTCACGGAGTCCATCAGATCGAAGACCCGCAGACGCTCGAGTTTCGTCTGCGCTCCCCGCAGATCTGCGCCAACTGTCATGCAGATCCCGTCAGGATGAACAAGTACGGGCTCTCAACGGCGGTGCTGCGCTCGTATGTCTCCGACTTCCACGGCACGACCGTCCAGCTCTTTCAAAAACGACCGGGGGCGCGCCTGAACGAAGCCGTCTGCTATGACTGTCATGGCGTCCATGACATCAAACGCACCGACGATCCCGATTCGCGTGTCATCAAAGAGAATCTTTTGAAGACCTGCCAGCAGTGTCATCCCACGGCGACGGCCAACTTTCCTACGTCTTGGGTCAAGCACTATGACCCCAGCCCTACGGAGTTCCCTATGGTCTATTATGTAGAGCTTTTCTATAAGATTCTCATCCCCGCGGTGATCGGATTTTTTGTGATCTTCATTCTGCTCGACGCGGCGCGCCGGGCTTTTGGAGGGAAGCCCTAATGGAAAAGAGATATTATCAGCGCTTTCACTGGACGCAGATCGTTGAACATTGGGTGATGGCGCTCTCGTTCGTGACGCTGGCGACGACGGGGCTGCCTCAGAAATTTTCGGATACGACGTGGGCCCACGCGATTGCAGAGTTTTTCGGGGGCGTGCAGATGCTGCGCGAGATCCATCATATCGCTGCGATCGTGCTGATACTGACTTCTATCGTCCATTTCGTAGGCGTGGGGTATCGCGTCTTGGTCTTGCAGACGCCGCTCTATATGTGGATGCGCTGGAGAGACCTGCGCGATCTCATTCAGGCCATCGGCTATTATCTGAAGCTCGCGCCCAGCTATCCCCGATTTGAGCGCTATGGCTTTATCGAAAAGCTAGAATACTGGGCGCTCATCTGGGGAACGGTGTTGATGATCGTGACGGGTTTTATATTATGGAACCCTATTTGGTTCACGAGCTTTCTCCCCGGAGAGATCGTGCCGGCGGCCAAGGCCGCCCACGGCTATGAAGCCGTGCTCGCCGTGCTGGCTATTCTCACGTGGCACGTTTATTTTGTGCATTTTCGGCATTTTAACAAGAGCATCTTCACGGGAAAGCTCTCCGAAGAAGAGCTGAGACACGAGCATCCCTTGGAATTAGAACGGCTCCAGCGAGGAGAACCGCCTGCGCCGTCAGCGGAGAGCGTAGCTCGACGGCGCCGCGTCTTCGTGCCTGTAGCTGCGCTCGTAGTGCTCTTCTTGTTGGCTGGGACTTTCTATATGATCACCGTAGAACAGACAGCCATAGAGACAGTCGCGTCGCCGGGAAGGGCTCCGACGATTCCCCATGCGCTCGAACTGCGCGGAGATTGTCTGGCCTGTCATAATTTACAGACACAATGGCCCTTCCCGATAGACCATACCGGTCGTGGGAATGAGAGCTGTCTCAGTTGTCATTGGCCTGCTAAATAGTACAGGCGTCGCGCAGTGCGTAGAGCTGACAGCGGATTCAGCCACCCTCACCCTGCACCCTCTCCCTGCTAGGGAGAGGGACGGGGTGAGGGTTCTTAGCTTAATCTGCTACCGAAATCCGCTGTCAGCCCCTATTGGTATTAAATAGCCTCTGCAGTCACACACGGAGGAAGCGGACTGGCCCGCTCCTCCAGCTTCTCGGTGTTCAGAACACGAATGACCCGATGATCAAAGTCAATAACTCCGCGCTCTTTCAGGCGGGTGAGAATGCGAATGGCCGTCTCCATAGAGACGCCGGCGAGCTCGGCTAAATCCGTGCGCGAGAGCTCTAGCTCTAAGATACGGGCGCCCGTCCGCTCCGTGCGACCATACCGAGAGGCCAAGTTCAGCAGCAGCCGCGCGAAGTTTCTCTCCAGCGGCTCGTACGAAGCCTCCACGAGCTTGCACTGAAAGACCATCAGCTCTTGCGCGAATTTCCTGCAGAGACCCAATAAGACCGTTGGGTGCTCGACGATGAATTGGAACAACGCGCGGCGCTCGATGAACGCCACTTGGCAATCCGTGAGCGCGGCGGCAAAGCCGATGCACGGACGCTCTTCAAAGAGCGCCTCTTCGCCGAGCGTCTGGGGCGAACTCAAGATATTGAAGATGCGACGCTTATTGCGATCTTCGGAGTACTTGCCGTATTTCACCAATCCCTGACAGACGATATAGATGCCCGAAGCCAGTGAGCCTTCTTGAAAGATCAGATCGCCTTTGCTGTAGTGCACCGTGAGCATTTGCGCGTGCAGCGCGGTGAAATCTTCACGGCTCAGCTCACGGAAGAGGGGCGCGCAGTTCTCTTGTTTGCATGCAGGACAATTCCAGTTCATTGCTCTCCACCCCTTTCTGCCCTAATTTTAACCTAATCTAGAGCGCTGCCGCCATGACCTCTGACATAGGATAAACCGAACCTTACCAAGAGAGATTTTTGCTGTTGACTGAAGATTTTCTGTCTGGTGAGCATAAACCGACTGGCATGAGCTGGAAGAGAGATTACCAAGTAGCAAAAATTTTCTTCCGAAAGCGCATAATTTCTCTTGTGTGGGATCATTGTGCTTTGGGGGCGGGTGACTTATCTTTTTGATGGAGCCAAGGCTCCAGAAAGGAGTGAAAGACGATGTCCATCTTGTGGGTTATTCTCATCGCTGGATTAGTAATCTGTCTCTTTTCGGATTGTTTGCGCAAGATCAGGATCACCAAAGTAGAGTTGCCGCGCGAAGCGACGGTCGGCGAAGAGGTGCCGCTGAGCTTAACGCTGGCCAACCCGCGACATCTCTTTCGCTGCCATCAATATATAGTGCTAAGCCGTGGGCCGTCCGGGGAGATCCTTACGGAGAAAGAGATCACGATGCCGCCGGAGAGCGAAGAGAAATTACAGCTACAGATCAAGTTCGACAAGCCGGGGCATGAGTTGATCCAAATTGACGGCCAGCGCTACTGGGTCGACGTGCGCTCAGCGCAGGCGCTGAGCGCCGCTTAAAGGAGCGCTTATGGCGAATCCTATTTCACGTCGCTGCTTTCTCGCCGGCCTCGTTGTGGGTGCTTGCAGTTCGGGGAGGCTCTTAGAAGGGCGTGCAGCCGAGCAGACGGTCGGTATGCTTTATGATGTCACACGCTGTATCGGTTGCGGATTATGCGAGCGCGCCTGTGAAGAACAAAATCAACTTCCTGAGGGGCGCGCCTATGTGGATGTGCTTCGCGCTGAGAACGGTCGCGAACGGTGTCTGCGACGCGCTTGTATGCACTGTCTTGATCCTGCTTGTGTCTCAGCCTGTCCTGTAGGGGCGTTGCAGAAGACCCCCCAAGGGCCGGTGATCTATCGCAGAGAGCTCTGCATCGGGTGTCGCTATTGCATGGTGGCCTGCCCCCTAGGGATTCCGCGCCTGAATTGGGAAGAGAACTCCCCCTATATACAGAAGTGTCAGATGTGCGCGGATCGCATCGCTCAGGGCGAGCCGCCGGCGTGCGTGAGCGCCTGTCCCACGGGGGCTTTGCAGTTTGGGCTCCGTGCGGAGCTCTTGAAGTGCGCAAAAGAGCGGCTCGCGGAAGAGAAGCTCTATCTCTTCGGTGAACACGAGTTGGGCGGAACGTCGGTGCTCTATCTCTCGGATGTGCCCTTTGCTGATCTGGGGCTGCACTGTCAGCGACAGGAACCGTTGCCGAAGTTCACTGCAGGGATGCTGCAGAAAGTCCCGTGGGTCGTGGGTGCGCTGGCGCTGGGCCTCAGCGGGCTCTATTTCATGCGGCGACGCCAAAAATCCGGGGAAGATGAAGATAAGGATAAAGATTAAGGAATAGGGACAGACCGAGGTGTCTGCCCTTCGCAGGGCGAACACGCGGGTTCGCCCCTACGTAGGAGAGATCTATGAATACACATCAAAACTATCTAACCCAAACCTCTTGGCGATATCGGGCCTGGATGATCTTTCTTGTGGCTATCATGGTTGTCGGAGCATACGCAACCTATTTGCGTTTTCGCTACGGGTTGGGGGTGACTAACCTCAGCGATGCTTATCCCTGGGGGCTCTGGATTGCCGTGGACGTGATGGGCGGTGTAGCACTGGCAGCAGGAGCCTTCTGTATGGCACTTACAGTTTATCTGCTCAAGATCGAAAAATACAAATCTGTCGTGCGCCCGGCGATTCTCACGGGACTGATTGGCTATCTTTCGGCCATTCTCGGCATACTCTTTGATCTAGCACAGCCCCATCGTATTTGGCACGTGATGGTCTTTTGGCAACCCCAATCGGTGATGTTCGAAGTCGCTTGGTGTGTCATGCTCTACACGACTGTGCTGATCTTGGAGTTTGCGCCGACGCTCTTGGAGCGCTTGGGCTGGAGCCGTATAGCAAGCTTTCTCCGTTCGCTCACTGTGCCCTTGGTGATTGCCGGGGTTATCTTGTCCACGCTCCATCAGTCATCGTTGGGAGGGCTCTTGCTGATTGCCCCCGATAACGTCCATCCACTATGGTATTCCCCGCTGTTGCCTGTTCTCTTCTTGCTTTCAGCCATTGCCGTTGCGCCTTTTGTAGTTGCTGTAGAGTCTATCCTGAGTTCGTGGGCGCTGGGGCGTGGCCTAGAGCATCATATTTTGCAGGGCTTAGGGCGAGCAGGCGCGTATTTATTGGTGCTCTATGGAGGCGTGCGCTTGGGCGATCTGCTCCTGCGGGGAGCGGGTACGGCGCTCTTTGGCGAGCGCAGCCTCTTTCTCTGGGTTGAACTCACCCTGATGGTCTTTCTCCCGTTGCTCTTGCTCTCGTTCGCGGCGATCCGTCGTAGTCCGGCAGGACTTTTGGTCACCGGACTATTGGTGGCATCTGGGGTTGTTCTTTATCGGTACAACGCGGTCGTCACAGCCAAGATCGTGCCGGAGGGGATAGCGTACTTCCCCAACTGGGTTGAGTTTGCCATCACCGCAGGGATCGTCGCTTGGGGACTGTGGCTCTATACGCTGGCCGTGCGTCACTTGCCGATCTTCCCGCCGGAGGCCCAGCAGCAAGAATGGCCTGCGTTCACTCTGCGCTTGGAGAGGCGCGTACCGGTGCGCCATTGATCTCCCTATTGTCGAGAGCTGACAACGGATTACGGTAGTGTTCGCCCTAGGGCAGACACGCCGGTCTGCCCCTACAGCTATCTAATCTGCTACTTGAATCTGCTGTCGGTTGGCTTGACGAAGATCAGGTTTATATGCGCTTTAGATCATTGTTTTGGTTGATCGGTCGAGTTTAAATAAACACTAATAAACCCTAGAGAGGAGGTGACGCATGAACAGACGAATAACCCGGCTGACAGCTATTGTCCTGTTGAGCGTGATCGTCACCGTCGGAATCGCCGCGGTGGCGACCCAACCCCCAGTGCCCAAAGGGCACGTCAAAGTCGCGCCGACCTCAAGCGCCTCGATCTGCTTCCAGTGCCATCAGATCACTCCAGAAGTGCAGCCCGCGGTGATGTCCTTCTGCGGGACTTGTCATCTCAATACGCACTTTGAGCACTTGAAGGGTCAAGCGATCTCGCGGTTGGGACCGAAATCGAAACACCCCGTCCCGGCGGACTGGCCGACCAAAGACTGTGCGACGTGTCACACGACGCCCCACAAGGGCAAAGTAGCCAAGCACCCGGTCAGCCCAGCGCAACCGAACAGCAGCCTCTGTCTGCCGTGCCATCAGACGCCGGCACAGCCCGATGGTGGCTACAAAGGCACAGAGAAAGCAGGCCAGACGTGCGAGGCTTGCCATAGCATCGGTCTGAGCCCAACGCATCTCAAGGCTCCGGACGGGGCCAGAGCAGAATTCTGCTTCAACTGTCACAAAGCAGGGCAATAGGACAGTCATAGGAGGGGCTCTTATACGCCAACGGAAAATTTGGCGAAAGGAGTTGGAGAGACATGAAACGTTCAGTGTTGATCTATATCGGCCTCTCTCTGTTAGGGCTGGCGCTGTTGGCCGGAGGTCTGCAAGCGGCCTTCCTCGGCCCTGCAGAAGAGTGGGAGAAGAGCAAACATAACAATAAAGCAACGACCCTCGTGCATGCTACCGTAGAGGCCCGCAGTGCGGGAGCCGCTCACTGCGCCCGTTGTCACAGCGAGCAGGGCTTTCGCGCATGGTTGCCGCAGCTCTTGGCAGGCAATCCCGGCCCCATTGCTAAGCCCGACGGCAGCGCTGCCGATGTGCCCTTTCTGCAGGGCTTGGGTTTGACCCAAGCAAATGCTCAACCCATAACTTGTACGGCCTGTCATGGTGAGGGCTTTGCGCTGCGCGTGCAGAATACTACGCCTCTGCTGCCTGCTGGTTTTGCGGCGACCGCTGTGGGCAAAGGCGCGCTCTGCATGACCTGCCATAATACGCGCAACGGCCGGATCACTTGGAATACAGAAGACCCGAAGCGCTACACTGCGCCCCACGCATCTGCGCAGACCGACGTTATCATGGGCAAGAACGCGTTCTTCTTAGATGACACCGGTGAGCGCGCATCCGCTCATGGGGTCTTCGTGCGCGATTCCTGTGTCTCCTGTCACATGACGCTGACCAAGGCGCCTCATTCGTTTAGGGCTGCCGAGAATAACTGCGCCAATTGTCATGGCCCGGTTGTGACCAAGGAGTTCGTCCAGCAACCGATCACCGAACTGCACAAGAGACTCAAGGCCGCTATCGAGAAGCGCGTGCTGGCCGTCAAAGAGAAGATTACCACCGTGCGCGCTTATGATCCGGCAAAGGCAACATACACTCCGAATGTCGCTGTAGATGGCAAGCAGATCACAGGCATTGACATCACCAGTGTCGGCGGACAGATCACCTTCATTTTGAAGATGGCCGATGGAAAAGAAATCTACAGCCAACTGGGTGATATTAAAGATGCACCGGGCGATCCGGGCAAAGTTGTCTTCGCCACTGCCGATCCGATTGTGCGCGCTGCCTGGAACTACATATTGATCAAGTACGACAGGAGCATGGGTGTTCACAATCCGACCTTCACACGCGAGATGTTGTTAGCGACGCTCAGAGCGTTGCCGTAAGAGAGATGACCCTAACCCCTCCCCAGCCCTCCCCGCAAGCGGGGAGGGAATGGGTGGGGACGGGAGAGAGGGGCAGGGTCAGGGCGGAGGTGAGCACCGATGCTCAGGCGCAAGGCAGTCACTGTAATCGCGAGCTTAGCAATTCTCTCCGTGATTGTTGTCGTCGCCTTGGCTCAGTCGCTGCTCCCGCCTAAGCACCCCAAGATCAATCCCACTACCGACAGCACACTCTGTTTTAGTTGCCATGAGAGCGCGGATCTGCCCCCTGCAGAAGCCTCTGGTTTCTGCGAGGCCTGTCACTTTAATGCCCAGTATGAGACCGTGCCCGAAGTAGAGAGCCTCCGGCTCAGTCCGCGCCCGCGCCATCCCGTCCCACCCGATTGGCCGACTTCGCATTGCTTCACCTGTCATGAACCCCACAAGGCGCAAGCCGCCAAACACCCGGTCGTCGCCTCGCAACCGAAGAGCCCTTTCTGTCTCCCCTGTCATGCCACGCCTCTGCCCAAGGAGAAGACAGACGCTATCTACTCCGGCGAAGAGCGCTCCGGGGACTTCTGTATGCCCTGTCACAATATGGGGCTGACGGCGCAGCACCCGCAGATCCCCGAAGCGCTCGAAGCGCGCTTCTGCTTCATGTGTCATAAATGGGGTGAATAGGGATTTCCCAAAGCAGTCGAAAGGTCTTATAATGTGTACGAGGGACGAGATAACCTCGCCCTTACGATAAGGGAAGGAGATGACAGACTATGGCAGGTTTCCGCCTCTGGGAGACAGTCAATGTCGAAAGACTCTTGGATCATCTCACCAACGCGGCTTGGACAGAAGTGACTCGTGAAAACAGAGCAGCTTCTCCAGAGTTGCGCAAGAAGATTGAGCGGGCGCTCAAGCGCGTGCTCCATCACGATATGTACGCTTCCCCCGCGTGCGGCACATCGTCGTTGTGCAGCCCATCAGAAGAGGGACGCGTCCAGCCTTGGTCGCACAAATCTGAAGAATGGGGACTGGTCTCACGCGCCGATCCTGATCTCTAGCGTGTGCAACGTCTGAGCTAGGGGGATGAGCAAACTCAGCCGTTTCCTTGACAAAGATCATAGACATCCCCTATAATAGCTGTTAGAATAACTAGCGAAAGCTATGACGAGAGCAAAAGCCGCGCTGAATCTGGTGCTGATCGTACTGCTGAGCAGTCAGTGGCTCGTGCCTAGTCATATTGTTGTGACTGCGCGTCCTGCTGCCGATCCGGCACAGGCAGCACATGCAGCGCACACCAAAGATCAGCCGGCGCCTGCCCAGCCGCAACATTCTTGTTCTTGTTGCGCACAAGACGGCACTCCCAGCACCTTCCATGAAGATCTCTGTTACGTGGGGTGTCCCGCGCTGCCCAGCGCAAGCGCTGATTTCTCCTTCTACACGCCTCGTTTGTTCCTGACGTTTATCGAGCCACACGAGAAACAGATTCTCTTTTTGGCACCTCCCTTTCATCCCCCTACGGTCTAAAGCTCCTAATATTTTTCACCCTCACCCCGTCCCTCTCCCTTGAAGGGAGAGGGTGGCGCAGCCGGGTGAGGGTCTAAGCTGCATAAATCCTAATCGGGCTTGAGAAAGCCCAAGCAAAAGGAGCTTGATTATGAAACTTCGTAACACATTGGCTGTTCTGATGTTGCTTACGCTTATCAGTGGCGGCTGGGCACTGGCCCAGATCCTCGGAATCGGCCCCTATGCTGGGGGCACCCTAACGGTCGTCTATCGCATGACCGATAAAGAGAACGATCCCAGTCCGGGCACAATGACCTTGAAGATCGTTCCCGAGGGCGGCAAGTTCAAAGTCACCGAGACGTTTGAAGTGCTCGCAGAGCGAGATCAGTTGACCGTTCTCGTCTTCTCGCACGGGTTTGCGCACGTGCCCAAGGGCGCGTTGGACGTGACGCCGATCAGCGCGCTCGATACGCGCGAAGTCCTGCCGAACAGAGAGATTCTTCTGCCGGAGGGCGCGAAGCTCGTCACGCGCGGCGAAGTGACGATCGGGGGCGTCAAGGCCGTCGAAGGGACCTATACTCATCCCAAGTTTGAAGACCAGCGGGCGATCATCGCTATCAGCGATCTGGAATCGCGCAAGATTCTCCCCTATCCGCCGCTCTTGCGCATCGAGAAGAGAGAGGGCGACAGATGGATCGTCACGGCTCTGACGGAGTTGCTGAGCGTAAGCCAGACTAGACCATAATATTATCAGACCCTCACTCGACCCTTACGGGTCACCCTCTCCCTCAAAGGGAGAGGGCTGGGTGAGGGTGAAGGGAGATCACGATGATTCAACTGAAGAATGCGCATAAAATCTACCCGATGGGCGAGATCAGCGTGCAGGCCCTGCGGGGGTTGGACTTGACCATCAAGCCCGGTGAATTCGTCGCTATTATGGGGCCATCAGGGTCTGGGAAATCTACGCTGATGCACTTGCTCGGATGTCTAGACCTGCCCAGTGACGGTCTCGTGCAGCTCGATGGCCAAGACGTTACAAAACTTGACGAAGACACGCTGGCGCAAATCCGTGGGAAGAAGATCGGCTTCGTCTTCCAGACGTTCAATCTCATCCCGACGCTCACGGCCCAAGAGAACGTAGAACTGCCGCTCTTCTTTCAGGGAGTCCCGCGCCGAGAGCGCAGCGCCCGATCGGTGGAGCTGCTGCGAAAAGTCGGTCTCAACGATCGTATCCACCACAAGCCCGCGCAGCTCTCCGGCGGGGAGCGCCAACGGGTCGCCATCGCCCGCGCGCTCGCCAACGACCCGGAGATCATTCTGGCCGACGAACCCACCGGCAACTTGGACTCTGAATCGGGTGAGGCAATCTTAAAATTGTTGGAGCAGCTCAACCGTGAAAGCAAGACGATCATCTTAGTTACGCACAACCCCGAAGCGGCGGCCTATGCGCATAGAATCGTGCGCATTAAAGATGGCCGGCTCTTGGAAGAGGTCTTCAATAACACCAACAAAGGAGTTGCATATGCTGCTCGATAATATAAGACTCTCTGTACGTAATCTGCGTCATCGTCCCAAGCGCAGTTGGCTGACCATTCTGGGCATTCTTATCGGTGTCGCCGCCGTGATCGCGCTGGTCTCTTTAGGGCAGGGAATGCAGCGCTCGATCACGCAAGAATTCGAGGCTTTTGGCTATAACGTCGTGATGATCGCCGGGCACGGCGGGCATCACTTAGGCATGGGGGCAATGCTCGGCACGTATGACTTTCAGTTGGACTTGGCTCCGCTGCAGAAGATCTCTGGCGTAGAAGCCGTCGGCGGCGTCCTCGTCAAGACACCCTATATCAGCGCTGGGAGACGCGAAGGGTATCTGCTGACGTGGGGCATGGCTCCGGAACTGATGCAAGCCTTCGGCAATTACTATAAGCCAGAGCTTGGCCGGGCGCTCAACCCGGGTGAGACCCAGACGGCCGTCTTGGGCAGCAACGTCGCCCAAGACTTGGGCCTCTCTGTTGGAGATAAGTTCGTGATCGAGACCCTAGAGTTCGAGGTCGTCGGTCTCTTGGAGAGGCGCGCCGATCCCGATGTCAACTACGCCATTATGGTCCCCATTGCGACGCTGCAAGAGTTAGTAGGCGAGCGCAATAGATTCTCGCTGGTGATGATCCGCACGGCCCAGCACGGGCACGCGGGCCACGACGCCGCTTCTATTGCCAAAGAAGTCCGGCGCATGGTTACAGAGCAACGAGGCAAAGACGATCTAAACGTGCACACCACGGGCGAGATGCTGGATCTGATGCAAAACTTAGTGGGCATTCTCCAAGCAGCCTTGGGCGGGATCGCAGCGATCTCGCTCTTAGTGGGCGGTGTCGGCGTGATGAACACGATGTACACAGCCGTTCTAGAGAGAACGCGCGAGATCGGCGTGATGAAGGCCGTGGGCGCGCGCCGACGCCATATTCTTTGGCTCTTTTTGTTAGAGTCGGGGTTTATGGGGCTGATCGGCGGAGTGTTGGGAGCTTTGACTGGCCTTCTGATCGCGGTAGGCATCAAGTTTTCAGCACCGCTCTTCATATCGGGGACGCAGCTAGAAGTCGGGTTCTCGCCGGGGCTGATGCTCGGTGTGCTGAGTTTCTCGTTCGTCTTGGGGGCGCTGTCGGGGTTCTTCCCAGCGCGCGATGCCGCGAAGCTGCCTCCTGTGGAGGCCCTGCGCTATGAGTGAGGCGAAAACTTACAGAAAGCACGTCTTTGTATGTTGTACAGAGGGCTGCTGCGGCGCTCGCGCCGGCGAAGCCGTCTATAAAGCGATACGCGCCGAGCTGTCCGAGAGCAAGATCACTGATGTGCTCGTTACGAAAACTCAATGTCTGGGGCTCTGCCCGGAAGTGGGCGCAACGGTGGTCGTCTATCCCGACAGCCTATGGTACGTCGTGAGCAAAGCCGAAGATGGCACCGAAATCGTCCGTGAATGTCTGATCGCGGGCCGTCCCGTCACACGGTTGATCTCGCAAGAGATCTCTTTAGAGACGCACAGAAAGGCAACATCGAGTTAGAGCTGAAGGAGTTCGACACGCCCTCACGGCTCTTCAAGTGGGAAGGAGAATATCTGAGAATCAAGAGATAGCCGATTTGACGCACATCAGTATATCAGTTGACATCCGTCACATCACTGGATTATAATAGATTTCGGAGGTGATGTTCATGTTCAAATTCAAACGCATTGGGACGTTCGTGTTGGTAGTGGCGGTCTTGGGGCTTCTGGGTAGTGCCAGTGTGGCACAGTTAAGGGTTCCCACGATTGACGGCAAGATCGGCAAGTTCGAGTACCGCAATCTCTATCACAATAACGCCACCAGAATGACGCTCTACTGGACTATTGACGGCGACACGCTCTATGTCGGCCTCGAAGCTCTAGCGAAGGGTTGGATCTCTTGGGGCATCGTTACAGATGCCGGAGCGGATATGATCTTGGCTTTTGTGAAGGACGGCAAGCTCAACATATCCGACACCTTCGGCAGGCCGCATCAGACTCATAGAGCCGACACCGATCAAGGCGGCAAGAACGACATTCTGGCCTCGGTGGGCATAGAGAGCGAAGTCGAGACGGCCATCGGGAAAGTCACGCTGACCGTCGTCGAGTTCAGCCGCAAGCTCAACACCGCAGACAGAACCGACAATGTTGTCGTCGAGGGCGCACTGAGGACTTTCTTGGCCTTTTCTGACGCCGACGACTTCGTGACCAATCACGGTCGAGATAGGCGAGATGCCGTTCAGATCAACTATTTCAATGGTGCAATCAACGACTTCTGAAGCGAGCATCAGCGAGCAGTGAAAGACCTGAAGTTTACACGACTGCTTTGTGGGCTGATTCTGTTACTGGCGACTTGGAGGGGAGCTGATGTTCTAGCGCAAGCGCAGCTCCCCTCCATTGACGGTCAGATCGCCGATAGCGAATACGCTCATCGCTACTGGGCTGAGGCTATCGGCATGGAACTTCACTGGACCATCGAAGGTGAGTATATCTACATTGGACTGAGAGGGCCTACGCTGGGTTGGGTATCGGTCGGCTGGAACCCCACAGGGGCGATCAAAGAAGGTGCAGATATTATTATCGGCTATCTGCGTGGTGGCGAGCTCTTTCTTCAAGATTACTTCGCTAATACTTCCATCTCTCATCTCAACGACGTCAGCCTCGGCGGGCGCGACGACGTCTTAGAATCTTCGGGATCTGAAGTGGCCGGAGCACAGCCGCAGACGACTATTGAGTTCCGGCGGCGGCTGGAGACCAACGATAAGTTCGACCGACCGATCGCACCGGGAGCGCAGACGGTCTTACTGGCTTACTCTCCCTACGATGACTTCGTTTCCTATCACGGTGAGAAACGCACCGTCGTCACGATAAACTTCTTCGCCGGGGGTGCCCAGGAGGCCGGGCTCTTCGCCCGACCACGTGCTCTTGGATCGGACCAACTCTTACAGTCTTGGCTATGGACAGTGCTCACCGGGATAGCGATGATCGTTGGCTTGAGTGTTGCTTATCTTCTGTGGCCGGGGAAGAAAACATAGAGATAGAGTAATAAAATAAGAATATAAGAATAAAAGTAGAAGGGAGTGAGCGGCGTTGCAGATGCCAGCACCAGAGACGGCGCGGATCGCGTGGCACACGATCACAGCAGAGCTGAGCGTAGGGATGCTCACGCTGGCTTTTCTTAGCGTTCTGATTAAACTCTTGGGCGTCTGGATCAGAAGCGAGCATCCGGCGTGGCGGGGCTTGGCGTGGCTGGCGGAACCCACGGCCTATCTGGCAGCCGTCGGCGGGCTCCTATCGTTGAGTGCCGGGTTCTTCACGGGCTTCGCGTACACTTGGCCCATAGAAGTTCTGCTCACTTCTTCTGTGGTTCTCAATAAGACCGCGCTCAGTGGTTTTTCGCTCACGTTCTGGTTGATCTTCGTACTGATGCGCTCGTTTTATGGGAGAGAGTTATGGAAACAAGCGAAGCTCCGCAGGCTCTACGTGACGCTCGCTGTAGGGGGCTTCGTCTCCTTGGCACTGATCGGTTCTACAGGAGGGCACTTGGCGGGGAAGCGCAGCGCTCTAGATGCTCTCTTGTACCATCTGGGCATCCACACGCACGCGTTGTTTATTCTACCCAGACCAGTGATCTATGCGCTGCTCGCGGTCATCGGAGTATCTCTAGCTCTGGCACTGGGACTGAGATGGAGAAACTCCCGAAAGGCTCTACTCTCGAAGACCTCTTAATCTGCTATCGAAATCTGCTGTCAGCCCCTGATGACATGATCAAGTCAAATCAGTATGATATAGTTATATAACCCAAAGGAGATTTTGCTCTCATGCTTCACAAGCATCGCCACGACGAGAAGACGCATAGCCATACGCACGGCGTGATCGATCCCTCCATCACCACCACCGAGCGGGGGATTTGGGCGGTTAAATGGTCTTTTGTCGGGCTTATGGTCACGGCCCTTTTGCAAACGGTCGTGGTCTGGCTATCGGGGAGCGTCGCGCTGCTGGCGGACACGATCCACAACTTCGGCGACGCTTCTACGTCGATTCCGTTGTGGATCGCCTTCAGTCTGGCTCGACTTAAACCGACCAAGCGCTTCACTTTCGGCTATGGCCGTGTCGAAGACCTCGCCGGTGTGGCCGTTGTCTTGGCCATATTGTTCAGCGCCATCGTTGCCGGATACGAAGTCGTCAACCGACTGTTGCACCCGCGCGACGTAGAGCACCTCTGGACGGTCATGGTTGCTTCGGTGATCGGCTTTCTCGGTAATGAGCTGGTGGCGATCTTTCGTATTCGTGTGGGCCGGGAGATCGGAAGCGCGGCACTGATAGCCGACGGTTATCATGGGCGGATAGACGGTCTGACGAGCTTGGCCGTGCTCTTTGGAGCTCTGGGAGTCTGGCTCGGTTACCCGCTGGCCGATCCCATTGTCGGCTTGCTTATCACCGTTGTGATTCTGGGCATTGTCTGGCAATCGGCGAAGATCGTCTTCACCCGGATGCTCGATGGAGTAGAGCCGGGAGTAATTGACGAGATACGCCATGCCGCCCAGCATGTTCGCGGTGTGGAGGAAGTCACAGAAGTGCGGGCGAGATGGATTGGACATCGGCTGCATGCCGAAGTGAACATCGCCGTAGCTCCAGAACTCTCCGTTTTTCAAGGGCATGCCATCGCAAAAGAAGTCCACCACCAGCTGATGCACCATCTGGGCTATCTCTCAATGGCCACGATCCATGTGGATCCGCTTGAGGAGGCCGGCGAAGACTATCACCGGATTCCTGAGCACAGCCACGATGGTTTGCCGGTGCATTCGCATTAAAACGTCGAGAGACGCAGCAGCGCGCTAACCGACGATGCACGCAGCGATCTACGATATAGCCATGTGGCCTGTGGAAAAGCTCTTTCTGCACAGGTTGCGCCGGCAGCTTGTGGGTGGAGCCTGCGGGCGCGTGCTGGAGTTGGGCATCGGCACGGGTACCAATCTGCCCTATTATCCCGACGATGTCAAGCTTGTGGGCATTGACCCCGACGAGAGCTTTCTCGAGGAAGCGCGCCGCCGCACCGCAGCCCTGGGCCGCTCCGCGATGTTGCTTGCCGCTCACGCCGAAGAGCCTCCCTTCGCGGAGCGCTCGTTCGACATGGTGATCGCCACGCTCGTCTTTTGTACAGTCGCTGACCCCAAGCAGGCGTTTCGGGAAGTTCATCGGGTACTCAAACCCGGCGGACTGTTTAAGCTCGTCGAGCACGTGCGCGTGCGCAACTCCGTGGGCGCACGAGTTCAAGATCTCTTGACGCCCCTGTGGAAGCACATCGCCAACGGGTGTCATCTGAATCGAGATACTCTGAGCTTGGTGCAATCGAACGGCTTTCTGGTGGAATCGGTGCGAGAATATCTGCGCGGGCTGGTGATTGAAGTTAAAGCACACAGGCGCAGCGAGTAGCTTCCGAAGATTCTGCTCAACGGTCGGCCTGCGAGTGCTCCTTCAGCTTCTCGATCACCCACAGGCGCACCAGGGTCGTATGCCCAAGCCCCTTCTCTTGAGCAATGTACTTCAACAGATCTACAAACTGGCGCTCAAGGCGGATAGAAACGATCTGCTTCTTGGGCCTGATGAAGGTCTCCCCCTTAGTGACCTCTAGGCCCTCGATCTCGGTGACATCATGGGTGTCCCACCACGCTGCCTCTTCTTTATAGGACTTGAACTTGGGGATCTTCATCTTCGCCATTTCAGCTCCTTCCTTTAAGTTGTGCATATCTTCTACGCTCTCTATCGCTCATATCTCGAGCGGTGATCACGCGCACACGACCCTGGCGAGGCGTGGTCACCACGACAGTGAGGTATCGTCCGGCTTCAGTTCGCCCAAGGATCACATAACGTCCTGCCCTTTCTGCCCGCAGGACTACCTTCTCAGCAGCGAAGCAAACCTGCTCCACCTCCGCTGGTGAGACACGATGTCGGGCGATGTGCTCGACATTCTCGTCGTCCCAGGCTAGCGAGGTGACCGATGACTGCATACTGCATGGTATTACAAAGGAAAGCCCAGAGCAAGTGTCTGTGCTGTAATGGGTCAAGAGATGGTTACCAGGGCCCAGCACCCAATCTGTCGAGAGCCGATCCAACACCATGGGCGGCAGCACCGCAAATTCCTTGGGCACCTTCACCCCCAGCTCCCGCAGCTTGCGCCACGGACTACCTC
>JAJHSH010000017.1 GCA_022683945.1 Candidatus Acetothermia bacterium | reverse complement strand
GTAGGGGCTTGGTTAACCAAGCCCCTACTAAGTCCGGAGATGATCGTTCACCCCTTTGATAATGGCCGAGATCAGGCCGTCGATCGTATGCTCTTGCGCGATAATTTGAGCTTGCCAACCCGCTGCTTCCACGGCGCGCGCCGTGACAGGTCCAATACAAGCAATCGTAACTTTCTGCAAAAGAGCGCGCTCCACGAGTACCGCCAACGCCTGCACCGCAGAAGCGCTGGTGAAGGTGACGATCTCAAGCCCCTTTTGGAAGATCTGTCGGACTTGCTTAGGTTGGAGGTTGGCTCGGAGCGTCCGGTATGCGACGACTTCTAGAACGCGAGCGCCCTTGTCCCGTAGCAATCGTTTGAGATCCTGACGGGCGATGTCGGCCTGCGGGAGAAGAATCTGTTGGCCCTGCAGGTCACCCAGCTCTTCAGCAATAGATTCGGCCAGATAGCGTCGCGCGGGCACCACGTCCACAGAGAGGCCCTGCTGCGTCAAAGCTCGAGCGGTGGCCGGGCCAACGGCCGCGATCTTGGCTCTCTGCAAACGCTGCGGGGGATAACCCAGCTGTCGCAGACGCTCAAGAAAGAAGCGCACGCCGTTCGCGCTGGTGAAGATCACCCAGTTATAGCGCTCCAGCTGCTCAATCTCCCGATCTACAGGAGCCCAGTCGTCAGGCGGGTGGAACGTAATCATGGGCAAGATGACCGGTTCGGCTCCCAAAGCGAGCAATTTGCGGGCCAAGTCTTGAGCGCCTTCTTCGACCCGCGTGACCAGAATTCTCTTCCCGGACAAGGGTTTCTCTGCTGTGTTCATAAGTGTTGTTGCTCCAGTAGTCGCGCTGCTCCGGCAGCGAGCAGGCGTTCCGCAAGCTTCTTCCCTACGGTATCTGGAGATTCTAGGGCGCCATAGACGCGATCTCTGAGCAGCGTTTTGCCGTCCGGGCTGGCGACTAGGCCGTCCACTACTAGTTGTCCTTCTAGAATACGGCCATACGCAGCGATGGGAACGCGGCAGCCACCGCCCAAGGCTTGCAACAGAGTTCGCTCGGCGGTGATCGCCGCCCGCGTCTCTGAGTGGTCTAGTGATTTGAGCAGATTGAGCACAAAAATATCACCCGCACGGGCTTCTATTGCCAGAGCTCCCTGACCTACAGCAGGCAGAAATCTCTCCGACGAGAAAAATTCTGTAACTCGATCTAAAAGTCCAAGGCGCTCGAGTCCCGCGGCTGCAACTATTAGTGCATCTACTTCGCCCGCTTCCAGTTTCTTCAAGCGCGTGTCTACGTTGCCCCGGATGGGTTGGATCACCAAATCAGGTCGAAGGGCGAGAAGCTGCGCGGCCCGTCGTGGACTGGACGTGCCCACCCGCGCTCCGGGCGGCAACTTTTCCAACGAACGCCCGTTTGGGGAGATGAGCACATCTCGTGGATCGGCGCGCTTGGGGACTGCGGCAATGGCTAACCCTTGGGGAAGCTCTGTCGGCATATCTTTCAGACTGTGGACCGCCAAGTCGATCTCGCCCCGCTGCAAAGCCTCTTCCAGCTCTTTTACAAAAGCGCCCACAGTGAGAGTCTGGCCCTGATCGCCGGTCGTCTTAACGACTTGAGTGAGAAATTCTATATCTGGGTGAAGTTTTCTAAGCTGTCTGAGGGTTTGTTCCGTCTGGGCTTGGGCTAAGGCGCTCCCGCGAGTGCCTACAAGAACGCGCCTCTGGCCTTCTAGAAAAAGCCGTTGAAAGAGCGTAAACGGTTCACAAGATTCTGAGTGTTGGGCCAGAGCCTTGAGCTGTTGGGTGGGCGTATGTAACAGTTTGTTCACGAGACGAGTCGTGAGTGTTTCGATAATCCGTTGTTGGTGAGCATCTAACGATCCCAGCTTGGGCAGAGCCCAGTTGAGCTGCTCTTGGCGGAGCGCTTCTGCTTGGTGGTGCAGAGCTTTAATAATGGGCGTCGCTCGCTGCTCCCGAAGCCAACGCATGAAATTTTCAGTCTCTTTTCTAACGATCTCTTTGGCCTTTGGGATCTCCTGCTGACGCTGTCGCAGTCCGGCGTCACTGATGGCCTTCAGATCATCCAGATCATACAGACGGGCGCCTTTCAGTCTTCTGATCTGGGGATCGAGATTGCGCGGCAGCCCCAAATCAATGAGCAGCAACGGTCGGTCATCTATCTGGGGCGCTGTCACTACGAAGCCTTTATGATCCGTTGCACTGATGACGACATCGACATGGGCAAGCGCCTCGCCAAGACGCTCAAAAGCAAGGGGTTGGGCCTTCCATTGTTGCGCTACGGCCACCGCGCGCGACAAGACGTGGCTGGAGATAAATAGCGGATGCGATCCGCGCTTGCGCAAGAGCGCGGCGATCAGCTCCCCCATCTCGCCGGTGCCGACCAGCAAAACAGAAGCCGACTCAGAGCAGACTTGGCCGACCAGCTCAACCGCCACGGAGGCCAGCGAGGCGGGATGACGCGCCAGCTCGGTCTCCGTGCGCGCCCGCTTGCCGGTGTGGAGAGCCCGCCGGAAGAGTTCGCTGAGTACCGGCCCAGCTGTTCCAGCACGCTGCGCCAGCTCATAAGCGTCACGCACTTGACCAAGAATCTGAGGCTCTCCTAGGACTTGCGAGTCCAGCCCCGCCGCAATCGCAAAGAGGTGCTCCACCGCCGACTGATTCTCATAGACCTTCAAAGAAGCGCGCAATTCCCCCGGTTTTAATTCCCGGTAGCGCGCCAGAAACCCCACCAGCGGTTCAGGGCATCCCCCCAATCCATAGATTCCTGTCCGATTGCAAGTAGCAAGGATCGCAGCCTCAAGAAATTTAGCGCGCGGGCAAGTCAGACAATCTTGATCGTGCAAGTCGCAAGAGAGCACCCTAGGAAGAGTCCCATTGTGGTTATTCAGCAGGAGATCGAGCGCTGCTGGAATCTCCTCTTTGAAAAAGCTCAGTCGCTCACGAAGCGCCACCGGCGCGCGCTGATAATTAACCTCGATGCCGATGATCATAATTCTTAGTATTTTTGACTATGTAGTCAGTATCCGACCAACTCGTTTGATTTTGACCATACGGCTGGATTATACAACAGAGGAGCCGGATTGTCCAATGACTAAGATCATGAATAATCTTGGCTCTAGTCAATTTTATCTATGATTTGACGCATTGACTAAATATGCAGAGATCGTTATAATTTCATCCGACCAGTCGGTCAAAAATTATATGGGTATTCAAGAGCGTCGTCTGAGAGAGAAAGAAGAGCGCTTCACAGCGATACGTCGTGCGGCTATGGAGATCTTTGCCAGCCGCGGGCTTCAGGAAGCTACGATGGACGAAGTCGCCCAAACGGCTCAACTGAGCAAGGGGGCGATCTATTATTATTATTCCTCCAAAGAGTCGCTCATCGAAGACTTAGTAAAGTCCAATCTGCCGCTCTTTTTTGAAGATCTCTGCGACAGGACAGCTTCCAATCCCTTGGCGCTCAGCGAGGGGATCGTCTCGCGCTTTCTCGAGCGATTCACGACCCACCCCGAAGCCTTCAAAGTGCTCTATCTGGTCTTGGCCGAGGGAACAGACCCCAGATCGGATCGTCCACTGCGCCTCCAAAGCGCCATAGGGGCCTTCCGCATCGCCCATCTTCACTGGCTCGTGGAGTTGGAAGAACACGTGCGTCCTCTACTGAATATCCATCTGGGGCTTTCTGCGCAAGAGATCGTTGATTTTATCGGCACACACTTTCACGGCATTCTGATGATGGCCGTCTCCGGGCGCGATCTCTCCAAAATCCGGGAGGAATCCGGGCGCGTCCTGCGCGCCTTCTTCAAAGAACTCAAAGGAGGTTGACGTTCTATGACAAAGCGCGTCTTTATCGGACTGGCGCTTGCTATAATTCTCTTAGCAAGCATGAATTCTGCTGTTGCACAGCCCCGCGGCTTCGCCCTCGACGAGATCGTCATTCAGTATCCCGAAGGCTACACGCGCCTCTTGGCTGCCGACTTGGCTCTGCTGCTCCAAAATCCGACCCTCCATCAAGGGCTGATGGCCCCGCTGGGAGCAGCGCGTCATCCGCTCCATGGCATCCGTTTAGCCGTCGAGCTCTTTAAACTCGATCTGGGGCGCATCCCGTGGGTGGCGCATGGGGCTGGGCCAAATCTCACGAGTTTTTCGGTCGTTCACGGAGCGCCTGCTCCACAGGTGCTGGGCGCTCTGCAGGGGTTAAAAGCCGCGACGGGGGCGCCGGGATCGCCCTATCGAGAATGGGAGCTCGTGAATCTGGGGGGAGTCCCCGCAGTTTTTATCGGCGCGGTCTTCGGCCCGATCCCCATTCAGTATGCGTATCTGCCCTTAGGAATCCAATTGTGGTTTGGCACCGAAGTGGGGCTGAGAGAACCGCCCAATAGTGCGCGACTGCGCGCTTCAGCTGAGAGAATCGCTGCTCGTCTGCAAGGGCGCGGCGGCGTTTTCAGCGAATTTATCGCTGCTTACACAACGCGCGGCGGCGCGATCGCCTATGTCCGTCTCACAGACGGACTCAAAGATAAGCCCGTCGAGCGCGACGAGGAAGCCATGAGCTATAGCGTCACGTTTGAGGGCGCGACGGCGCGCGTGCGCTTCCATCTGCGGTTTCTCAGTGAGACGGCAGCGAATCTCGCCAGAGAGAATCTGCGCGCGGGGAAGAGCCCCTACCTCGCCCAAGACTTATATCGCGCTGAATTAGTGAGCTTACAACAGAACGGACGCTTTCTAGATTTTGAAGTGCGCACCGATTTGCGCGGAATTGTCGGTCTTTTGGTCTTGACTATGCCCGCATAGCTCTTCCACCCCCTCTTGGAGATGGGAAGCGATAAAAGCTTCCCATCTCGTAGAGGCGATGGAAGCAAACTATGCGCGTCCTGCTGGAGATCGTTGGTGCAGCCGCTGCCCGAGCGCCGCGCTTTGTGCTTCTGCTCTTGGCGCTCAGCACAGCTTTTTTTGCGGTGGGCCTGACGAAACTGCGCGTAGCCAACGATCCCCAAGAGTTCCTCCCAGAAGATCCGCGCGTCGAGGCGGCCCGCCTTATTGAAAAAGAGTTCGGCGCGGGGAATTTCTCGCACCTGATCACCGTGCGCTTCGCGCCCCGCGAACCGTACACGGTAGAGTCTCCCCAAGCTATCCGAGAGATGGAAGCCGTGCTGCAAGCGCTGCGCACCGTGCCGGGGATTATCTTTGTTGAGGGGATTCCCGACTTCGTCAAGTTCGTGCGCTCCGGGCTCCACGGCTTCGATCGGCGCTACTATAGCTTGCCTACCAACAGTAGTGATGAGCTGGGCTACTCGTTCGAAGAGCTGATCCGTATGGCCTTCCAACGAATGGCGCTCCTGCAAAAATTTATCTCCCAAGCGGGCACGGCCTTGGCCACCGCCACCGTGGCCAGAGAGGCCGATATTATCGACGTAGCGCGACAGATGAACGCCGCTCTTGCTCCTCTGCGTGAACGCGCTGTGGCGCTAGAGATCGGCCCCGTCAGCTACGGCGAAACATTGGATGTCTTCAATCGCGCGACGCAGCATGACCTGCGCTGGCTCACGCCCTTCGTTTTTGCTTTTATTGTTGCAACGCTGGCGTGGGCCTTTCGGCTGACGCGCCCACGCGATCTGGTGCTCATCGGACTGCTGCTCTTCGCCGGACTGGGAGCGATCCTCGGCCCCGAATTGCTCTCGAACTTCACCCTGCCCGTAGAGGTCATCGGTTTGGTAACTTTGGGAGCGGTCGTCCTTGGAACTTATAAGCGCTTGGCCAGTCTCTATCTCACGTTGGCGGTCATCACGCTTTCGGGAGTCTGGGCCTTCGGGCTGATGGGCTGGATGGGCGTGCCCCTCAATTTTCTCATGGCCGCTGTGCTGCCGTTATTGATGGGCATCGGCGACGACTACGCGATTCACTTGTTGCATCGCTACGAAGAAGAACGCTGCAAGGGGTGCGATGGGCCTAAAGCAATCGGGATCGCGCTCGGTCGCACGGGTCGTGCTTTAGTCATCACCACGTTGACCACGGTAGCCGGCTTCGCCGCGCTCTTCTTTACCCCCAGCCCTCCCGTCCAATGGTTCGGGTTTTTAGCAGCTTTTTCGATCATCAGCGCCTTTGTGATCACGGTGACGCTCATCCCCTCAGCCAAGCATTGGGTCAAAGAGGGCGCGCGCGGCGAGCCCTGGACGAGAGAACGGCTCTTCGCTCATCCTATGGACAGCCTCGTCAGTCGCTGGCTCGCGCGCTATACGCGTCTCGTGCAGCGCCGCGGCGTTGCGATTGCAGCTCTGATCATCGGGATTGCCCTGGGAGCTTTTGGCTATTGGCAGGGTCATTCTTTTCAGACATACTCTGTAGATTATCGCCATCTCTTGCCCCAAGAGTATCCCATTGTACAGCTCTATGATCAGATCAACGACGAGTTCAGAACTTATGACGAAGTTCAGATCTTACTGGAGGGCGAGATCGCGCGCTTCAGCGTGATGCGACTCTTCCTAAAAGAGATCCCCGAAGCCCTCGGCGCTTCTCCCTATGCGCATAAAGTGACAAGCATCGCGCACTATATTGACGATGTGCGCGCAGCGCATCCTCAGCTCGCTCAAGGCTTCCTAGAGCGCTTTGTGCAGAACCCCGACGAAGCGTATCGTTGGATGCTGTCGGAGATCTTTGCTCAAGAATCGCTGCGCTGGCGTGCCGAAATGTATATTGCCCCCTCTCCCTTCAAGGGAGAGGGCTGGGGTGAGGGTGAGGAGGGGTCTGCTGTAGTACGCGTCAATACGATGCGCTTTGCCGACCAGATGGGGATCGCGCGCGTCACCCAAGATATGACGGAACGTCTGGAACCCGTGATCGCCAAGCTCCAAGCCTTGGGCCTGTCTGTCAAGCTGACAGGGGTACCCTACTTGGAAGAGCTGGGACTGGAGACCCTGCGTCAATCGTTCGCCCAATCGCTGATACTCGCGTTCATTCTCTGTTTTGTCGTCATCTCTCTTATTTTGAGATCAGTGCTCTGGGGAGCGGCAGCGCTCTTTCCTATGGCGTTGATGACCGGACTCGTCTTGGGGACGGTCAATCTCTTGCGCCTAGAGCTGAACGCGGCTACGGCTATCGTCGCGGCGATCAGCATCGGCCTCGGCGTTGACTACGCGGTGCATCTGTTGCAGAGATTTCTCGAAGAGCGCGATCTGGTAAAAGCGACGGCGCGCACGGGGGAAGCCCTCTTCGCGGCGTTTGTCACTACGGCTTCGGCGTTCTTTGTGCTCTTAGCCGCCACGATCACTTGGAATCGTGCGTTTGGGCTTCTGGTCGGCTTGGCCGTCTCGTATGCGTTTATCGCAACCGCGCTCTTCTTCCCCGCGCTGGTCTCCGTTATAGCTCGTCTCCCTTCAAAATCTGTGAGCGCTGAAGTAGGAGTGAACGGCGATTCTCCCACACGCGATCTGATAACGCCCCAGCACATAATCAATGACAATGACTAGGAGGAGAGATCTATGCGTTTTTTGCGCCTGTTCTTAGTTCTTTCGTCAGCAACGGCCCTATTAGCGATAGACGCTGTGGCTCAAGACTCGGACAACGACGGGCTTACAGATGCGCAAGAGAGGATCTTGGGAACTAATCCCAACAATCCCGATACCGACGGCGACGGTCTTTTGGATGGCGAAGAGTATTTTGTCTATTTCACCAATCCCCTCAAAGCCGATACCGACGAAGACGGGCTTTCTGACAGAGAAGATCCCTATCCCCGCTGGCTGCGCTACGAGGACCTCAACGGCGTGACGACGACCGTAGATCGCATCACCCAAGGGTCCGAAGGCCTGAAATTTCATCAGTTGGTCGAGGTCAAAGTGGGCAACGTGATCACCATTGATTGGAACAATTTCATGAACGCCAACTTCACGCTGCGCGAAGCGCGCTTCACCATTAAGTTTGACTTTCTCGATCCCCATCGCCAAGACTACACCGGTGAGGGTTACTATAAGCCTGTTGGCAACAACCAAATGGAGATCGTCCTGCCGAGCTATGAGGGCCTCTACAAAGGGACGATCCATTGGCCGGGACGAGCGATGACCATCTCCGACTGGGTTTATCATCTTTATAGTAAGCCGCTACGGGTCGGCCAAATCTATGAATTTAATGCGTTCTATCACGAGCTCTTGCTCTGGGGCGAGGAGCCGTTCGCGCGCGTGCGCGCCGAAGTCGTCGGCACAGAACGCATCCCGCTGGAGACCAGACTGGGCCGTCGCGAATACACGGTCTATAGAATTCGAGCGGTCTTCAAGTTCGCGCCCTTCAAAGACCCGTTCTTCAGGACGTTCCTCGCTCCCGATTACGAATTGACCCTACAAGCGTTCATCACCGCGGGGGAGACTCCCCAGAAGCAAGCGTTCGTTCGTTACACGACCCCGTTCTTGCGCATCACGCCCACGAAGTCTGTGGGGTTTTCGGATTTTATCGTGAAACATTAGTCACAAGTCACACCCAGGTCAAGCGCGCCAGCTCCGCACCGTCGCCGGGGCGGGGCGGCAGCTTCAGGACACGCGTGTAACCGCCGCTGCGCGCCATATACTTGGGCCCAAGCTCCGCGAAAAGCTTATCGGTCAGTTTCGGGTCTTGCAAAACAGCAAAAGCCTGTCGGCGTGCGTGCAGCGTGTTGCGCTTGGCCAACGTAATCAAGTGATCCACAAGCCGCGCGCTCTCTTTGGCGCGTGCGACCGTCGTGTCTACCTTGCCGTGATCAATCAGCTCTTTGGCCAAATTATTCAGCATCATCTTGCGATGCTTCGGATCGCGGTTGAGTTTGCGAAATCCCTTGCGATGCCACATATAAGAGATCAGCTCCGTTTGTTCTCTTTCAGCTTGTAGCCCAATTCTTCTATCTGTTCGAGCACTTTCTGCAGAGTCTTGTCGCCGAAACCGTGAATATCTTTCAGCTCTTCGTGAGATTTTTGCAACAGGTCTTTCAATCTGAAGATGTTTTTGGCCGCGAGCAGATTGCAAGCCCGCTTGTCAAAATTGAGATCTTCCAGAGATTTGCTGAGCTCTTCCGGTTCGACTTCTACGGGTTCGGCGGCCCCCACCGGCAGGGTGAAGAGCTGAAAATGTTCGATGAGAACCTGCGAAGCCCTCTGGAGCGCCTCGTCGGGGCGAATGCCGCCGTTCGTGTGAATCTCCAGAACCAAACGGTCAAAGTCCGTGCGCTCGCCCACGCGCGTCGGCTCGATATGATAATGGACGCGCTTCACCGGCGAGAAGTCCGAGTCAACTGCGAGAATACCCAAGGGCATATCGCGACGCTTGTTGCGCTCCGCCGAGCGATACCCCATTCCCGGCTCCACTTCCATATCCAGAGCAAGCTTGCCCTTTTCGTTCACCGTGGCGATCACGTGATCAGGGTTGAGGATCTCCAGACCACGCGGCAGCTCTAAATCTCCAGCGCGAATGCCCCCGGCGCCCTCGTGCTGAAGATACAAATGCTTCGGTTCACCGTCCGTCAGGCGAAATGCGATCTCTTTGAGATTCAAAATAATCTCTAAGACCGTCTCTTTGACGCCTTCGATCGTCTCGTATTCGTGATACTTGTTCTCAAAGCGCACGCGGGTGACCGCCGCGCCGGGGATGGAGGCCAGCAGCACTCTGCGCAGTGAATTCCCCAGCGTCATACCGTAGCCGCGCTCCAGAGGCTCGACGATAAAGACCCCGTCTGTTGGGGTCAACCCCTGAACTTTGATCTTGGGCTTCTCCAACTCCGCGCGCATACTCCTCCTCTCCAAACTCTAGAAATTAGCGTGATTAGCGTGAATAGTACTCAACTATCAGATGCATCTGCAGCTTGTGCTCCAATTGGTCCACTTGGGGGCGATCTAAGATCTGCACGCGCCCGTCGCGGCGCTCCAACCAAGCTGGGGCGCTCTGGCGCGGCTTGGATTCTAACAGATTTTTTGTTCCCTGCTTGGAAAGAGCGTTGGGTTTCAGTTCGATAATATCTCCCGGCCGCACCAGGAACGACGGGATATTGACGCTGCGCTGGTTGACGAAAAAATGCCCGTGCGTGACCAGTTGACGCGCTTGATCGCGCGAGAGCGCCAGCCCGGCTCGATAGACGACATTGTCAATGCGGCGCTCTAGGAGCTCCAATAAAAAGTCGCCGGTGACGCCCTTCACGCGCTTGGCGCGGGCTACATACTTTCTGAACTGCTCCTCACGCAGCCCGTAGAGGCGCTTGGCCTTTTGCTTCTCCCGCAAGTGAATGCCGTATTGGCTCAGCCGACCGAACTTGGTTACGTGCATTCCGGGGGCATAGGGGCGCCGCTCCACGGGGCATTTCTCTGTGTAACACTTCTCCCCCTTGAGAAAGAGCTTTTCGCCCTCACGGCGACAGAGCCGACATTTTGCTTCCGTATGGCGTCCCATAGATCTATTCTCCCTTTAGATCAACTTGCTGCTGCTGTGGCTCACCGGTGTAACGTTCTTGACGTCTTCGACGCGTATTCCGGCGCCTCTCAGCGTGTTCACAATGGCGTTTCGGCCTTGACCCGCCCCGTTCACCGTGACGACCAGCGCGCGAACCCCCATCTCTCTCATCTTGGCCAGCAGCGTTTCGCACGCCAACTGCGCCGCATAGGGAGTGCCCTTCTTGCTGCCCTTGAAGCCCCGGGTGCCCGGACTGGCCCAAGCCAAAACGCGGCCTTCTAAATCCGTCAGCGTCAAAATCGTATTATTGAACGTAGAATGCACGTGCAGTCTCGCGCGGTCAATCTTTCGGCTCATAAAGAATTCCTCACTTGCCCCTGTCGCGCTTGCCGGCCTTGGCCGGGCGCGAGCCTTTCCAAGATCGGGCATTGCTGCGCGTCTTCTGACCACGCACGGGCAGCCCTACGGTGTGCCGCACTCCGCGATAACACTTAATCGTTTTGAGGCGGGCAATATCGTTCTGAATCTTGCGCCGCAGATCGCCCTCGACTTGGTGCTTCGCTTCGATCTCTTTGCGCAAGGCCGTGATCTCCTGCTCGGTCAGCGCTTTCACCGGCTTGTTAAAATCAATCCGGGTCTGCTGTAGAATCGCGCGCGAACGCGGCCGACCGATGCCATAAATATACGTGAGCGCGATCTCAACGCGCTTGGTGCTGGGCAGATCCACTCCGGCAATACGGGCCATAGAATCTCACTTCTCCTTAGGTGCCCTGACGCTGTTTGTGCTTGGGGTTCTTGCAAATGACCAAGATCCGACCGTGGCGACGCACGATCTTGCACGACTCACACATCTTTCCCACAGAACTACGCACTTTCATAGAGTGACACCTCTTTATCGCTTTTATCGCTCACGGTAGATAATCCTTCCATGCTCCAGATCGTAGGGCGAAAACTCAATGGTGACGGTATCGCCGGGCAGAATTTTAATATAATTCTTGCGAATCCGCCCCGAAATGTGGCAGAGCGTCTCGCCGCCGTCCTCCAACCTGACTTTGAACATCGAGTTGGGGTAGGCTTCCAGCACCTTCCCCCGCCTGCGAATGAATTCACCTTTGCTGATAGAGACCTCACCTCGCTAACAGAGCCGCCTGCGGCTCAAAAAGTCCTGTGCCCAAAACGATGGGCGACGCAGCGATCAAGACCATCGCCTCGTAATGCGCCGCGACCGTGGCGCCCGGCGCAAGAGCCGTCCAGTCGTCTTCTAGAACTTCGACCTCTAAGAGATCGCTCTGGCCGTCGGCCACCATCGGCTCTACACAGAGCACCATGCCCTCTTTGAGTATCGGGCCCTGTCCGGCTGTCCCATAGTTGGGGACTTGAGGCTCTTCGTGCATCTCGCGTCCGATACCGTGCCCCACAAAATTCGTCACCACCGAGAGCCCATAGCTATTAATATATTTCTGAATGGCGCTCGAAACGTCTCCCACGCGCTTGCCGGCTCTGGTCTGCTCTACACCGATCTGTAGGGCTTCAGCAGCGCGCTGCATGATCTTGCGCCGATAGCTATTGGCGCCTTCGATCAGCACCGTCGTGGCTAGATCGGCGCAGAACCCTTTGCGCATCATCCCTATATCTATAGAAAGAACATCGCCGGATTCCAAGATGCGCCGCGCGCTGGGAATCCCGTGTACGACTTCTGCATTGATCGAAGTGCAGATGCTTGCTGGGTAGCCGCGATAGCCCTTAAACGTCGGACGTCCCCCGATCTCGGCGATCCACCGCTCGGCTTTTCTGTCCAGTTCTAGAGTGGCTACCCCCGCGCGGGCCTCTTCGGTCAAGCGAAAGAGTATCGCTTGAAGCAGCTCGGCGTTCTCGCGCAGAAGAGCAATCTCTTCTCTGGACTTTATGCGAATCATCTCTCAGTTCACCGCTGCCTTCACAGCACGATAGACAGAATCTACGCTTCCCAGAGCTGCGACTTCGCGCAGCACGCTCTGTTTCTGATAGAACTCCAGCACGGGTTTGATCTCCCGCGTGTAAATATCTACGCGGTGCCCGATCACCTCGGGCCGATCATCGTTGCGTTGCACCAATTTAGTATTACAGAGATCGCAGATCTCGTTCTTCTGCGGCGGACTCGCCTGCAGATTATAGACGTGCCCACACTGTGGGCAGAGACGCCGCGCGCTCAATCTCCTGACGATCTCCTCACGCGAGAGCGAGAGGTGCACCGCTCTCTCGACCTCCGTCACGCTGCTCAGCCGCTGCGCTTGGTTCAAGTTTCTGGGGAAGCCGTCGAGCACAAATCCCGATGCTTTCTGCAGGCGCTCTCGAATCATAGCTACGACCAGCTCATCGGGGACAAGCTCGCCGCGATCCATATATCCTTGGGCTTTCATGCCCAGCTCCGTCTCACTTTGCACCTCGGAGCGCAAGAGATCTCCCGTCGCAATATGGGGAACGCTCAACTCTTGCGCCAGACGCACCGCTTGCGTTCCCTTCCCGGCCCCCGGAGGCCCCAGAAAGACAATCTTTCGCGCCATTAGAACCGCCGACCGAGGGCCGCTCCCTTCTCGATGAGACTTTCGTACTGGCGTTCGACCATATGGGCTTCGATCTGTTTGATCGTATCCACGCCGACACCGACGACAATTAAGAGCGACGTCCCGCCCAAGAAGAGCGCCGTAAAGCCGCTCATATTGGTAATAAGCATCGGCAGGAGCGCCATAGCCACTAAAAAGGTCGCTCCGATGAAGAGCAGGCGCGCCTGTACGGACTCGATAAAATCCGTCGTCGGCTTGCCCGGGCGGATGCCGGGGATGAAGCCGCCCCACTTGCGCAGGTTCTCGGCCAAATCTCTGGGATTGAAGACAATCGCGCTGTAAAAATACGTAAAAAAGAAGATCAAGAGAGAACTGATGAGCATATAGATCCCGGCGCCGCGAATGAGGTCATCCGCCATCCAATTGAGAAAACCGATAAGCCCATTCAGCCATTCGGGATTGGTCTCGCTGGGAATCGGCCACCACTCGGCCCGTTGCCCCATCTGAAAGAACGTTGTCGGAATAGCCAAGAGCGCGCTGGCAAAGATAATGGGGATGACGCCCCCTTGGTTGACCTGCAAGGGCAAGAACGTATTATGTCCCCCGTAAACGCGTCCTCTCACAATGCGCTTAGCGTATTGAATATCAACGCGTCGCGCACCCAGCTGCACCATCACGACGCCGGCCGTGACCACGAGAAACATCGCTATCAGAATGGGAATCCACAACGCTCTTACGGGATCGATATTATTCGTGACCTCAAACCAGATCTGCCCCAAAAATCGCGGGTATTCCGCCAGAATGCCGGCCATAATGAGCATGGAGATCCCGCGCCCGATGCCGTTCTCGGTGATTCTTTCTCCCAGCCACATCAAGAACATCGTCCCTGTAGTCAACGTGACTACCGAGATGAGCATAAAACTCCACAGGGCTTGGTTCGGCTGTGTCAGCCCCTGAGTGTGCAGCACGTAGCTCGTCCCGATGCTCTGTAAGATAGCTAGACCGACCGTGCCGTAGCGCGTGATCTTATTGATGACGCGCCGGCCCTCCTCCCCGCGCTCTTGGATCTCTTTGAGTCTGGGGATGACGGGAATCAACAGGCTCAGAATAATAGAAGCGTTGATATACGGGATAACTCCCAAGGCGAAGATCGAGAAGCGCTCCAGAGCTCCTCCCGTAAAGGCGCTCAGAAAAGCCCCCAACTGGCCCAGCTCTTGAAAGACGTTCTGCACCGCTTGGGGATCGACCCCCGGCACGGGGATCCACGCTCCCAAGCGAAAGACAAAGATCGCCCAGACCGTGAAGAGTATGCGCTTACGCAGCTCTGGGATCTTAAATGCTTCCAAAAGTCCTGTTAACATAAGATTATTTCTCCGTTTCCGACTTCTTCACAGCAGCTTTCTTCTTGGATTTCGTCGGCACTTCGCTAGAGACCTGCTCCGTTTGCTTTTCTTGTGGGCCAGCAGCTTTGCCGGATTTCTTCGGCGCTTCTGACGCTCTTGCTTCTGCTTCTACAGAAGCAGGAGATGGCCGCGGCTCCAGTTCGATCGCTTGGCCGCCGGCCGCGAGGATCTTCTCTCTAGCGCTCTGGCTGAACCGATGCGCGTGAACGATCAGTTTCTTGCTCAGCATTCCATCGCCTAAAATCTTCACAGATTCGGACTTTTTTATCAAACCCTGTTCGGCGAGCAGCTGAGCAGTCACTTCGGTTCCGTCGCCGAAGCGCTCCTCCAACTGCCCAATATTAATAGGAACATAACTTCGGCGCAACGCGTTCTTGAAGCCGCGCTTGGGAGTGCGCTTCCAGAGGGGCGTCTGGCCGCCCTCAAATCCGGGGGGGATGCGATACCCCGTGCGGGCGGTCTGGCCCTTGCCGCCGCGCGTGGCCGAAGTCCCGTGCCCGGAGGCGTTGCCCCGCCCGACCCGCTTCGGTCGTCTCTTGCTGCCCGGCGTAGGCCGCAAATCGCTCAGCTTCACTGCAGCGCCTCCTCTGGTCTCTTGTTGCGAGCTTGCGCTACTTGTTCTAGCGTTCGCAGTTGCTTCAGCCCGTCGAGCGTGGCGCGTGCGAGCGTCAACGGGTTGGTCGAGCCGCGCGCTTTGGTGAGAATATCGCGAATCCCCGCGAGACGACAGATCGCCCCGACCGTGCCCCCGGCGATGATCCCCGTGCCGGGAAAGGCCGGCTTGAGTAAGACCTGCGACGCCTTAAATTTTCCCCAAACTTCATGAGGGATCGTCCGATCTTCGATCAATGGGATTTGAATCAGACGTCTTCGCGCATCGTGGATCGCTCGTTGGATGGCCGAGGGAACCTCGCGGGTGTTGCCCTTGCCGATCCCCACACGGCCTTGGCCGTTGCCCACAACAACCGTAGCGCGAAAACTCAGATTTTTACCGCCTTTGGTGACTTTAGCCACGCGGCGCAGGTCGATCACTTCGTTCTCGATCCCGTCTGCGGGGGCGCGACGCTCACGGGCGCGCGTGCTCCGGCCCGCGCCGACGCCTCTGCCTGCACCCGAACTTTGTCTCTTAGCCATAGATAGAATCTCTCCTTCTAGAATTCGAGCCCTGCCTTGCGGCCGGCCTCCGCGAGCGCCTTCACAACTCCATGATAACGATAGCCGCCACGATCGAAGACGACCCTCTTGATGCCCTTCTGGAGAGCCCTCTCGGCGATCACGCGACCCAAGGTCTGCGCCGTTTTTACAGCGTTGCTCTTCAGCCCCAGCTCGCTCTCTAGAGTGCTGGCGGCTACCAACGTCTGTCCGACACTGTCGTCAATGATCTGCACGCGCAAGTGTTTCAGACTTCGGTGTACCGAAAGTCGCGGACGCTCCGGCGTACCAAGAGTCTTAACGCGAACACGCCGATGGCGGCGCTCGCGTCGCTCGGTGCGATTGAGTCTTGCCATATAAGCTAGGCTCCTCCTGCAGCGCCCTTGGCCCCTGTGCCTGCGGCCAGCTTGCCCGCCTTGCGCCGAATCTGCTCGTCTTTATAGCGAATCCCAGTGCCTTTGTACGGCTCCGGCTTGCGCAGCGCACGGATTTCAGCAGCGACTTGGCCGACCAACTGTTTGTCCGGACTGGTCAGTGTGATCTCCGTCTGGTCTTTGATCTCGGCCTTCACGCTCTCCGGCAGTTTATAGCGCACCGGATCGTGAAAACCGATCTCTAATACTAACTCTTTGCCCTCGAGCTTGGCGCGATACCCGAGTCCCACCAATTGCAGGACTTTATTATAGGGTTGCTGCACCCCTCGGATCATGTTGGCAATCAACGAACGATAGAGCCCGTGTCGCGCTTTGGACTCTTTCTCGTCGCGCTTGCGCGTCACGACAATCGCACCGTCTTTCATCTGCACGTTCACATAATTCGGCTCATACGTTTGTATGAGCTTGCCCCCTTTGCCTTCTACCGATAGAGCATCCGGCTGAATGGTCACCTTGACGTCCTTGGGCACAACAATCGGCAACCTCCCAATTCTGGACATCGTTCTCTTCCTTTCTACTTTACCAGACGCGCAGCAAGAGCTCGCCGCCGACGCGCTGGAGCCGGGCAGACTTCCCCGTTAATATGCCTAACGGCGTGCTCAGAATCGCCACGCCGAGACCGCTGCGCACGCGCGGGATCTCCTCCACTCCAACATAGACGCGCCGCCCCGGCGTAGAGACCCGCTCCAATCTCTCAATGACAGGATCTTTGCCGCGCTTGCCCTTGTATTTGAGCACAATGATCAAATCGCGCTTCTTCTCGTCGCCCTCAATGCGATAATCTTGAATAAAGCCCTCTTCTTTGAGAATGCGCAGAACGCCTGACTTCACGGTAGAAAACGGCACGCGCGCTTCCCGAAGCCGTCGCTCATTGGCGTTGCGTACGGCGGCCAGCATATCTGCAATCGGATCCATTATATCAATCGCCTTTCTCTCTGCACACGGCCTACCAAGAGGCCTTGCGAACTCCGGGCAGCTCACCACGATGAGCCATCGCACGAAAACAGAGCCTACAAATGCCGAAATCTCTAATATATCCGCGTCGGCGCCCACAGAGACTGCAACGCCGCACCCGGCGGGCCGTGAACTTCGGTGTGCCGGTTGACTTGTTGATCCAAGACGTCTTTCCCATAGTTAAAGCCTCCCTAGTCTTTGAAAGGCGCGCCCAGCGCCTTGAGTAAATAGCGTGCCTCGCGGTCGTTCTTAGCCGTTGTCACAATAGCAATGTCCATGCCCTGTACTTTAGCGATCTGATCGTATTTGATCTCTGGGAAGACCAATTGCTCTGTAAGCCCCAGAGAAAAATTTCCTCGACCGTCAAACGAATCCGACGATAACCCGCGAAAGTCGCGAATCGCGGGAAGTACTACATTGAAAAATTTCTCCAAAAAAGCGTAAGCGCGCATCTTGCGCAGGGTTACCCGACAGCCCACCGGGTCGCCCTTGGTCAATCCAAAGTCCGAGATACTCTTCTTGGCTTTCGTAATGACAGGCTTTTGCCCTGCGATCAAACCGAGATCACGAGCGCATCCCTCGATCTTCTTGGGATCGTCGCGCTCTTTGATGCCCATATTAATCACGACTTTTTCGATCTTGGGCACCTGCATAATATTTTTATATCCCAGTTCTTTCATCAGTTTGGGCACGATCTCTTTTCTGTAGCGTTCGTAGAGCATAGAAAACTCCCTCAGTCAAAAGTTTTGCCGCACTGTTTGCACCGGCGCAGCTTCTCGCCCGTCTCGGCTCTCTGAAAGCCGACGCGCGTGGGACGGTCGCACTCCGGGCAGACCAACAAGACGTTCGAGAGGTGAATCGTCCCTTCTTGTTGGACGATGCCGCCCTCGCGGTGCTTCGCCGAAGGGCGCAGATGGCGCGTGATCATCTGCACGCCTTTAACGATAACTCGGTTTTCCTCCCTAAGAACGCGCAGCACTTGGCCCTCTTTGCCCTTGTCGTTTCCGGCCACCACCCGGACGGTATCCCCTTTGCGAATCTTGTTCATCAGAGCACCTCGGGAGCCAACGAGAGAATCCTGAGCATATTTTTATGGCGCAGCTCGCGCGGCACCGGCCCGAAGATGCGCGTCCCCAAGGGCTCCAGCGTCGCGTTCACCAAGACGACGGCATTGTCATCGAAGCGAATATAGCTGCCGTCCTCGCGACGATAGGGCTGGCGCGTGCGCACGATGACGCCCTTGACCACAGTCCCTTTGTCGATCTCGCTGGTGGGGATGCGCTTGCGCACCGAGGCGACCACAATATCACCGATCTCGCCCCAAGCGGCGCTGGGCTGCCCCATCACGTTGATCACACGGACCTCTTTCACGCCCGAGTTGTCCGCCACTTTGAGAATACTCCGTATTTGAATCATAATCTGCTCCCGTCACCATCGTCCGGGGTGGGCGCGCTCTACAACTTCTACCAGACGCCAACGCTTCAAGCGCGACAGCGGACGACTCTCGATGATCTTGACCAGATCTCCCAATTTCGCTTCGCCCTTCTCGTCGTGCGCGTAGAACTTCGCCCGCTGAGAATAATATTTCTTATAGAGCGGGTGCTCCACCTTGCGCTCCACTAAAACCGTAATGGTCTTCTGCATCTTGTCGCTCACAACTCGTCCTAACAACACTTTCTTAGGCATAATCTCTCGCTACTTTCTTTTGATGCCCAACTGGCGCTCACGCAGAAGCGTCTTGGCCCGCGCGATCTCGTGTTTCGTCTGCGTCAGCAGAGCCGTATTATCTTGCTGCCCGGTCGCCACCGCGAACCTCGCAGTGAAGAGCTGACGCTTGAGCTCGCGCAGCTTGGCCTCCAGCTCGGCATCGCCCAGTTCGCGCAACTTCGCCGCTTGTTTGCTCATAGTATTTATCTCTCCCCGCCCAGGCGCAACCGCTCGCGCAGCCGCGTCTTAATAGGCAGTTTGTAGCCTACCAACCGACAAATTTGTTCGGCCTTGGAACGATTCACCCCGGTGAACTCAAATAAAATCCGTCCGATTCTCACTACGGCACACCAGCCTATGGGATCTCCCTTGCCCTTCCCCATACGAGTCTCCGCGGGCTTCTTCGTGACGGGTTTATCCGGGAAGATCCGCACCCATACTTTAGAGTTTTTCTCCATCTCGCGCACCATCACCGTGCGGCAGGCCTCGATCTGCTGCGCCGTGATCCACGCGGGCTCTACGGCTTGGATGCCGAAGTCGCCGAAAGTAACTTCAGAGCCGGCCAGCGCCTTCCCCTTACGCCGTCCGCGATGGTCTTTCCTAAACTTTCGCTGTTTGGGGGCCAGCAGCGCCACGAGCCTCACCTCCACGCTTGCGATAGATGTCGCCGCGATAGAGCCAGACTTTTATGCCGATCATGCCGTACTTCGTCAGCGCTTCGGCTTGGCCGTAGTCAATATCGGCTCTTATTGTCTGCAAGGGCACACGCCCGGTCTTCACTTCGACCGTCCGGGCGATCTCCGCGCCGCCGATGCGTCCGCTACAACGAATCTTTATCCCCCGCGCGCCGTGGGTCATCACTCGTTGCATCACTTCTTTCATGGCGCGGGCCGCCGGAATGCGATTCGCCAAACGCGAGGCCACGTCTTCGGAGACCAAGACCGCTTCTAGATCGGGGCTGTCAATCTCTTTAATAGAGATCTTCACTTTGCGCTTGAGCTTGGCTTCCAGGTCTCTCTGAAAGCTGTCGATCTCCTGCCCGCCCTTCCCAATGATAATCCCCGGACGGGCCGCGTAAATCACCAGAGAGATCCCCTGCTCCGTTGGGCGCTCGATACTCACTTTAGCGATACCCGCGCCCCGGTAGCGCTCCTTCACTAAGCGGCGAACCCGATGGTCTTCTTTGACGTACTCTGGGGCCTTCTTCTCCGAGAACCAATCCGACTTCCATTTTTTGGTGATCCCCAGACGGAATCCGTACGGATGTATCTTCTGTCCCATAGCTCTTAAGCTTCCGCCTCCTCGCCAGCTTTGCGTGCGTTCTTAGCGTCCATCGGGCTATCGGAGACGACAATCGTGATATGCGCCGTGCGCACGCGCCGATACCCCACTTTGCCCCGCGATCCCGGCCGGACGCGCGTGTAGAACGGCCCGCGATCCACTCGTGCTTCTTTGACCCAGAGCGCATCCACGTCCATATTATAATTATGTTCTGCGTTGGCAATGGCCGACTCTAAGCATTTGCGCACCGGCTCAACGGCCTTCACTCGGCCGAAGCGCGCCAGCTTCAGCGCTTCGTCTACTCTCAAGCCGCGAAGCTCTTTGCTCAACAATCGCGCCTTCAGCGGCGATATTCGTACCCACTTGGCGACGGCTTTGGCGTCCATATAAATAGAGAACCTCACTTGAGCGGCGCGGCTTGCTTCTTCTTGACGCCGCCGTGTGCTTTGAAAATTCGCGTCAGCGCAAACTCCCCCAAACGATGTCCGACCATCGCTTCGGTGATCGAGACCGGGACGTGAATCCGCCCGTTATGCACTTTGATCGTCAGTCCGACCATCTGCGGGACGATCATGCTGGCGCGTGACCATGTCTTGATCTCGGAGATCTCGCCGCGCTTGAATTTTTCTACTTTCTTGAGCAGCTTGGGATGAATAAACGGGCCCTTCTTGAGCGATCGTGCCATAGAGCTAGTTCACCGGCCTTCCGTTGCGTCGCGTGACGATCAATTTGTTGCTGGATCTTCCCGGCTTGCGCGTGGGCACGCCCTTGGCGGGCCTGCCCGAAAACGTCCGCGGCGGGCCGCCCACATAGCCGCGCCCCTCCCCGCCTCCGTGCGGATGATCCACGGGGTTCATCGCCGTGCCGCGCACGGTGGGGCGAATCCCCAAGTGGCGTACCCGTCCGGCCTTGCCGTGTACAACGTTCTTGTGATCCAGATTGCCCACTTGGCCGACGGTGGCCATACAATCTTCTTTAAAGAGTCGAATCTCTCCAGAGGGCAAGCGCAGCCGCGCATAGCCGCCTTCGACGGCCATCAATTGACAGCTCGTGCCCGCCGCACGGGCGACCTTGGCCCGCCCCTGGGGTGAAAGCTCCACGCAGTGCACCATCGTGCCTACGGGGATCTTCTTCAGTGGCAGCGCGTTTCCCACGCGCGCCTCGACGTCTCCTCCTGCCTCGATGATCGTGCCCACTTCTAATTGGAGCGGCGATATGATATAGCGCTTCTCGCCGTCGGCGTACTGCAACAGCGAGATCCACGCCGAACGATTGGGATCGTACTCGCGCGAGACGACCTTTGCAGGGATGCCCGCTTTATCCCGATAAAAATCTATGATGCGGTAGCGCCGCTTATGGCCGCCGCCGCGATGGCGCACGGTGACACGGCCGGTGTTGTTGCGCCCCCCGGTCTTCTTCAACGGCTCCAAAAGACTTCTTTCGGGTCTATCGGTCGTCAGCTCGCTGAAGTCGGGCAGCTCCATGTGGCGCCGGCTCGGCGTCGTCGGATGAAACTTTCTTGTCGGCATATTCTTCGCGCTCCTATCTATAAACGTCGATCTTCTGGCCTTGCGCCAATTGCACAATCGCCTTCTTCCAAGCCGAGATCTCGCCGCGTTGATAGAGCTTGCGCCGCCGCGGTTTCTCCGGCATCCGCATCATAGAGACATTCAAGACTTTGACCTTGAAGACGCTCTCAACCGCACGCTTGACTTGAACTTTGTTCGCGTTCGGATGGACACGAAAGACATACTTGCCCTCTTCTTGCAATCTCCAGCCCTTCTCGCTCACCACCGGAGCCCGCAAAATATCTTCTAGGGTCATATTCTCCTACGCGGCGGCGACCGCGCACCTCGCTTCCAGTTCGCCCAGCGCTGCTTCAGTAATCAATAGGTGCTCGTACTTCAAGAGATCATAGACAATAAGACTATTGGACTCGACGCACTTGGCCCAAGGAAGATTGGAGAACGTCTTTTTAACGGCTAGTCCATATTCTTGATGCGACACTACTAAGAGCAGCTCGTTAGTGAGACCCTTGGGAAACCCGATGCGTCCCAAGACTTGCAGTCCTTCTTTGGTCTTGGGCTGGGCAAAGCCCATTCTATCGAGCACGCCCAACTGCTCTGACTGTAATTTGACTCTGAGCGCGGACTGCATCGCGCGGCGTACCATCTTCTTGGGCAACTGATAGTTGTACTCTCTGGGGCGTGGGCCAAAGGCAATGCCGCCGCCCTTCCAGATGGGAGAGCGTCGCGAGCCGTGCCGCGCGCGTCCCGTGTGCTTCTGCGGCCACGGCTTCTTTCCCGTGCCTACGACCTCGCCCCGCGTCTTCGTCGAATGCGTCCCCTGACGCAGATTTAATAGATAGACCCGGGTCGCGCGATAGAGCAGATCTTTATTGATCTTATAGCCAAAGAGCTTGGCGCTGAGCTTAATCTCACCGGCCAGCCCGCTCTCAAACTTATAATAGGGCGCTACTAAATCTTTATCTTTAAGATCGTTCATCGTCTCTTCACCCGTTCTTGTTCGCTTGGCTCTTGCGGATCTCCACGACGCTTTTACGAGGGCCGGGGATCGCACCGCGCAAGACCAAGAGATTCTTCTCGGCGTCTATCTTCAGAATGACTAAGTTTTTCACCGTAACACGTTCATGCCCCATATGGCCGGCCATCCGCCGGCCTTTGAAGGTTCGTCCCGTAGCGCGGATGCTGCCAATAGTTCCCGGGCGGCGATGCCAGCCGCTCATGCCGTGCGAGTCGGGCCCGCCCTTAAAATCGTGGCGCTTCATCACACCGGCAAATCCCTTGCCCTTGGACGTGCCGCTGACATCGACCTGCTCGCCTTCTTGGAAGATCGTCAGATGGAGCTCTTGCCCCACTTTGAATTCTTGCGCATCTTTATCCGTCAAGCGAAATTCGCACAAGATGCGCTTGGGAGGGACGCCCGCTCTGTTAAAATGCCCCTTCAGGGGCTTGGTGACGCTCTTCTCTTTTATGGCTTCGTATCCCAACTGAATGGCGCTATAGCCATCGGTCTCCGGAATTCTCACTTGTGTAACGACGGAGGGCGCGGCGTGGACGACCGTCGCTGCAAGCGCGCGTCCTTGCGCGTCAAACCAGGTCATCATGCCCAGCTTCCTGCCCAAGATCCCCAGAGCCATCACAGTTTCACCTCGATGTCGATCCCCGCGGGCAACTGAATATCCATCAGCGCGTTGATCGTCTCCGACGTCGGCTCTTTAATATCAATTAAGCGCTTGTGGATCCGACGCTCAAAGTGCTCCATAGATTTTTTATTGACGTGTGGCGATCTGAGCACCGTGTAGCGGTGGATCTCCGTGGGCAACGGAATCGGCCCGATCACCTTAGCCCGTGTCTCTTGGGCGGTCTTGACGATCTTGCGCGTGGCATCGTCCACGAGCTCGTGATCGTAGCCTCTTAATCGTATGCGAATCTTCTCTCGTGCCATGCTACTTTCTCCCCTTCAGAATTTCTTCTTTGATAGATGCCGGAACGATCTCATAGCGTGAGAACTGCATATGATAAGCCGCCCGCCCTTGGGAGATCGAGCGTAACTGTGTGGCGTAGCCGAACGTCTCCGCCAACGGCACTAATGCTTGGATGATCTGTGCGTTCTGGCGCACTTCCATAGAAGTAATTTGCGAGCGCCTCGACTGCAGATCTGTAATGACTTCTCCCACGTATTCTTCGGGCGTGACGATCTCGCAGGCCATAATGGGCTCGAGCAGGTGCGTCTTGGCTTTTTCGAAGGCTTGGGTGAGCGCGCGCGCCGCGGCGGTCTTGAAGGCGATCTCGCTGGAATCTACGGCGTGATAAGACCCATAAAAGAGCGTGGCGCGAAGATCCACAATGGGAAACCCTCCCAGAGGGCCGCTAGAGAGAGACTCTTCGATGCCCTTCTGCACGGCGGGAATGTACTCCCGCGGCACGATGCCGCCGCGAATCTCGTCAACGAATTCAAATCCCACACCACGGGGTAGCGGCTCAAAGCGCAGACAGACATGGGCGTACTGCCCACGTCCACCCGTCTGTTTGACGAACTTCTCTTCGATTTCGACCGACTCGGCCAGCGTCTCGCGATAAGCCACTTGGGGATTGCCCATGTTGGCCTCAACACGAAACTCTCTCTTCAGACGATCAAAGATGATCTCTAAGTGCAGCTCGCCCATGCCGGAGATGATCATCTGGTTGGTTTCGGGGGCGACGTTGTAGCGAAACGTGGGGTCTTCTTGGGTGAGTTTGTAGAGGGCTTCGCTCAGTCTATCTTCATCGGCGTCGGACTTGGGTTCGATGGCTGCCGTGACGACGGGCTCCGGAAACTCGATCTTCTCCAATAAAATAGGATGCTTGGGGTCGCAGATCGTGTCGCCGGTGATCAATTCTTTGGGGCCGACGACTGCTGCGATATTCCCCGCAGTGACGGCGTCAACTTCTGTGCGCTTGTTCGCGTGCATGTGAAAGATACGCGCGATGCGCTCTGTCTTGCCCGTAGTGCTGTTATAGACATAAGAGCCCTTCTCCAATTTCCCGGAATAGACTCGTACATAGACCAAGCGCCCGGTGTATTCGTCGGTTTGGACTTTGAAGGCCAGCGCGGCGAAGGGGTCATCGGGAGTGGGGCGGCGCTGCTTCTTGGTCTCTCCGGATCCGGTTCCGTTGGGCGTCAGTCCTTCGATAAAACTGCGATCGAGCGGGCTGGGCAGATAATCTACAATAGCGTCTAATAGCGGCTGAATACCGATATTGTTCAGCGATGAGCCGCATAAGACGGGCACAAACTCTTTACGAATGCAAGCCTGACGCACACCGCGATAGATCTCGGCCTCCGAGATGGGCTGATTTTCTAAGAATTTGGTGAGAATCTCTTCGTCGACTTCTGAGATGCTCTCTAGAATTTTTTCGCGATGGGCTTGGACTTCGGCAAGATATTCGGTGGGAATTTCCCGATATTCGAATTTAGCTCCTTTGGAGTTGGGGTCCCAAACGATGAGTTTCCGTCTAATCAGATCGATAACTCCGCCGAACTGATCGCCTTCGCCGTAGGGCAGCTGCACGGGCATGGGACGGACGCCGAGTTTCTGCACCATAGATTCGACGGCTGCTTTGAAATTGGCGCCGATCCTGTCCATTTTATTGATATAGGCGATGCGGGGGGTGCCGTATTTATCGGCTTGGCGCCAGACCTGCTCGGATTGGGGCTCGACGCCGTCCACTCCAGAGAAGACCGTCACGGCACCATCAAGGACCCTCAACGAGCGCTCGACCTCGGCGGTGAAGTCCACGTGTCCGGGAGTATCTATGATATTGATATGATGGTCGCGCCAGAAGCACGTCGTCGCTGCCGAAGTAATCGTAATGCCGCGTTCGCGCTCTTGGGGCATCCAGTCCATCTCGGTGTCGCCCTCGTCGACATCGCCAATATCGTGAATCCGCCCGGTGTAGAAGAGCAAGCGCTCTGTAGTCGTCGTCTTGCCCGCGTCAATATGGGCGATGACTCCGATGTTGCGAATCTTGTCGAGATTGTATCCGAGGGCTTTCATAGGAAGGGTCAACCTACCAACGGTAGTGCGAGAAGGCGCGGTTGGATTCGGCCATGCGGTGGGTCTCCTCGCGTTTTTTGATGGATTCGCCCTGGTTCTTGAGGGCGTCGAGCAGCTCGGCTGCCAGGCGCGCGGCCATCGTGTGTTCGCGTCGCTTGCGCGCTGCCCCGACCAGCCAGCGCAGTGCTAACGTACGTTGGCGCTCCTCGGGGACTTCATAGGGGATCTGATAAGAAGAACCGCCGACACGGCGCGAGCGCGTCTCCAGCTTGGGCATGATATTATTCATCGCTTTATAAAAGACTTCCAAAGCGTGCTCGCCCGTCTTCTCCTTGAGGATATCAAACGCTTCATAGACGATCTTGCGGGCGACGGACTTCTTGCCCTCTTGCGTAATGTAGTTAATTAATTTCTCCACCATTTGACTGCTGTAACGGACATCCGGTGCCGGGGATCGTCCGGGGATGACACGCTCCATCAGATGCTGATTCATTGCTGATCCCGTCCTTCTTCCAATTCCAATTTTAATTTCTTCATTTCAATTCGATATTGCCGACATTATTTCGCCGGCGCGGCAGCGCCGGCAGATCTCTTGACACCGTATTTGGAGCGACCGCGCTTGCGGCCTTCGACGCCGGCGCAGTCGAGCGCGCCGCGCACGACGTGATAGTTTACGCCGGGCAGGTCTTTCACGCGCCCACCACGCACCAAGACCATCGAGTGCTCTTGGAGGTTATGCCCCTCGCCACCGATATAAGCCGTGACCATCTGCTTGTTGCTCAGGCGTACGCGAGCCACCTTGCGCAATGCCGAATTGGGCTTCTTCGGCGTCTTGGTGAAGACGCGCACGCAGACGCCGCGCCTCTGCGGGCAGTGCCCCAGCGCGATCGAACGACGATTGATCTTCTTGATCTGGGTGCGTCCGTAGCGCACCAATTGACTGATCGTCGGCATAATCTATATGATGCTCCTCATGAGATTGATCTCCATTGCTCGCCGCGCTGGTATCTCCTCAACACCGAACTAAAGAGACACCCCAAGCTGGCGAGATGGGTGTGCGAGAGATCGTCAGCCGAAGAGTTTTTGGCAAAAGCGATCCCCTAAGTGCAGAACTATTATAGAGAATCGTCCCTCCACTGTCAAGGGCATCTTCTTTGCAAGACGTTCCCGATTGTGCTATCATAACACATCTACGATACCTGTGCAACCCATGAGTAGGGGCGATTCGCGAATTGCCCCTACAGGAGGAGAATTCTTATGCAGCATACGACGCTGATGAAGAAAGAAGATTTAGATAAACGTTTTCAGCACCGCTGGGTCTTGGTCGACGCCCGCGGGGCGACGCTGGGGCGCTTGGCCTCTCAAGTCGCTAAAATCTTAATGGGCAAGCATAAGCCCAACTATACCCCGCACGTAGACGTGGGCGACTATGTCGTGGTCATCAACGCCAAGGAGATCAAAGTGACGGGGAAGAAGTCCGAACAGAAGATCTATTATCACTATTCGCGCTACCCCGGAGGGCTGCGCTCTTGGACGTTCTCTGAAATGATCGAGCGGCACCCTACGAAGCCTATCGAAGAGGCCGTGCGCAATATGCTCCCCAAGACAGTGCTGGGGCGCAGGATGCTCAAGAAACTGAAAACCTATGCCGGGCCGGAGCATCCCCATCAGATACAGAACCCTACTGCGATCCGTCTCTAAGTGTGTTCTTTTAAGAGAGGGGAGGGGGCCGGGGGTGCGGCCCCCTTGAGTATCGGAGTGGGGTGGGTAAGAATAATTCCGACAAGAAAAGCTAATTCTCATCATCTGGAAATTCGATACAAAAAGAATTCATAAAGACTGCAAAGAAGATGAAAATCACATGGAACCCCTTGACAAACTGTTGAGGTTGGGATATAATATTTATGAATTTAAATATAACGATAAGAGAAATCGTGATGAAATTGACAGTGACGCGGGAGAGATTGGCGGAGGTCTTCAAGGCTTTAGGAGACGAGACACGACTCCGCATCTTGGCCATCTTGTCGCGTAGTGGGTGCTGCAGCTGCGTTTCCGTTTCTGCTGATGAACCCGGCATGTGCGTATGTGATGTCGTCGAGGCCATTGGATTGGCGCAGCCAACCATCTCGCATCATTTGGCCGTTTTAGAGCGGGCTGGATTGATCGAAGGGAAGAAGATCGGGCGCTGGATGTATTATCGGCGCAATGAGCCTTTTCTCGCAGAGCTTTGTGAGGAATTCAAAAAAGCTGTATGAGATTTTTTTCGCTCAATGTATCGAGATTTCTAAATATATCAATGCGAAGTAAAGCTAGGAGGTGTCCGGCGTACAACTCGAATATAGTCATACGGCGAGCCGACGCATGTATGAGGCTTAGCCTACGATCTTCATCCAAAACAAAGAAAGAAGGGAGTCGATCATGAACCATAGAGGAGAGATTAAAATAGCCGTTCGGGAGCATTATGGCCAGCTCGCCCAGAGCGGGTGCGGTTGCGCTAAAGATAGCTGTTGCAGCAGCATGGGCACCAACTCTTTTGAACAGCTTGGCTATTCGAAAGAAGACCTTGAAAAACTCAGTGATGAGGTGCTCAGTGTCGGCGCGGGTTGTGGAAGCCCCATTGCTTATGCCGACTTGCACGAGGGCGAGACCGTGTTGGATTTGGGCAGCGGCGGCGGGATTGATGTCTTTCTAGCTGCGCAGAAAGTTGGGCCGCGTGGACGAGCCATCGGCGTAGACATGACCGAAGAAATGGTCGAGCGCGCAAGAGCGAGCGCCAAGAAGATGGACATGACTAATGTCGAGTTTCTGCTCGGCGAGATCGAAGCGCTCCCTATCGCAGACGCTTCTGTGGACGTCGTCATCAGCAACTGTGTTATTAATCTTGTGCCCGAAAAAGCGAGGGCTTTTTCTGAGACGTTCCGGGTGCTCAAGCCCGGCGGAAGGCTGATCGTCTCAGACATCGTGACGCGCGGGAGGGTCGCCGATGTGATGAAGAGTGATCTGTCAGCGTGGGCAAGTTGTCTAGCCGGGGCAATAGAAGACAGAGAGTATCTCAAAATTATTTCTGAAGCGGGCTTTGAGCAAGTTGAAATCATCGCTCATAGTGCCATGCCGGAGGTCGCGGGTTTTTATAGCGCTACTGTGCAAGCCCATAAAATATAATTACTGTACGCATATAGGAGCCATCTGATTTCTTTGGTAAACTAAGAGCGCCGTGAAAGTCTTACTGAAGATTGCGGCGCGCAATCTCCTGCGCAACAAGCGCCGCAGTACGATCACGTTTGTTGCTATCGGGCTGGGTTTAGTGCTCGTGCTCCTTTTTTACGGTTTCATTCAGGGAGTGGATAAACAATTCACGGACGATTTTATCAAAGCCCAGACCGGGCATATTCAATTGCACGCCAAAGGCTATCACGAGAAAGCCCGCTTGATGCCTCTAGATATTGCTATTGAAGACGTCGAGAATGTGACGCTTCGGCTTCAAGAACTTGCGGGGATGCGCTCCGTAGCACCCCGTATTCGCTTTCCCGTCATCGTGAGCACCGGCGCTGAGAGCATCGGGGTTCTCGGTTTGGGAATTGATCCGCATGCCGAACGCGAAGGGATCGTTGCCACGAAGATCGCACAAGGGAGATACCTCTCCGGCGAGCGCGGATACGCGCTCATCGGCACAAAGCTCGCCGACGATCTGGGGATCAAACTCGGAGATCTCTTGACGCTCATGGCGACGACGGCGCGCGGCGCGCTCAACGCGATTGACGTCGAGGTCGGCGGACTCTTCACGACCGGCTACAGCCAATACGATGATTCCATTCTTGTGCTGTCACTGGCCGACGCACAGCGGCTCCTGCGCATGAGCGGCCAAGCCACGGAGATTATGCTTATGCTCGAAAGCGCCGATCAGACAGAGAGGATTGCCCAGCGCATTCAGCAGAGCTTTCACGATGACGGTCTGGAAGTGAAGACGTGGCAAGAGCTGGGCGCGGCGATCTTCTCGCTCCTGGAAACCCGTCGCCAATTTATGGCTATTATCTCTATGGTTGTGATTCTCATTGCTGCGTTGGGGATTGTCAACACGATGCTCATGTCGGTCTTTGAGCGCATTCGCGAGATCGGCACGCTGATGGCTTTGGGGATGACGCCGGGAGAGATCCGTCTGCTCTTTCTCTTAGAGAGCGCCATCTTGGGGACAGCCGGCGGGCTGGTAGGCACAACGGTTGGCGGAGCGCTCTTAAAGTATTTGTCCGTCGTCGGCGTGACGTTTACGCAGGCATCGCAGTTTTGGAATCTCCCTATGGGCACGACCTTCTACGCGGAGTTCTCTTGGGGGGCGTTGGGGCTGTTCTTTCTCTTTGCGCAAACCGTAGCGATCTTAGCGGCGCTCTATCCAGCTTATATCGCTTCTCAGCAAGAGTCGGTGCGGGCACTGCGTCATGTCTAGAGTGTATGTGTTAGTGTAAAGTTGAATCCGGAAACGAAAGGAGACGTTCTTATGAACGCAAAGATTCTGCGTATTGTAGGGGTCGTTCTCGCCAGTGGCGTACTGAGCATAGTCTTGGGAAGTGCTCAACAGCTCGCGGCTGAGGAGATCCTTAAGAGATCTATAGAGTCGAGCTATCCCGACCAGTTTGTGGGAACGAGCACATTAGAGAACTTCGAGAAGAAAAAACTTACCAGTACGTATCGCATCAAGATTTTTAAGAAGGGCAGCGACAAAGCATTGTTGGAAGTCTTAGCTCCAGAGGAGGCGAAGGGCCAGAAGATCCTGCGCGTGGGCGACGACGTCGTCATCCTTTTCCCTGAGAATTGCCGGATCGTCCCGCTCTCGGCGCGCCAGAGCGTCTTGGGTACGGGGTTTACCATTGCCGATACTCTGCGTGTCGATCTCGTCAAGGACTATCACGCAAAACTCTTGGGGACGGAGAAGATGCGAGAGCGCCCGGCGTACAAGCTCGAACTGACAGCCAAGGACGACACAGTTCCCTTTGCACGTGTGCTCTATTGGGCCGACACAGAGAACTTTCTGCCCCTGCGCAGCGAGTACTATACGGAGACGGGAAAGCTCTTGCGCACAGCGGTCTACGAAGAGCGCAAGCAGCTCGCCGGTGCGCTGCGCCCCAGCAAGATCACCATAGAGAATGCCCTCGAGGCTGGGACGAAGACCGTTATGACAACTTTAGAGATGGAGGTCAAAGATCTCCCGGACTCGATGTTCACTAAAGAAGCGCTCTTGGAGTCGTGCAAGAGACCATGACTATGAGGCCCTCACCCCCCGGCCCCTCTCCCGTTACC
>JAJHSH010000029.1 GCA_022683945.1 Candidatus Acetothermia bacterium | reverse complement strand
GGGGAGCCCCTTCCCTTTAGGGACGGGGTTGGGGTTAGGGCAGGACGGGGGAGGTCAATATCTCACCCTCGGGTCCAAGACTAAGTAGAGCACCTCTAAGATAAAGCGCGCTAGGACATAAATGAGCGTGTAGATAAACGTCAACCCGATAATCACAGCTTCGTCGGGAGTGCCGCGCAGGGCATCCCAGTAGAGCCGTCCCATACCGCGCCAATTAAAGACCGTCTCGGTCAATATCCCACCGGCGATGGTGCCCGTCAGCCCTAAGAGCAGCCCGGTCACAATGGGCGGCGCGGCGACCCTGAGAATATGACGCCCCATCACGGCGCGCTCGGCGAGGCCCTTCGCCCGTGCATAAGTGACGTGATCTTCTTGAGCTGTTGTCAGCGTGAGCGTGCGCGTGTTGTAGATCACCGGGCCGACGGCGGCCAAGACCAGCGTGATGACCGGCAAGATCGTGTGATAAGCCAAGTCCAGAAAGCGCGCCATTCCGCCCTCCGGCGGCGGGCTGCTGTACATGCCTCCGGAGGGCAGAATCCGCAGAGAGATCGCAAAGATCATGATCATAAAGAGCGCCAGCCACCACGTGGGGACGGCATAAGAGACCGACGAGAAGACCGAGAGCGCTCGGTCGATCCGTCCGCCCACGCGCGTGGAGAGATAGACGCCCAAGGGAATGCCGATGAGAATATATACGAGCCATGCTGTTGTGAAGAGCAAGATCGTATTGGGGAGGCGTTCCAGAATGATCTCGGAGATCCGTGGGCTTCCCCGTGTGGTCTGGAGCGTGCGCGCCTCGCCCAGATCGAGCGTGAGCACTCTTACGATCATTTCAGGGAGTCGGGTGTACCAGGGCTTATCTAAGCCGTAGAAGATCTCGCGTTCTTGGCGCAACCGTTCGATGACGCGTTCCAATTCAGCGGGATCGCGGATGGTTTCGGCCATGCCTTGCCGGATGAAACGGATCTCCTCGCGCACGATGTTTCTGAGAATTAAGTCAGAGTAGCCCGTTGCTCCTAAGATGACCACCAGAAGAAAGAGCACGGTGACCAGCACCAGGCCCATCGTCAGGGCCCGGATCGCGAGGAGCCGCAAGAGCGCCATAGAACTGCCTCACCCAACCGCGCGCTTCTTCGAGATCAGCCAGATCGCTAACAGCGCGACAGCCAAGGCCCCTATGGCGAACCCCACCATCGGCCAGGTGTTATCGGGGGCTACGGGGACCGGCGGCGTGGGCGTCGGGGGCTGCTCAGGTTGTGTCGGTGTCGTCGGTTGCTCCGGCTTCTGCGGTTCTTCGGGTGTTGGCGGCGTCGGCGGCAGCTGCGCCGTAAGTGTCTTCTGTTCTTCGCTGACGCGCGAGAGGGCGTCGCTATAAGCAGCGAGAGCCAAGCGATAGAGCCCCGGCGCGAGCGGCTTGGTCGCGTCCGCAGAGAGATCAATCACAAAGCTTTGGTCACTCTGTCGGCCCTTGGGTTGTGCCTCGCCGGAGGCGACGATCTTGGCAGCAGCTGTATCGAGAAGTGCGTAGCGCAGGCCCAGATTTCCCTGGCCACGCAGATCAACTGTCGCACGATAAGGCTCACCGATGCGCAGATCGGGAACTGCGATGTGAGTGAACTCGAGGGGCTCCGGCAGCCCGAAGTAGAGATCACCGGGCTTGAACGGATAGGTCGGGTGACGAAACGCTCTCAGCTCGGCGAACTGCGCTTCCGGGTCAAAGCGCGCCAGATAGAACGCCCCGCTGCTGATAATCAAGTGCTTATACTTCTCAAACCAATCGAGCGCGGCTTTGATACGCGCCTGCACTTCTTCGGGAGTGACGAGGGGCTGCCCGTTGAGCACCAAGGCCGGGGGCAGCGGCTGATCTTGCAGCTCTATCAAAGCGTCGCGCACCATCTGGGCGTGTTTCTCCAAGACCAGACTGAGCCACGGGACTTTGAACTTGCCTGCTGCTGTGTCTGAATACGCCGCTTGGCGCTTGGTGAAGACGACACGATCCATCGCTGCGCGCACTTCCCAGGGCATGGCAAATGAGTAAGCAGGCAGTGAAGCACGACTGGCGATCATATTCTGGTCGAAGTGCCAGTAATCTACATAGACCTCCACGCGCCGATCGTCGAGCAGACGATAGCCCTTGAATTGTTCCAAGATAGGACGGTCGCTAGTAGCAATAGCGGACTCGATCTGGGCTTTTTCTGTGTTAAAGACAATATCATACGTTTGGAAGAGCTGGTAAAAGAGATCGGCTGGAGTGATCATCTGTTCGTGGTGAAATGCGCTCTGATAGTACTTCGAAAAGTCAAAGACGACTTTGCTGGCGGCCTGCACGCCTTCCCCGACGGGAGCCCATCTCTGCTGCTCGGCGTTCCACATCACGGCATCGGCAGGGACGGAGAGCTTATTGTGAGGCCCCGCTGTCTCAACAGCATAAGTGGCGCGGAAGGGCATGGGCACCCCTGTGAAGGGGTGGTTCCACACCACGGGATCATAGATATTTCTCCAGAGATCTACGCTGTAGACATCGCCGAAGCCGCCGATGGGGTTCCACGTCGTGCGCTCCGTCCAGACCCACAGATGCCCCACGGTCATGCTGTTCTTGCCGGGGATATAAGCCGAGCGCAAGAAGAAGGGATTGCGCAAGCCGGGCGTCGAATCCAACGTCACGCCGACGACGTTCTTATTCGTCGCATAGATATCGAGCCGATTGACCACATAGAGGCGGACAGACTCTTCCAGCCCCAGACGGGCAGCTTCGCGATAAGCCGCATCGCGTTCTTCTTTGGAAGCGACTTCCATTCTGTAAACGCGCTTGCCCAGCTCGTCTATCTGCGGGTGCTCGTACTGCCAGAAGCCTGCTTCTTGCCAGCCGGGCATATTGCCCCACCACGGGGCGTACATCTGATTGATAGTACCCGTGTCGTAGCGTACGGTGGCCGCGCGGCCCCAGCCTTCGGTGTAGAGGTGCCACTGAAAATCTTTGGGATCGGTCTCATAGAGAATCTTGAGCGCCGGGCCGAATTCTCTATACAAGCGTTCGACTTTCAGACCGACCTTCTCCATCTCGGCGGCTAAGACGTCGCCGATCTCGCGACGTTCGTCTTCGGTACGAATGATAAACTTCACGGTGATGGGCTTCCCTTGATAGTGCCAGGTGCCCTCTACTTTGGTAGCGCCGGCCTCGCTCAGCGCTTTATCTATCATCGTTCGCGCCCGTTCGGGGTTGTATCCCAGCTCGGCGGCTTGGAGAAGCTCAAAGAGCGTTAGATAGTCAAAATCGTAAGAACTGATATGGGCCAGCATGGGGACGGCCATGCCCTTGAAGATCTCGTTGACGACGTAATCGCGATTGATCAAGTAGTGCATGGCCTGACGGATCTCTTTGATGGCAAAGGGATTGAGTTCGCCTTCGGGTGCGGGGGCGGGGTTGAGAATGATCGCGTTGGTGCCGGCAGCCGCTTCGTAGAGGGTCAATCCAGGAATCTCGCGCAGGGTCCGCGCCGCAGCCGGGCGAACACCAGCCAGATAGACGTCCATCTTGCCCGCTTTTAATTCTAGAGGCGCAACATCTAAGGGGAACGAGCGCACGTAGACGATATCCAGAGCGGGGCCCGGTTGTTCGTGAGGGCGTTGATAGTCTTGGGCTTGTGCGAAAGAGCTGAGCAGCGCAAGTAGCACAATAAGAGTGAAGCGTCGTCGGTTCATACGTCCTCCTTTACGATCTTCGCTGAGTCTATTATAGCACTTTCAAGAGGAGAGTTGTCAATTCAAAACTCCTCCCATTCTGTGGCCTCCGAAATTTTCGGTAGCCCTTCCGCGTCAAGCCCCACTTCCGTGCGTCGCAGCGCCAGACGCGTCTTCTCTTCATCGCTCTTCATGCGCAGTTGATAGATAAACGCAGCGGGGAGGCCGTCGGCGCGCGTCGTGCCGAAGAGCTCGAAGATCAATTTGACTTTCTCCAAGAGCACTGTCTTATTTCGTGCCGCCCGTTCGCGCGCGATCTTCAGCAGCTCCAGCGTCTCTTCAACATAATGAGCGAACGTCTCGGCAAAATCTTCGGCCTGGTTGGTCTGGGCGTAGTCGCTGACAAAGTTGTCGGGATCGTCGCCGGAACGACGGTGAAGTTCGCGCCAGCGCGCGTTCAGCTCTCTGCTGACCAAGCGATCTTGCACCGCGTGCCCCAGCTCGTGAATGAAGACAAAAGCCAGAGTGCGCCGCAGCATCGGGCCGAAGAGATTAATCCGTCCTCCGCCCGTGTAGCTGCCGGCGATCTGCGGATCGCTGGGATTATTAGTAATAGATGTCGTGGTGCGACGCATCGCTTCGGGAACGGCTTTGAGTGAAGAGTAGATAATATTGCACTGGCGCTCGCTGAAGGGAGGCCCATCAATCTGAAAGAGCTGAATGCCGAACTCGCTGGTGATCTCGGAGCAACTGCCCAAGCGAAAGGGCGCAGCGGTCTGGAGAAGGACGAGAGTGCTGTTTCCTCCACGGTTTTCGACAACGGCACGCCAGCGCGTCCCCAAAGCAAGCGTCTCAGGAGAGACTTCTACGCTGAGCTTGAGCGGTTCGGGGTGCTGCACTTGTGCATAGGGGGACTCCTGTCCCGGCCCAAAGAGTGCGAGCAAGAGCGCCGCTTCTTGGGTGAGGGTGAGCGCCTGCGCTTTCAGCGATCCCGTCTGTGTGGCAACGATGGAGAGCGCGAGCGACTTTGCGGGTTCGAGAAGTCGCGCGGTACCGCACGCCTCTCCCGAACGGTTGTCTGTGAGAGCGAGCTTCGCTTCTGGAGCCAGTGAGAGCCAAGCCCCATCTTCGATGCGCAGCCCGCAGCCGGTGCTCTCTGATAAGGTGTTCGCGCTGAGGGTGACGCGCCCGGAGGGCGCGAAGAGTCCGTGCCCCTGACTGCGCACGAGCGCGTTCCCCTCCAGAGTTACTATGGAACCATCGGTCACCCAGAGGGCGTGGCCGTGCCGGCCGTCGCGGTCGGTGCGCGTCTCGACGATCTGGTTGTTGCGCAGCTGTGCGATAGACTCTTCGGTAATGAAGATCCCGGCGCGCACGTTGTTCTTCAGAATATTATGGGTGATCACCGCTTGGGAGGGTATATCGGGCGAGTCTATCCAATTGGGCCAGATCTCCATGCCGTAAAAATTGTTCTCTTCTAGAATGTTGCCCTCGATGTGGGCGGTGGCACTCAAGAGCCGGATGCCGCTGTAGGCGCTGCGCGCGATGAGATTATTTGAGAGACGAGCGTCCTTGGCACTATTGAGAATGATCCCATTACCTAAGATATTGCCCTCGTCGGGCTGGGTGTCGAGAATCTGATTCTCGCGGATCTCTACGGTGTGCGAGTTTTCCGTGATGAGGATTCCCTGACGGCGGTTGGCTTGAATGATGTTTTTGGCGATGAGAATCTGGCTGCTGCGATCTACTTGGATGCCGCGACGTCCTTTGGTGATCGTGAGGTTCTGAATAATAACGTTGGTGGCGTCCTGCACCCAGATCGTGGGGCGCGAGCGCGCGGCGCTGCCATCAACGATAGTCTCGGCGCCGGAACCGCGCAGCTCCAAGCTCTTTCTAATAATAATATTTTCGCGATAGCTGCCCGGACTGACCAGAATAAGATCGCCGGGGTCAGCGGCGTTCACCGCGGCTTGAATGGTGGCGAAGTCTTTGGGGACTTCGATCGTCTTGGCCAGCGCCAGCGGGGCTAGCAGCAACAACAAGAGCGTGAGCAACATAGCGACAACTGAAAACCTGCAACCGATCACAAAGTTCCTCCTTCTGTCTCCTTTAGAGTCCCTGTTCAAAGCCCCATTATAGCAAAAGAAAAGCGTCGTGTTGACCAGCGCCACCGAGCTGCTTTGGAAGATCGCGGCACTGTTCCAAAAGTTCCATCAGACTTGCTTTAACAAGTGACGGTTTTCATGTAAAATATAGCATTGAAAGAAAGAAGGGAACATAGCTAAGAGAGAGTCTGGTTATGGAGCAATACTTAATAGTGTGAAACAACTGCGTCCTGAAGAGCAGCTGGAGCTTTTGGAGACTATTGCCTCTGTCTTGCGAGCGTCTCTCACATCAAGCGACAGCCAGCCCCACAGCCTGCTGGAGCTTAAGGGTTTAGGCAAAGAGGTCTGGCGGGGAATTGATGCTCAAAAGTACGTCAACCGCGAGCGCAATGCATGGTTTTGGTGCTTGATGAGTATCTGAGATAAGCAAACGATTGGGGTTCTTCTATTAGCGCACCTCAACCCGCACGTCGTCTATAAAATACTCCAAGAGCGTCTTCTGCGCTGCGCTGATGCCCAGCGCTACCCAAAGTTCGCCCTCGGTGGTCCCCACGGGAATCGTGAAACGATAGCGCTGCCAGCCTGCTTTCTTGTCGGCAGGCTCTCGGTGAGTGAACTCGGCTTTCTCGACGGGTCTTAACGGTCCGACGTAGGTGACGACCTGAGCGCGTGGCATAGCACTGGCTGCGGGACTCCAAAGCTGAAGCGAAAGCGTCACTGCTAACGGGCGGTTCTTGTGAACACTGAGAAGAGTGACCAACCAGATGGTGCCGTCGCCTTGGCGGCCATCGAGAAACCAGCGCGTGGCCCAGTTGCCTTCTGTGGCTTGCTCCTGAGAGAGGTCGATCTCCCAGACGACGGGCTTGCGCGTCACGGGATCGGGCGGGACATCAGAGCCTTTGTGCCACATCTGTAGCCCAGACTCAAACCCCTCGTGCATCACCAAGAGCGGCGGCGTGAAGAGATCGCAGCCGCTGAGCAGCGCCCCGGTGATTACTAACCCGACGATCAGACCAACCCGTTTTCGCGCAACCATCGTTCGGAATAGACTTTGCTGAGATACTGACGCCCTGTGTCAGGGATGAGCACAACGAGGGTGCCCCTGCGGATCTTTTCGGCGCAGCGCAGCGCAGCGACCAGAGCGGCGCCCCCGGAACTGCCCGTCAGAATAGCTTCTTTCTGCGCCAGCTCGCGCGCCATCGCGTAAGACTCTTTGTCATAGACGCGAACGATCTCGTCTATCACTTTGAAATCGAGCGTGCCGGGGATAATATCTTCACCAATCCCTTCAATGAGATACGTATGGACGTTTCGGGGGAGCTTATAGAACTCCGTGTAGATCATCGAGCCTTCGGGATCGGCCCCGATAATTTTTATTTGAGCATTCTTCTCTTTGAGGAAGCGTCCGATGCCGCTGATCGTGCCCCCCGTGCCCACGCCCGCGATGAACGCCTCTAATTTCCCGTCGGTCTGCTCCCAGATCTCCGGGCCGGTGGCGCGATAGTGCGCTTCGGTATTTGCTGAGTTCTCATACTGATTGGGCAAGAACGCTGGGCGCTCTTGCGCGATCTTCTTAGCAACAGAGTAATAGCTTTCGGGATCTTCAGGGGCAACGGCGGTCGGACAGACGACGACCTCGGCACCATAAGCTTTTAGCAGGTCAATCTTTTCTGGGCTGACTTTATCGGGCATGGTGAAGACCACCCGATAGCCCTTCAAGATCGCCGCGATGCACAGCCCGACGCCGGTGTTGCCGCTGGTGGGTTCGACGATCCAATCTCCGGGCTTGAGCTTCCCCGCGCGCTCGGCCGCTTCGACCATAGCAATCCCAATGCGATCTTTGACCGAGCCTCCGGGGTTAAAATACTCCAACTTTGCCAGCAGCCGCACGCCCTTGACAGGGTTGATGCGGTTGAGGGTGACCATCGGTGTCCGGCCGATCAGTCCTAACAGATTCTCTGCGACGCGCATAATAAAAATTAAGTCTAGAGAGTCAATAGAGTCTGTAGAGTCGAGAATCTTCTAAGCATAATCAAGAGCTTGTCGGAGATCCTCGATCAGATCTTGAGCGTTCTCGACCCCTATAGAGAGCCGAACTAAGTTGTCTTTAATGCCCCGGCGGGCGCGCTCTTCGGGCGGAATCGAAGCGTGAGTCATCGTCGCCGGATGGGTCGTGAGCGATTCGATCATGCCCAAGTTCTCGGCGAGCACAAAGACTTTCGTCGCCTGCACGAACTTCTTCACATCGCCCTTCAGCTCGAAGCTGAGCATCCCGCTGTAAAGCCCGTTCATTTGTTTTTTCGCGACGGCGTGACCGGGGTGAGCAGCCAGTCCGGGATAGTAGACGCGCTCAACTTTTTTATGCTTACTGAGAAACTCTGCGACAACTTGCGCGTTTTCTGAGTGCGCTTTCATTCTCAGAGCGAGCGTCTTAAAGCCGCGTAAGACGAGCCAGCAATCGAAGGGCCCCGGCACCGCGCCGATGGCGTTCTGCAAGAATTTCAGTCTCTCATAGACTTCGGCGTTAGAAGTGACGATGAGCCCGCCGATGACGTCGCCGTGCCCGCTGAGATATTTGGTCGAGCTGTGCACGATAATATCCGCGCCAAGCTCCAGGGGCCGTTGCAGATAGGGCGTCGCAAAAGTATTGTCTACGACGAGCAGGGCGTCGCCCTTGCGCTTAGCTATCGCAGCGAGGTCGGCAATCTTTAATAACGGGTTCGTCGGAGATTCGAGCCAGATGAGTTTGGTCTTCTTTTGTGGCTTGATGGCGTCGGCCTCGGTCGTGTCAAAATAAGAGAACTCTAACCCGTAGCGACGTCGCACTTGCTCAAAGAGCCGATAAGTTCCGCCGTAGACGTCATCGCAGCAGAGGACGTGATCGCCGGGTTGCAATAAGTGAACGATCGCGTCTTCGGCAGCCAAGCCCGAAGCAAAAGCCAGCCCGTGCTTTCCGCTCTCCATCTCAGCGATGGCTCTCTCTAAGAGAGCGCGTGTGGGATTTCCCGTGCGCCCGTAGGGGTAGCCTTTATGGACGCCCGGCTCTTCTTGAACGAAGGTCGCGCCCTGATGGATCGGCGGGATGAGCGCCCCGGTGATGGGGTCGGTCTCCCGTCCAGCCTGCACGGCCTTCGTTTCGAAGCGCATCTTGCTATTTCTTCTGTTTCTTTCCGTAGCGGCGCTCAAATTGCTGTACGCGCCCTTCGGTGTCGATCAGCTTCTCTTCCCCGGTAAAGAACGGGTGGCACTTGGAGCAAATATCTACGTGCAGATTATCCGAGGTTGAGTAGGTCTCTAAAGCGGCTCCGCAGGCGCAGCGGATCACGGTTTTCTTCATCTCCGGGTGTATGCCGGCTTTCATGAAGCATCTCCTTCTTGATTTGAGTGTTCGCCCAAAGGGTTTATGTTATCTCTTGCTGAACTGTTGGCCGCGGCGAGCTTTATGGAAGCCGTATTTCTTGCGCTCGACCATGCGCGGGTCGCGCGTGAGCAGCCCTTCGCGGCGCAAGAGCGTGCGATAATCTTCGCTGACAGCTAAGAGAGCCCGTGCGATGCCCAGCTGGATTGCCTCCATCTGACCGGTGAAGCCCCCGCCCGTGCAGTTGGCGATGACATCATAGCGATTGAGCGTGTTGGTCACATAGAACGGACGCCGAATCAATTGCTCCAAACGATCTTTGATATACGGATCGGCGGCAAAATAGACTTCCGCGGGTTTGCCGTTGACGATGACTTTTCCGTCTCCGTTGGCCTGGAGAAAGACGCGCGCAACGGATTCTTTGCGGCGTCCGATGGCGTGAATCTTGCCGTCGGCTAGGACCTTGGGCAGGCGGGGCTTATAGCTCGTCTGAGTGTTGGCCATTGTTATAAGATCGTACCTCCTAGATCTTCTCGTCAAATTCAGATTAGTATACTCAGTTTATAGTGCTCTTTCAAGATAGGCTTGCTGCTCCGGGCTGAGCTTGTCTATTGTGATACCCAGCGTCTCCAGCTTGAGCAGCGCGACACGGTGATCTATCTCCGGTGGGACAGGGTACAAGTTCGGCTGTAGCTCGGAGCGATGCTTCGCTATATATTCTAAAGTGAGCGCTTGCAGTGCAAATGAGAGATCCATGATCTCGACGGGGTGGCCATCCCCGGCGGCCAAATTCACCAAGCGCCCTTCGGCCAAGAGATAGAGCCGCCGACCGTCTTTCATTTCGAACTCTTCGACGTTGAAGCGAATCGTCCGGCGCGCGACCGAAAGTCTCTCTAGATCGGGCTTGCGAATCTCCACGTCGAAGTGTCCGGAGTTCGCTAAGATCGTTCCATCTTTCATAATCTTCAGAGATTCTTCCGTGATGATATCTTTGCATCCGGTGGCCGTCACGAAGATCTCGCCTAGGGGTGCGGCTTCGACCAACTCCATGACGCGAAAACCGTCCATGACGGCCTCTATCGCCCGCACGGGGTTCACTTCTGTGATGATGACGTTCGCGCCGAGTCCCTTGGCTCGCAGGGCGATCCCGCGACCGCACCAGCCGTAACCCGCCACGACTACCGTCTTCCCCGCGATCGAGAGATTCGTCGTTCTCATAATCCCATCCCAAGTAGACTGTCCCGTGCCGTAGCGATTATCGAAGAGAAATTTCATCTGGGCGTCGTTGACGGCGAAGATGGGGAAGCGCAATTTCTTCTGAGCAGCCAGAGCTTTCAAGCGTCGCACGCCGGTGGTCGTCTCTTCGGTGCCACCGAGAATATCTTTCGCGAGCTCTGAAAGCTCGCCGTGCAGAAGTTTTGTTAAGTCGCCGCCGTCGTCCAAGATTATATGGGGCTTGGTCTGCAAGACGGCTTTCAAATGAGATTCATACTCTTCGGGAGTCGCGCCGCGCCACGCCGCCACGAAGATATCGCCCTTGGCAGCTAAAGCCGCGGCGACGTCGTCTTGGGTGCTCAGGGGATTACAGCCGGTCACGGCCACCTCAGCGCCGCCGGCTTTCAAGACCTGTGCCAGATAGGCCGTCTTCGCTTCCAAGTGAATACTGAGCGCGAGTCGGAGATCTCTGAACGGCTTGTCGCGTTCGAATTCCGTGCGGATTCTGTTGAGCAGGCTCATGCGTCGCTGAACCCACTCTATCTTCTGTTGGCCGGCGGATGCGAGCGAAGCGTTGCGAATGATGCTCTTCATAGGGCCTCCTTGGTGCAGGACTATCTTAGCGACGTGCGATCACTCTCTCAAGTCGTTAGAATAGCGATCGCACGGCAAATCAAGAGGTGAGCTTCTGATGTCAGAGACTCCTGCACGATTGGTCTCTATCTACATCGCTCGGGATATATACGAAGCGAGCATTATCAAGGCGACACTTGCGGAGGCGCAGATAGAGTGTTTTATCGGATATGAGATGGGGCCGGCCTATCCCCTAGGCCCAATTGAAGTACGCGTCCCTGAAAGCCGCGCTGAAGAGGCGCGAGAACTGATAGAAGAGTTTCAACGCGCAGCACCACTTCTTGAAGAAGAGCCCGACTACGATTAGAAATTGACGGAGCAAAGCTCTTTGTATTACAATACTCTGCAAGGGAGGGAAAAGAGCCATGCGTGCTCTAGGGATCGTGCTCGTGGTAGCCTATCAGAAGCTGGTCTCGCCCTTCTTGCCCAGCGCTTGTCGCTTCTACCCCTCGTGTTCGGAGTATGCCCGACAGGCCGTCCAGAAATACGGGTTCTTGAAGGGCGGCTGGCAGGCGATCAAGCGCATAGTTCGGTGCCATCCGGGCCATCCCGGCGGAATCGACCCGGTACCGTGAACTCTGAAATGGAGAGATCATGCGTCGTAGCCTAGCTGTTCTTGCGATTGTCCTTCTGTTTCTAGGGATCTTCAGTGTGATGGGACTTTGGTGGGCGCTCGGGCCGGGGGCTCCGAAAGAGATTTCGAGCACCGCTCTACCGCCCTTGCCCAGTTCGCCGTCGTCTCCTCCGACTTCTCCCCCTACCCCCGAAGCGACTATTCCCATGCCGCCAGAGCCGCCCTCTTCTCCGAAGGTCGGTCTGCTCGATCAAGGCAGGCTCACCATCGAAGGTCGTGGCCAGCAGTTTGCTACCGAAGAATATTCTCTCAAACGCCTTCCCACCGGCGAGCTCGTCCTTGAATCCCAAGGAAGACTGACGTTCAAAATCGCTTTTATTAATACCCAAGCGACTTTTTTGCAAGTCATGCGCTTCGATGCTGAAAAGCGCCCGCTCAGTTATCAACTGGCGATCAATGGGCCGGTGGGCATCGGAAATCGCAAAGTGAGCGCGCTCTTTCATGCGACCGAGGGCCTGCTCAGCGATGGCGAGAGCGAGAGTGCTGTCAGTCTGCCTCAAGAGCCGTTTCTGCTCTTGGGGATGTTCAGCTCTTACACGGTGTTGGCGCTCTGGGCCGATGCTCCTGAACCTCTCTCGCTGAAGATTATTAGTCTGCGGGGAGAGCGACGCGCGGGCGAGCCCGCTCCCCCTACCCCCACGGTGATCCTTGAACGCTTGGGAGCTGTCAGCCTGCAAGCGCCCGATGGGGCGAGAACAGCCGCCGAGGAGTATTTACTGAAAAGCGAACGATTTTCGCTCACGTTCTATCGCGACGGCGAGCGCTTCTTGGGGATGCGCAGCGTCGCTACGGAAAAAGAACCCGAAGGCAGCTTCTTTATCTATCGCAGCGACCTCTTTCCCGAGGGCTTCACCGTTTCGCATACACCCTGAACTCTGTACCCCTGCCCGCAGAGATCGGGACACCTGCTCTTGTCTTTTTCTTATTAGGGTACTATAGTATTACCCGAGGTTTTGTGTTGGACACCTACCTAAGATAAGAAGGGAAGTGGCAACGATGGCACTCGTACGCAGTGGGCTTCTCGCAGGGTTATTGTTAGGGCTGATCGTCTCGCTAGGGCAAGCACAACCGCAGGGCGGCGGCGGTAGTCCGCTCTCTCCGGAGATTCTCGGTATTGATCTGAAGTCACCCATCCCCGCCGATGGCAGCAAGATGTTCGGGGTCGTGCGCTTTCGCGATGCCGACGGAGATATATCCCAAGCGCGCTTTGAGGTCATCGAGGCCGCAGATTTTGCGGCGTTCAGCTTCAACCCCAAAGTGAAGGGCCAGACGCAGGGCAGTTTTCCGTTCTTTGTCTTCTCGCGGATTCCCCAGAAAGTCCGCCTGCGCATCACACTCATAGACGAAGCGGGCAATCAGAGCACGCCCGTTGCTTTCAGCTTTGAAGCTGTGATGCTCATTCAGTTCTTGGGCAAGTGGGGGGCACGCGGCACGGGGGATAGTCAATTCAATGGGATCTCTCACATCGCTCTCAATTCCAGAGAGCAACTCTACGTCACGGATTTTGACACCAATCGGGTGCAGCGCTTTACGAGCGATGGGCAACCGATCTCCACGTGGGGTGGCCGCGGCTCCGGCAGCGGCCAACTGATGGGGCCATTGGGCGTAACGGTTGACCCGCAGGGCTTTGTCTATGTCGCCGATGCGGGCAATCAGAGAGTGCAGAAGTTCACCGAGAGCGGCGGCTTTGTGGCCCAGTGGGGCAATCTGGGCACGGGAGAGGGACAGTTCAGCTTTCCCACGGGAGTAGCTACCGACTCTGTAGGCAATCTCTATGTAGTAGACAAAGTGAACAACAGAGTGCAGAAGTTCAGCCCGACGGGAACGTTGATCGCGCGCTGGGGGAGCTTCGGCTCCGGCGAAGGGCAATTTAACTCCCCCAATGACATAGCCGTCAGCAATCAGGGTTTTGTCTATGTGCTGGACACGGGCAACGCGCGCGTCCAGAGATTTATGCTGGACGGCTCTTATCTGGGGCAGTGGGGCTCTGCGGGGGAGCGCGATGGGCAGTTCAGCGCTCCTCTGGGGATCGCTGTAGATCCTCAGGGCAACGTCTATGTCGCCGACACGTGGAACGACCGGATTCAGAAGTTCTCTGGGGACGGGGCGTTTACTGCCAAATGGGGAAGCCTAGGAAGCGGCGACGCGCAGTTCAATCAGCCTGTAGATATCGCCGTAGGCGCTGACGGCGTGATCTTCGTCGCGGACAACGGCAACTCGCGCGTTCAGAAGATCAGATTCAAATAGGACAGTTCTAGGCCATTCGCATGCCCCAGGGAAGAAAGCGTTACACTGCAGACTGAAGCTCTAGTTCCCCGACTTGTTTCCAAGAGAGTGGTTTTTTCGATGCAACGGGAGTTTTGAGGGTAAAGCGGACAAAGAACTTTGGGCGTTCGGGGCTATTCTTCTCTGCTACGTGCTGCGCCCAAGTGTTGAATGCTTCATCGCCCTCGATTTGCATCACAAGAGAAGCCCCACTCGGGACCTCCTCCAGCAGTTCAGGCCGCTTGCGAAGAATCTCATCAAAGATCGCAATAAGCTGTGTATTTTTGCGCTCGTGAGTCGTCATCTTAGCGCTCATCTGGGAACCACCCCTCCAAGAATCGTTGGCGATAGAGATGCCAATGCGCGTTCAAGGCATTCTGGGCTCGCGTCAGCCCCTCTTCAAACGACACATTAAGTATGGACTTTCTTTTCTCCCCTTGCAAGTTGTATCGGTCACAGTCCACAAAACCATGGGTAGTATCCCATCTGATGACGGGTTTCCACTCGCCCTCGATGCGGATTTCCAGCTGCAGCCTAAACGATTGGACCTTTCCACCTTCGATCTCGAAAGTGCGACGCTCTCTCGTGTCTTCGGCTCTCTCCAAAGAGAAATCAATCCGCATCGGTCAGTATTCCCAGATTGCATATTTTGACAGCTCTTCACTTCTCCAAGCCTATCTTCTTTGCTCTTCTTGCGGACTTGGCTCTTGGCTGCGTTTCTGACCGCCTCTAGCCATGCATCTCGAACTCCTTTACTACTGAGATGGTAGACCAACAGGGGCTTAAAGTCAAACCGATATCATAAGTCTTGGCTTTTCGACATCTGTGACTCTAGAGACTTTTTTTGCAGATACCCTTGTAAGATCAAGACAGCAGCGAGCGCATCGCGCACGCTCTTGCGTTTGCGGCGGCTGACGTCGGCGCTGAGCAGCACGCGCTCAGCCTCTGCCGTCGTCAAGCGCTCATCGAACAGCTCGACGGCGATCGTCAAGCGCTCTTCCAGCGTCTTTTTGAACTCCAGAATCTCCTGGGCTTTAGGGCCCAGCGAGCCGTCCATGTTGATGGGCAGCCCGAGGACGATCTCTGAGATCTTTTGAGAAGTTATTAACTTTTTAAGATAAGCGAGATCGGCCTCCAGCGAGGAGCGTTCGTAGACGCCGTAGGGACTAGCAAGAGTGCTGGTCTCATCGCTGAGGGCCAAACCCAGTCGTCTCTCTCCTACATCAATTCCCAGAATGCGGCTCATCTATATCTATATTAGAGTTTAGATGACTTCTTCGTAGAATGCCAGCCCGTCTTGACAAATCTCCGTCCTTGCCGCAAGATTAAAAAGAGAGATCGGTGGGAGGATGATCTTATGGCAGCAGAGGTGCTTCATTTAAACTATAAGAGTCAGCCGTCAACAAGAATCATAGAGCGCATCCAACAGACGATAAGCGCAGGGAAGATCGTCGTCTTTCCGACCGATACGGCCTACGCGGTCGGCGGCGACGCCTTTCAGGCGAAGGTCGCCCAGAGACTCCAAGATCTCCAGAGAGAACTCGACAGACCGTTGGCGCTCTATATTGGGAGCATGACCGAGCTGCGGCTCTATACGGTTCCGTTGCTGCCGCGCCTGCGGCGCGCGCTGGAGCGCCTATTGCCCGGGCCGAGCGCCGTCATACTCCGCGCTACACCGGCAGCGCCCCGCGCCGCCGTGGGCCGCCATGCCGAAATCGAAGTCCACTATCACAGCAGCCAGAGCTACCAGATCTTCTACGAGGCTGCGGGCCGACCGCTCATAGGACTTGGCCTTGCGCTGTGGGATCACCAAGAGATTCTCAGCCAGTTCTCCGAACGGAGCGACGTGATTCTCTTCAGCGAAGAGCCATTAAAGCGCGAGCAGGCGGCTCTGATAGATTTCACGCAAGATCCGCCGCTAGCGTTGCAGGGCGAATTGCCCCAATCGCTCTTTTAGTCGGTGCGGAATTTGAAGACTTTGGCGGCGAGCAGAAACGTCGCGGCCAGCCAAAGGCCGACCTGCAAGAGCTCTGGGCCCAAGGAGATAAGAGATGCGTCGTTGAGCGCGACGGCGCGCAGCGCTTGCATCAGAGGTGTGAGCGGCAGGAACTGCACAAGAGTTTGCATCAGAGAGATCGTTGACAGCCACAAGATCGCCGAATCTTTTTGTCAACCGTTCGACTTCGATGACGATCATAGCCCTCATTATACTAGAGAGGCCGTATTTGTAAATCTGTGCAAACCTCAGTAAACTGAAAAAATGCAGGCTGAACTGGAATCGCGCAACTTCTGGTGTGTGTTGGGGATCAATATTTTCGACGCTCTCAGTCCGGAAGATATGCGGGAGCTGAGTCGCTACACGAAGGGTCGCAAATACAAACGTGGAGAAGCTATCTATCTTCCCGGCGATCCTAATACGACCGTCTATTTTCTTATGAAAGGCCGGGTGAAGCTCGTCTATCTCGACGAGCGCGGGCGCAAGTTCACTACAGCAATCTGCCGTCCGGGACAGCCCTTCGGCGAGCTGGTCTTCAGCGAGCGACGTGAACCTTATCGTTTCATCGCTCAAGCGTTAGAAGACTCTGAGTTGTGTCTGATCCCCAAAGACGAATTAGTACGTTTTGCGCAAGAGCGACCCCAGCTAGCACTGCGATTGACGAAATGGGTTGGCGATCAGTTTCGTGAGCTTCAGATCAAACTCGAAGATCTGCTCTTCAAAGACGTGCCGACGCGGTTAGCGCGCCTCTTAGAACGCTTGGCCCACGAAGAAGGCCAGAAAACACCGCAGGGGATTGAGATCGCCCTGAAACTGACGCATCAAGAGCTAGCGGAGCTGATCGGCAGCACGCGCGAAACGACCACGCTGCTGCTCAACCAGCTCCGCCGGGCGGGGGTGATTGGACGACGGCGCGGGCGACTGGTCATCAACGATCTTCAGAGACTGCAAACGATCACGACTCGCTCTTAGCCCAGGCGATCAATTCTTCGAACTTCTTGCGTGCCAGCGCGGGTAACTCCGCTTGAGGGAGAGCTAGCCCCGGCCCATCGAGCGGGCGTCCCACGAGTATCGCTCCTACCATGCCGACGCTCTCGTGCGGACGACAGAAATAGTTATAGACGCCCTCTCTGTCAAAAGTCCACGCGAACGTCGCGCCCTTTTCTACTAAGAGATCAGAATCCCACGGCTCAGCTTCGTTGGGAATCCGGGCTTGGTACGCACTGTGATTTTTGGGGTGATAGGCCGTCACGGTATGGCCGCCCGATTGCAGAACCCAAGTGACGGTCTCGCCGGGCTTGATCTTGAGCCGATCAGGAATGAAGACCATCTCGCCTTTGGGACCGCCGATCTGAATGACCCGCTGCGCAGAGAATTTTTCGTGCTTGCAGCCCGTTAGAAGGCCTCCCAGGGCTCCAGCGAAAGCTCCGGTGCCGAGCGCGCTCAACACCCTGCGACGGCTCCATAGTGTTTTCATCAGCACTCCGGGGCAGGCGTGGGCATGAAGTTCATATCAATTCCCGGACTGACCGGCCCCCACGGCACACCCGTGCCGGCCATCATAGCGCTCATATCGCCATGGGGAATATCCGTGACGGCGATATGGCGGAACCAGAAGCCCTCTTCGCCGCCCTTGCCGCCGTGGCCAGCGTTGGGATCGTTGCCCGGAATGAACTTCTGGTGAAAATGCACAAAGCCGGGGCCGTGGGTCTGGCGCACCCGCTCTTCGTCGGATTTACAGAATCGTCCGGGGATCATCGTGCCGAGCCATAAGACCTGCTTGTCTTGTCCGACGGGCTTGTCAAAGTGCAAGAAGAACCCGGTTCCGTCTTCAAGTATCTTGATGAGATGTTCGGGCATTGCCGGTTGGATGGGGCTGTCGCTCAAAAACTCGCGCAACTGTTTAAACCCGTTCGCAAGAACTTGGTCTCTGGCATCGAGTTTGCTCCCCGTGCCTCCGTAAAACAGGGCTATGCCCACAACGAGAGCCGCAGCTATGGCTAAACCTAAAAGTATTTCACGCATCAGTTATCTACCTCCACAGACTGACTCTACGCTCTTCCTCTTGGGAAATCTGTAAGCGAGCTTACAGCACTTGCCCAAAGCTTCTGTCAGACTGTAAGATCACTCTCGTGAGGTGAGCGACAATGGCCTGGATTCGCGTCATTGATGAGCTAGAAGCTCAGGGCAGACTCAAAGAATGCTACGAAGAGATCAAGAGATCTCGTGGCAAGGTCGCCAATATTATAAAAGTCCACAGTCTTCAGCCCAACGCAATGCTGGCGCACCTGAATTTTTACAAAACTATTATGTTCGGGCCATCAGGTCTTTCTCGGCGACAGCGCGAGTTGTTGGCGACCGTCGTCTCGGCGCTCAATCAATGTACCTACTGCGTGTGCCATCACGCCGAAGCGCTCCGAGCGTATGTCAAAGACGAGGCTTTTATAGAGCAAGTGCAGCGCGACTATACCCAAGTGCCGCTAGACTCCAAAGAGCGTGCGATGCTTGACTATGCACAAAAGCTGACGTGCGAGCCTTCAGCTGTAAGTGGCAATGACGTTGCTATACTGAGGCAAGCGGGCTTCGGTGACGAAGAGATTTTATCTATCAATCTCATTGTGAGCTATTTTAACTTCGTCAATCGGGTAGCATTGGGCTTGGGCGTGGAGTTCAGCGAGGACGAAGCGCGAGGGTATCGGTATTGAGTTTTGTTGTAAGCTGGCTTACAGTTTTTGGCAGCTTCAACGAGTAGAGTATCGCAACCACAACTCAGGAGGTTCCCCATGCTAGCTCAATTACTTCAAGAACGGAAAGATATGGCACTGTTGATAGTGAGGTTGGCTTTAGGACTCATCTTCCTTATGTATGGGTGGAGGCACGTGACTGATCTTGCCGGCTATACCGAGGCGTTTGTCAAATGGCAGATTCCCTTCGCTCACGGGGTGGCTCCTTTAGTCGCTTGGCTTGAGGTGCTTGGTGGATTGGCAGTGTTGTTGGGGATCTTCACACGCTACAGTGGGCTTTTGCTTGCTATTGTTATGGCTGTGGCGACGTTCGTAGCCAAATTGCCTGCGGGGCTGGCTGCGGGTAAAGACCCTCTGGGGCTCTCTCGCTTCTGGGATATAGATTTCTCTCTCTTTGCTTTAGGAGTTGTTCTGCTGCTGATGGGACCAGGCAAGTTTGCGCTGGAGCAATGGCTCTTCAAACGCGAACTTTGAAATTATCAGAGATCGAGCCGGGGGCAAACTGTAAGGGCGCTTACGCTGTCTGCAGACTTCGAGTATAATCTTTACACCATGCTGATTACCAACATCGGGCAGTTGGTCACGCCCCAGGGGATAAGACCCCTCCGCGGCCATGCCATGCGGAAGTTAACGGTGATACAGAGTGCTTACATACAGATCGAACAGGGCAAGATCGTTCGCATCGGTCCCATGAAAGAGGCGCCTCATGCCAAGAACGTCTTCGATGCTCAAGGAGGAGTCGCCATTCCCGGCCTGGTAGATCCCCACACGCACGCGGTTTTTTACGGCACCCGCGAAGGTGAATTCTTAGCCCGCTGTCAGGGCGAAAAGTACGGCAAGGGCATCTTGACCAGCGTAGAGCGAGTGCGTGAGGCTTCCGAAGATCAAATTTATGAGTTTTCGAAAAAATTTCTGTTAGAGATGATGCGCTTGGGAACGACGACTATAGAGATTAAGAGCGGCTATGGGCTGGACACCGAGAGCGAGTTGAAGCTCTTGCGCGTCATCCAGAGATTGAGGGAGGCCCTCACCCCGGCTACGCCACCCCTCTCCCGTTCAGACGGGAGAGGGGTTGGGGGTGAGGGCCTTGAGATCGTGCCGACGTTCTGCGGCGCTCATGCCGTGCCCGCCGGTGTCGAGAAGTCTCGGTATATTCGAGAGATCATCGAAGAGATGCTGCCGCGCGTGCAACGAGAAGCGTTAGCTGAGTTCGGGGATGTCTTTTGCGAGCAGGGCTTTTTTAGTATAGACGAGAGCCGCGAGATGTTGAGGGCGTGTCGCGTAGCGGGGTTGGGTTTGAAGATTCACGCGGATGAGCTGAGTCCTCTCGGTGGGGCCGAGCTGGCCGGTGAGCTGCAAGCCCTCTCGGCAGATCATCTCTTGCACATATCGGATCGCGGGATTGCTGCCATGAAAGAAGCCGGTGTTGTCGCAGTGCTTTTGCCGGGGACGGCCTTCTCGCTCAACGCTGCATACGCGCCCGCCCGTAAGATGATTGAAGCCGGATTGGCCGTAGCGTTGGGAACCGATTTCAACCCCGGGACTTGTCTTATCTATTCGATGTTCTTCATGATGGCGCTCGCGGTCTTAAAGATGAAGATGACCGTCGAAGAAGCCCTGACAGCGGCGACGCTCAACGCTGCGGCAGCGGTGCGACGTGCTGAGAAGCTGGGCAGTCTGGAGCCGGGCAAGCGCGCCGATCTCGTCATTCTCGACTTAGAGAATTATAAACAGATCCCGTACTTTATTGGACACGAGGGGCGTTTTGTGCGCGCGGTGATCTGCGCGGGAAGAGTAGGAGCGAACTGATCCCTCTCCCTTCCCCACCCATTCCCTCCTCGCAAGCGGGGAGGGCCAGGGAGGGGTGAGGGGCGGTCTGCTCCTACAGAAACGTAAAGAGAGGAATCTGACGATGCAAGCGGTTATTCTGGCTGCGGGCGAATCTTCGCGCTTCTGGCCTCTGGCTGAAGGCGCGCATAAGAGCCTCTTCTCTCTATTGGGAAAGCCCATTATTGTTCACACGCTCGCCGCGTTGCAGCGGGCGCAGATCGAAGAGATTCTCATCGTGCAGTCGCCCGATCGTGCTCTGGAGAGAGGACTGGGCGATGGCTCGCAGTGGAGGCTGAAGCTCTCGTATGCCGTACAAGAGCAGCCGCGGGGCATGGGGGACGCGCTGCGCTGCGCCCAAGCGCTCTTGCGCGAGCGCTTTTTGGTCCTCAACCCGCAGCACATCAGCGGCGATCGGTTGATCTCGCGGCTGATGCAGTCGGACGACGCGCCCGCCGTCTTGGTGGGCTGCCCCACCGAACGACCTCAAGAGTATGGGATGCTGAAGCTCGAAGGGGATCGCGTCATAGATCTTATTGAGAAGCCCGCACCGGGCACAGAGCCTTCGCGCACGCGCGTCGCCGGAATCTATCTCTTATCGCAGAGCTTCTTTGACTTCTATAGACGGATTCCAGAGCACCCGTACGCATTTGAAGAGGCTCTGAGAGAGATGATGCGCACGCATTCCGTGCGCGTTCTGCAGATAGACGAAGAGCCGCCCACGCTGAAGTACCCCTGGGATCTCTTCGCTCTCGCGCGACGCTTGATGGACAAAGAGATCACAGAACAGAAGATCGCGCCGTCGGCGCAGATTCACAAGAGCGCTCTTATTGAAGGCCCGGTGTGGATCGGCGAGCAGACCAAAATCTTGGAGCACGCCGTGATCAAAGGGCCGTGTTATATTGGCAATCGCTGTATTATTGGCACCGGCTCGCTGGTGCGCGATTATGCTAATTTAGAAGACGGCACGGTGATCGGTGCTCATGCCGAAGTCGCGCGCTCGATCTTTGAGAAAGACTGCTCGACGCATTCGGGTTATTTCGGCGATTCGATCTTCGCTGAGGGTGTCAAGATCGGCGCGGGCACCGTGACGGCCAACGTGCGCAACGACCGCAAGACAATTCGCCCGACAGTGAAGGGCCAGCGCATCGAGACCGGGCTGCACAAATTAGGGGCCATAGTAGGACGTGAGACGCATATCGGGATCTGCGCGATGCTCATGCCCGGCGTCTTAATTGGTGCGCGCTGCGAGATCGGCCCCGGAACATTAGTTCTGAAAAACGTCGAGAGCAATACGCGTTACTACGCCAAGCCCAAGCAGATCATCTCTCAGCGCAGATAGTGCAGCATCCCGTAGATTATTAGACCCGTGAGCGAGACGTAGATCCAGACGGGAAAGGTCACGCGCGCCAGTCTCTTGTGCTGAGCGAAATCTTTGCGCAGCGCACTGCGTAGCGTGACGACGGCTAAGAACGGTGTAAGAGCCGCTAAGGGCGTGTGCGTCCACAAAATCAGAAGATAGAGAGGACGAAAGGGCCCCAGATAGGGCGTCGGCCCCGTCTGCGACCAGCGAATCAGATAGAGCACCAAGAAGAGCACCGAGAACGCAAAGGCCGTGAGCATCGCGCGCTGGTGAGACTCTCTCTGCCCGTGTCTGATGAAGTAGAATCCCCAGCTTAACGAGATCAAGCTGAGCAGATTGAGCGTCGCGTTGGCGGTCGGGATGAGCTCGATGAGATTCATAACGCCGACAGCATAATTACTAAGAAGAGCAGTGCTAAGTAGATCATCGAGTAGAAAAAGAGTTGCTTGCTGTTCGCTATACTCGGTTGCGCAAAGTTGCGCCAACTGACATAGATAAATCCCAAGCCTAGTGCGCCCGCTCCCAGCGCATAGCCCCAGCCCACAACTCCCAAGGGGTAGAAGAGCAGAAGACTGATGGGCAAAAGCGCCAGCGCATAGAGCAGGCTCTGTCGGCGCGTGGCACGCTCGCCTCGGACAACGGGCAAGATGGGCAAGTTCGCGCGGCGGTATTCTTCAACTCGATGGAGCGCCAGCGCCCAAAAATGCGGCGGCTGCCACAGAAACAAAATAGCGAAAAGCACCAACGCCGGCGCTTCTATCTGTCCCGTAGCTGCGGCCCAGCCGATGAGCGGCGGGATCGCCCCGGCAATGCCCCCAATCGCCGTGCACAAGGGCGAAGTTCTCTTCAGCCAGAGCGTGTAAATGACACTGTAGAAGAAGATGGCAAAGAGCGCCAAGCTCGCGGCCAAGAGATTAGCCCACAGAATCAGTATCGCAAACGAAGCGAGCGAGAGCGCAAACCCGAAGATCGTCGCCGGTGCGACGCCCAAGCGCCCCGCGGCCAACGGACGATGCCGCGTGCGCTCCATACGAGCGTCTATCTCTCGATCGAGCACACAGTTAAAGACGCTGGCTGCTGCTGAAGCCAGTCCTGTGCCCAGCAAAGTCGCTATGAACAAGAACAGAAAGAGATCGCTCTGGGATGCAAGCCGGAAAGAAGCCGCCGTCGTGACCAAGACCAAGAGCGCGATGCGCGGCTTGGTCAAGCTCAGATAGTCCGAGAACGCCTGGCGCGAACTCTGCGACAGAGCCAGCTCAGTCACCAACGGTCATCCTCTCTGAGACGGAGACGCGCTCGCGCTGCGGCCATGCTCTGAGTGTCAGCACGACAAAAAGCGCCAATAGCCCCAACGCGCCCGCCAGATGGAGCATCGCCACCAACGGGTGCAAGCGAGTCTCCACCGTGAGCAGCCCCAAGAGAATCTGAGCCGTCACTAAGATCACTGAAGCTGTACTTATGAAGCGATGGCCCGCTCTCCACGCGCGCCACGCCGTGATGCTTATCAGCGCCGCGACGATAAGCGCCATCAGACGATGCAACCACTGATGGGCGATGACGCCGACGGCGAGATCGGGAAAGAACGTCAGAAAGGGCCAGACCGGCAAGACCAGCCCCGCGTTGCTGTGGCGCACATACGCGCCCAAGACGCTCTGAGCATAGAGCGCGAGCATCGTCACCAGCGCCCAGACGAAGACTCGTCGGGATCTCTCATCGTAGCGCGTTTGTAACGCCTGTTGAGAGCGCACACTGACGGCGACCATGAGCATAAAGATCACCAAGCCGAGTGCAAGGTGCGTCGTTGAAATTTCTTTGGGAAGCTCGAGCCAGACGGTGAGCGCTCCCAACAGTGCGACAGCAATGACGAGTCCCAGAGCGAGCGTCGTCAATCCCACGAGCAGAGATTGATCGCGTTCGCGCCGCCAAGCGACCAGTGTTGTCGCCAAGATCAATCCCATCAAGAGCGCGGCGAAGAGCCGATGCGTCCACTCGATGATCAGGGCCGAGTCGTTCAACGGGGGAAATAATTCTCCTTGGCACAGGGGCCAGTGCGGGCCGCAGCCCATCCCCGACTCGGTGCCGCTGACGATATTGCCGAAAAGCAGGTGCCCAAAAGTCACCAGCGTTGTGAGAAGAGCTGTACGTCGAAATAGCATAGTGCTCATGGGGAAAATAATTATAACACCTACGGTGACACAAATCAATCGCGGGGTTGATCCAGATCATTGACTGGGCTGATCGGGATTGGCTAGTTTAATATGAAGAGGACTGACAGCGGATTTTGGTAGCAGATTAAGCAGATTTGTTTTAAAATTAGCTTAATCCGTTACCTGAATCTGCTGTCAGCTATGCCGTGCTGAAAGGGGGGATGAGGCATGAAACCCCAGTCGCCGGAGATTCACGAAGGAGAGGGTCGCTTCCCGTGGTGGATCTGGGTTGCGATCTTGATTTGGCTCGTCTATGCTTTTATCATTGGACCGTTCGCTGTGACACGCCCATAGTCTTCAACCAATAAGAACTCAGGGAGGTGAAGAACGTTGCAAGAGACGGAGAAGCAAGCGATCAAGTTATGGTTCTTCTCATCGCTCTTCTGGCTGGCGCTGGGGCCGTTGATCGGAGCGTTGATGTCTTTGCAGTTTCTCTGGCCCGATGCGCTCAACTTTTTGGCGGATCTGAACTTTGCTTACAGCAAAGCCCGCATCTTTCACACGAATTTAGTGATCTACGGCTGGATCGCCATGAGCTTCGTCGCCGCGATTCTCTATATTATTCCCAAGCTCTGCGCTGTCGAGCTTCAGCACGCTAAGATCACCTACTGGGCGGGCTGGCTCTGGAATTTTTCAGTGGCGCTCAATCTGGCGCTCATCTGGGCGGGCATCGTCAGCAACCCGCTGCTCTCGATCCAACCCTATGAGTACGCCGAAGCGCCATTGCTCGTAGATCTGCTGATCGTCGTGGCCGTCGTGATGGTCATCTTCAGCGTCCACCGCACGGTCTTGGCACGCAAGAAGCCCCATCTGTATGTGTCGGTCTGGTATCTGCTCGGCGGGCTCTACACAACGGCCATCACATACTTAGTGGGCAACTTTCTCACGCTGGCGTTCACGGGCTTGGGGAATCAGATCATACACGCTTGGTGGCTCCACAACGCCGTGGGGATGTTTATTACCCCCTTGGGAGTGGGGATTGCTTATTATTTTATTCCCATCGCTGCTCAGCAGCCCATCTACTCTCACCGACTCAGTATTCTGGGCTTCTGGACGCTGATGGCTTTCTATCCCGGCACGGGGCTCCATCACTTTTTACAGATGCCTATGCCCACCTGGATCGGCGAATTTGCTGTTATTGGCTCGGTCTTGCTGATCATCCCCGTCTTGGCCGTCGTCGTCAATCATCTGGCGACCCCGGCGCAGAATTGGCGGCGCGTCTTCGATTCGTTCCCTCTGAGATTCTCGGTCTTCGGGACGGTGTATTATCTGTTGACGTGCATTCAGGGAACGTTTCAAGCGACGCACGCCGTCAATTGGTTCATACACTTTACCGAGTGGGTGCAGGCGCACGCCCATTTAGCCTTGGCCGGCGCGTTCACGTGCTATGGGATCGCTGCTATGATCTATATCTTCCCCCGCGTGACGGGACGCCGACTCTATAGCCGAACGCTTTTGAGCTGGGTCTTCTGGATCATGGCCGTGATCTTCCCGCTCTTCTATCTGGCCTTCACGCATTCGGGCTTGGTAACGGCTGTGAGCATCAATCTGATGAATCACACTATTTATGAGACGATCTCGGCGGTCTGGCTGGCGCGTCTTTTCAGGACGCTGATGGGCGCGGGTGTTGTCTTGGGCTTCTTGCTCTTTGGCTATCTGTTGATGCGCTCGTTGCAAGTGGGGCCCAAATTCGAAGAAGGAATGAGCGAAGTCGTCGAGTCCGCTCCGGCGTCCGCTCAAGGGAGAGTGACAGCATGAAGCGCTTGATGACTATCTTGCTGTTGGCAGTGTGGGTGTCTCTTCCCGGGCTGGCGCAGCATGAGCATCAGCCCAGACCCTCGCCGACCGAGGCCCCGCCTATCTATTGGGTCTTGGTGGCGATTGCGGTCATCGCTATTGTTTGGTTTATGCTCTGGGCGCTCTACGGCAAAATGCGCCCCAGTCGGATGACGACGACGAGCTATCACGCTCTTGGTGCTTTAGTGATAATAATGACGCTCTTCACGCTTGTGCTCTATATTATCCCGGCGCAGCAGGCGCAAGAGCTGCCGCCGACGGCGCGGGCTTGGGACTGGAAACCGGGAGAGGTCCTTCAAGACCCGACCGGCTCAGGATTATCCGGCGAACCCTATCGCGGGTATTTGGTCTATCTGGCCAACGGCTGTATCTATTGTCATACGCTCTATCTGCGCCCCGAAGATATCAAGACGGGCTGGGCCGAGGGTGCTCGTCCTGACGAAGTCTCGCAGATAGGAGACTTTGTGCGCTATCCCTTCACCATGCTGGGTACGCAGCGCGACGGCCCCGACTTAACCGTCATCGGGCGCAAGATCCCCGATATGCAATATCAGATAGACCACTTGGTAGACCCCAGACGCTTTAAGCCCCAATCGGTCATGCCCAGCTATCGCTATCTCAGCGAGAGAGAGCTGCGCGACTTGGCGGCTTATCTGGTGAGCTTGGGCAACGATCCCCAGAAGCTGCGCGCGGGCGTCGCTCCAGCACCGGCGCCGGAAGACCCCAAGATCGCCAAGGGGAAAGAGCTCTATCGGAGTTTGGGCTGCGTGGCCTGTCACACGATTGACGGCTCGCGCAGTACCGGGCCGAGTTTTAAGGGGCTCTTCGGAGACGAAGTGGAAGTGACCCTCCCTGATGGCACAACGGCGCAAGTAACTGTTGACGAGATCTATCTTAAAGAAGCCATCTTGCAGCCGGGAGAGAAGATCGTCAAGGGTTTTCCCAACATAATGCCCAGCTTCGCCGAGCGCGTCACTGAGAGCGATCTGGAAGCGCTGCTTGAGTATATTAAAAGTTTGCGCTAGAATACCTTCGGAGGATGATGCCCATTGGATATTTCGCGTAAATCGTTACTCTTGCTGATAGTTTTGTCTGTTGCTCTTCTTGCGTTGACCGCCTGTGGCGGCGGCGAGCAGCCGCCGGCACAGCAACCGGCGACTCCGCCGGCGGCCAAGACCGAGCCGCCACCAGCTCCGCCGTCCGCACCGCCAGCGACTGAAGATGCGAAAGTGGCGCGCGGCAAGGAAGTCGCTACAACTATGGGCTGCTTGGCCTGTCACACCGTAGATGGCTCGGCCAGCGTCGGCCCGACGTGGCAAGGGGTCTTCGGGCATGAAGTCACCGTTATTCTGCCCGACGGCTCGGAGACGAAAGTCACGGCCGAAGAGGCTTATCTGAAAGAGTCGATCTTGAACGCCGGTGCCAAGATCGTCAAGGGCTATGCGCCCTCGATGCCCAGTTACGAAGGGCAGATCAGCGAAGAAGACCTAGAAGCGCTGATCGCGTATATCAAGACGCTCAAAGGCGAGCATAAGTAATCCAAAACTCTCATCCCCCTCTTCCTAGAAGGGAGAGGGGGGCGGGGTGAGGGTCAAGAACCCTGAAAGAAATGCGATTATGGATCCTCTCAACTGGCTGGGCATCTTGATGGGAGTGGGTGTCTTAATCTTGTTGAGCTTGGCCGTCTTTCGCGGCGAGTTCAAGGAGATCGAGCGCCCCAAGTACGAGATGCTTCAGCAAGAGCCGCCTCAGATAGAAAAACCGGCGCAGCCGGGGCGCATGGGGATCGAAGATCGCATTATTCGATTGGGGCTGGCTAGCGCTGCTCTGTATTATGCTGCTCGGCTAGGCTGGACGACCCCTCTGGGGTTGCTCTTAACACTCCTCGCGCTCTATTTGGGAGTCACTGGGCTGCTCGCTCGTGACTATCTCTATAAGCTCTTCAAAATTGACACGCGGCTGCCGGAGCATCGGTAGTCGCTTTGACGCCTTCATGACGCTCGTCTATAATCGAGCGCCATGAGATTTTCCGTTCACCCGCCCATCACCAACGCTTCGGGGCCGAACTCCGTTACTTATGCCGAGCTGGAGCGCCTCGCACGATCAGACGCCGGTGCGGTCGTCACCAAGAGCATGACCCACTGCCCCCGCACGGGCAACCCCGAACCCCGCCTGCGTGAACGCCTTCATAATAATATAGGCTCGCTCAACTCGATGGGGCTCCCCAATCTGGGCTATCACGAATACGCCCAGATCATTCCAAAACTCAAAGAGTATAAAAAACCCGTGATCGCCAGCATCGCCAGCGCCAGGTGCTCGCACAATCTAGCCCCTATCGAACAGTACCGCGAGATCGCTCTTACTATGGCTCATGCGGGCGCCGATCTGCTGGAGCTCAATCTCTCTTGCCCTAATCTGGAAGAAGTCCCGATCTCGATGGACCCCCAGAGCGTGCGCCAAGTCTTAAAAGCCGTGATGAAAGAAGTTAAAATCCCCGTGGGAGTGAAGCTTTCGCCGTATAATAATACCCCCAAGCTCTTCGAAGAGATCGCTCAGATTCTTTTAGATTTTGAGATCGCTTACGTCGCGACGATCAACTCCGAACCGTTGACGCTCGATATAGACGTAAAGACCAAGACCAAAGTGATTCGACCCAACGAGGGCTATGGTGGGCTGGGCGGCCCCGCCGTGCTCCCCATCGCGCTCGCCGAAGTCCATCGCTTCTATAAGTTCTTTCAGAAGCACAACGCCCAGATCTCCGTCTGGGGCGTAGGCGGGATTCTGAAAGCCGAAGACGCGATCAAGCACTTTCTCGCCGGGGCTTCTGTCATACAGATCGGGACGCTCTATCTCTGGGAGGGCCCGGCAGCTTTTGCAAAGCTCTGGGCCGGCATCCAAGAGTGGTTGCACGCCAACGGGTATACTTGTGTAGAAGAGTTGGTCGGCACTGTGAGAGATCTTTAACCCCCTCTCCCTTTCAGGGAGAGGGCGGGGGTGAGGGTGAAAAGCGAGGTTTTCTATGAACGAGACACAGGTGCGCGAGCTGCAAGAGAAGTTTCAGTCGCTTGTCGAAGAGATCCGTTCTGTGATCATCGGCCAAGAAGAAGTCATCCAACAAACGCTGATCGGGCTGCTCTGCGGCGAGCATCTCTTGCTGGAGGGTGTGCCGGGCTTGGGCAAGACGCTCTTAGTGCGCACGCTGGGACAGGCGCTGGGACTAAAGTTCTCGCGCATTCAGTTCACTCCCGATCTGATGCCCGCGGACATCATCGGCACGCGCATTCTTTTGGAAGACGACTCCGGAAGACGATATTTTGAGTTTGCGCGCGGGCCGGTCTTCGCCAATCTCATCTTAGCTGACGAGATCAATCGCGCCACTCCCAAGACGCAGTCGGCACTCTTAGAAGCCATGCAAGAGCGCAGCGTCACCACCGGCGGAGAGACGCACAAATTAGAAGAGCCGTTTATGGTCTTGGGCACGCAAAACCCCATCGAGATGGAGGGCACTTATCCCCTGCCCGAAGCCCAAATAGATCGGTTCTTCTTCAAAATTCTACTGACATATCCGGCGCTGGGAGAGCTGCAGGAGATCGTAGATCGGCATGGTCGTGGCGGTTATGGGATCTCCGTGCGGCAGGTCTTGACGCGCGCGGAGATCTTGGAAGCGCAGAAGCTCGTGGGGACTTGGCCCATCGCCTCTCCCCTAAGACGCTATGCCGCGCGGCTCGTCTATGCCACGCAGCCGACATCAGAGAGCGCTCCAGACTCGGTGAAAAAATACGTCGAGTATGGGGCCAGCCCGCGCGCGGCTTTAGCGCTGGTGCGCGGCGCGAAGGCGCACGCTTTTCTCGCCGGAGAATGGCACGCCCGCATTGTTGATATTCAAGCCGTCTATTACCCCAGTATGCGCCATCGCATGATTCGCAACTTCCGCGGAGAGGCCGAGGGCATCCCCGTTGAGGAGATCTTGAAAGAAGTCTTTCACCATGTCCGCCCGGAAGAATAACTTAGAGATACCCAAAGTAGGGGCGATCGGCCAGTCGCCCCTGCTGGATGAGGATTTTCTGCGGAGACTGTTTCGCCTCCGGCTTCTGGCGCACAAGCATTTTCACGGCTACGCGGGAGCGCACAAGACGGCGCGTGCAGGGATGAGCCTGGAATTTGCCGAATACCGAGAATACTATCCCGGCGACGATCTGCGCTACGTGGACTGGAATCTCTACGGGCGTCTGGATCGGCTCTTCGTCAAAATCTTTCATCGCGAAGAAGATCTGCCCGTCTATTTGTTGGTAGATACCAGCCGTTCGATGTCTATGAAAGATAAGCTGCTTTATTCTGTACGTCTTGCTGGAGCGCTGGCGTATATCGGGTTAAAAGAACTGAATCGTGTGGGGGTCTTCCCGTTCGCCCGCGATCTGGCACGCGGCATCGCGCCGCGCGCGGGCAGCTCCCAACTGCACAAGATCTTTCGATTATTGGGAACTCTCGAAGCCGCAGGAGAAACTGCTCTTAACGATGCGCTGGAGCGCTTTGCCAAATTGCCGTTAGAGAACGGACTGGTCGTCATTATCAGCGATATGCTCGACGAGCGCGGCTATCGGTTGGGCCTGTCGCATCTGCTCTATAAGAGATTTGAGATCGTCATCGTGCAGATTCTGGCTCAAGAAGATATAATCCCTCCGATAGCGAGCGAGGCGCGTCTGGTGGACAGCGAGAGCGCGCAGTCGTTCTCGGTGGGGCGCGAAGCGGTGCGCCGGTATCGAGAGCGTCTGTCGGCGTACGAGCAAGAGCTGGACGAATTCTGTCGCGCCCGTCGCATCCGGCGCGCGCTCATATCTACGGAGCAACCGCTGGAGCGCGTGCTCTTAGAAGACCTGCGGGGGGTGCTTTTTAAGTGATCTTCTTGCAGCCGTGGGCCTGGGGATTTGCGGCGTTGGCGGTGGGCGTGGCTGCGCTCTATTTTTTGCGGCGGCGCGAAGAAGAGTTTCGCGTCTCGGCGATCTGGCTCTGGAGAAAAGAAGCCGAGCGTCCGCGCAGCGCGCTCTCGTTTCTCTGGACGAATATCGGGCTGTTATTATTGCAGTTAGCAGCGCTGCTGGGACTGATCTTCGCGCTGGCCATGCCCTTGCTCTCGCAAGAGATCGTCGGAGGCGGGGGTCTGGCTGTTCTCATAGACAGCAGCGCGAGCATGCAGGCGCGCGACGACAGAGCGACGCGCTATGAGAGAGCGCGCGCGTTGGCGATAGAGCAGATCGAGCGTCTGAAACCTCAAAAGATCGCCGTCATCCAAGCGCAGCGCGAGCCCCGTCTCTTGGTTCCCCTGAGCGAAGATCGCGACGCGGCCATCGGCGCGCTGCAACGATCCCAGCCCTCGCTGCAAGCCGACGCGCCGTGGAGCGCCTTGATGCAACTTCTGCTCGGTCTGGGTGATCCCTCGCAGTTTACAGAGATCCTCTATCTCAGCGACCGCCCTCCTGAAGGGACGGAGAGAATGCGTTGGCTGCCCGTAGGAAGCAGCGTACCCAATTTGGCGATCACGGGCTTTGCCGCGCGCCCGCTGCCGGAGAGTCCGACCCGTCTGGCGCTCTGGAGTCGAGTCGAGAATCTCTCTGATGGGCCGCTGGTCGGAGAGTTTATTATCTTCGCCGATGAGAGAGAGATCTTTCGCCGGAATATTTCAGTAAAACCCCGCAGTGCTCAAGAGATCGAGACGCAGAGCGCAACAGCCCGGCGCTTCGTCGCGCGCCTCGACGTGGACGATGCGTTCTCGTCGGACAACGAACGCTACTTTCTCTTGCCCGCTGCGAAGACGCTGCGTATCTTATGGCTGGGGGAGCGCAATTTCTTTCTCGAGCGGGCACTGGCGCTTTACTCGCAGCCGCGCTTTGAGTTTCTGCACACGCTCCCCGCTGCGGGTGAAGCCGTCGCCAGCGAATCTTTCGATCTGGTCGTCGCTAACAACGTCGCCCTGCCCGCAGTCGGATCGGGGCGCTGGCTTTTAATAAACAGCTCTTTTGAATCACTCGTCGAGATCGTGAGAGATCTGACGGTAGATACCCCCGTGCGTTGGGTAGAAGCGGCGCATCCGCTGTTGGAGCACGTGCAGCTTGCTCATCTGCAGCCCTTGCGCGTGCGCGATGTCCAGCTCAGCTCCGTCGTGCGGCCCTTGGCGGTAGCGCAGAACGCGGCTCTCCTTGCTGCCCACAGCTCCGGTGCGATGCGCCTGCTCTACTGGGGGGCAAGCTTGCAAGAATCGGCGTTCGTGCTCACGCCGAGCTTTCCGATCTTTGTGCAGAACGCCCTGCGCTGGTTGCTCTCAGAACCTGGGCTATCGTCCGAAGACCGTTATGTCGGCTCGCTCGAACCCGCACCGGGTTTTTACAACGACCGCGCCGTCAATCTCGATCCTCAAGAGTCGCTGCTCAATCTTTCTGTTGACAGCTCTTCTTCCAATCAGCCCCTCGCTCCGGTCTCCGCCGAGGAGCTTCTCCGAGTGCAGATCCCCATCTGGCACTACGGGGCATGGGCAGTATTTTTATTCTTGCTCTTGGAGATCATATTCTATATCGGCAGGCCGACGTTCTCTCTGCGCGCTCAAGGGGGGAAGAGATGAGCCTGATCTTCGAGGCCCCGTTGGTCTTGCTGGTTGGGGCAGGGCTGTTCGGTCTCGTCTGGTGGCGACGCTATCAGATTCGTGGTCTAGCGCGTCCGGAGCGCTGGGCGACGCTCTTGCGGCTCGCGGCGCTCTGCGTATTGGTTTTAGCGCTCGCCGGGCCGCGCTTCGCCCTCAGCGCAGCCGATCGCTATCTCTATTTTCTCGTAGATCGCTCGGCCAGCATCCAGACAGATATGACAGCGCTGAAAGAGACTCTGACAGCGCTCGCTCCGCCCGCGCCCCATACGTACTACGCGCTCATCGCCTTTGGCGCTGAGCCATTTATCGAATCAAGCTTCGCACCGACTCTTTCACTGACCGACTTTCAGACCGAACCGGACCCACAAGCCACAGACCTAGAGAGCGCTGTCCAGTTAGCGTTAGAGACTCTGCCCCAGCAAGGACGACGCGAGATCGTGCTCCTCTCTGACGGACAGCCGACCGCGGGCGATCTGGACCGTGCTCTCTTGTTGGCCCGCCGCGCCGGGGTCCCCATCCACGTCTGGCCCTTGAGCTTCTCTCACACAGAAGTCTGGCTCGATCGTTTGGAGATCCCCGACGAAGTCACACCCGGCGTGCCCTTCGCGCTGCGCCTGCGTCTGGGGGCCGTAGGGGCAAAGCGTGATTCGCCCCTATCTGCTACGCTTCTGCTCTATCGCAACAACGAGCTGCACCAAGCATTGTCGGTCGCGCTGGCTCCCGGCGTCCAAGAGCTCAGGGTCACAGATAAATTAGAAGCCCCCGGCGTCTATCACTATCGGGCTTATCTGAAAGCCGAGGCAGATCAACTTACAGAGAACAATCAGTTAGAATCGGCCACGCGCGTCTCCGGTGACGCCTCGGTGCTTGTGGTAAAAGAGAGCGACAGCAGCGCGAGCCCGCTCGCACAGATGCTACAAAGCGTCGGGCTAAGCTCAAATCAGAAGACGCTCCGTGAATTTTTGGACAACCCCTTGGCCCTCTCTCACTATAAAGCAATTGTCTTAAATAACATTCCCTTGGAGAAGCTCTCCAGTGCGAAGCGCGAACTCTTAAAGCGCTACGTGCGCGATCTCGGTGGCGGGCTGTGGCTCATTCAAGGGCGCACAGCCGTCGAGGACTTGGGCGAGCAGACCCCAGATGAGCTAGCCAAATTAGAAGAGTTTCTCCCCGTCTCGTATCTTGTCCCGGAGCCCCATCAGATCCCCGGAATTGCTCTGGTTTTTATCTTAGATCGCTCCGGGAGCATGGCCGATCCGGTGCGCGGCGGCATCCCCAAATTAGAGATACTCAAACGCTCCGTGCTGCGCAGCTTGGAGATCTTAGACCCCGAAGACTGGGTCGGGATTGTCGCGTTCTCTACGGATTTTCAATGGATCAATTTTCTACAGCCCCTGGGAGATCAGCAGGCGCATCGCGAAAATATTCAGAGATTGAGCGCCTCCGGCGGCACGGATCTCTATTTCGCTCTCAAAGAAGCTTTTCATGCTCTGGAGAAGATCTCGGCGCGCGTCAAGCATATCTTAGTCTTCACCGACGGGCATAATAATAATAAGCGCGAGCGCGAGTATCGCGAGCTTTATGAACGTTTGGGTCAGAGTGCCGTGCGCGTCTCGGCGCTGGGTATAGATCGAGCGCCCGATGAAGAGTTTCTCCAAGGGTTGGCCGACGCCGGGCGGGGGAAGTATCAACCTGTGCAAGAGTTCACCGATCTGCCCGCTTTTTCCCTTCGAGAAGTGCGACGCATCGCGCGCCTACGCTGGATCGAAGGACGATCACCCATAGCCGTCCGCGCCTTTCCCCTAGAAGCATTGCCGCCCTTGCAGGGCTATGTGCTCACCCATGAGAAGCCCGCTGCTCAGGTCGTTTTAGCCACAGCGCCCGAAGGCGACCCCATTCTGAGTTTTTGGTCTTATGGGTTGGGGCGTGTGGGGGTGCTGAATACAGACTTAGAAGGCGATGGCTCGCAGGAATGGCTCGCGTGGGCGGAACTGAGTCGTTTAGTGGGCGAGAGCGTCGCGCAAGTCTATCGGGCGAGACTCCACGAAGAGTCGCTGACTCTCCAAGCAAAATCTACCGAAAAATATTTAGAACTGATCGCCGATCTGCGAGACGAGCAGCACGGGTGGGCCTCCGGCTTGACGCTGCAAGCCACGGTGAGCGGCCCGGCCTTTCAAGAGATTGCGTTCACGCAGATTGCTCCGGGTCGCTATCGCGCACGATTGGAGAACCTTCCCAGCGGGGTCTATGGCTTGAATCTGACGGCCCAGCGCGATGGCGAGAAGATCGCCGAGCGCGCGCAGCTCTTCACCGTCTCCTACGCTGAAGAGTATCGTCGCTTGGGGGCGAATATAGAGAACTTAGATAAGATCGCGCGGCTGACGGGCGGGCAATTTCTAGAACGCCCCGTCTTGCCCCCGGCGACGGAGCTGAGTAGAGACGCCTACGCCGAGCTGTGGCCGTGGCTGCTCTTTCTCGCGTTGTTGCTCTTTGTCACGGATCTGACAGTTCGCAAGCTCTTGTGGCTGCTGGAACGATAGATTTGCCTTCGCCGCGGCTTTTTTGCTATTAATAGAGAGATTCTTACGGAGGTGGTCGTGAATGTTAGAGAGATGGTTTGGGGGGTTCAGCAGTTGGGCGGCGCTGCCGTTGCGGTTGGCCGTGGGGATTATCTTTGCGGCGCACGGCTGGCAGAAGTTCGCCGGCGGATTGGAAGGCGTGGCGCAATTCTTTGGGCGCGTGGGCATTCCGTTGCCGGAGGTTTCGGCATTTGTCGTGGCGTTTGTGGAATTGGTCGGTGGCATCGGCTTGATAGTCGGTCTCTTCACGCGCTACTGGGCGGTGCTGCTCTCTATTATAATGATAGTCGCTATCTTCACCGTCAAACTGCAAGCGGGTCTGTTGGGGGCAGGCGGCCGTTCCGGGTACGAACTCGATCTGGCGCTGTTGTCGGGGTGTCTGGCGCTGCTTTTAACAGGGCCGGGGCCGCTCTCGCTGGAGCGCGCGCTCTTTCACAAAGAGCTCTAACGGTCACGCAATTTTCACGCTTTCTGGATGGTCTTGGAACGCAGCTCTCTTTAAGATAGAGCTGTCTTCTAGACATGTACAGAACCTCCTACACTCACAGGGAGTAGAGGAAGGGCAGGAAATCGGAAATGAGCGAGCCCCGGCATGAGCGACCGGGGCTCGAATCTTTTAGGAAGAGCTGACAGCTCGGCAAAGAGAGCTATGCAAACGAGATTGCGAGTAGAACGGCTTCAGCACCAGATAAGAGCTGCCTATCGCACCAGCCGCTGGCACTCGCTGAAGCGCGCCCTCGAAGGGCTTAAATCTGAAGAAGCAGCTTGGACTCCCGCGCACTATAAGGGTTTCTCTTGGGCCAAGGGTTCGATTTTAGAGATCATCTTTCACGTCGCTGGAGATACTCTCTATCAGCTGGACTATGCGTTTGGATCGGGGACGTTGACGTGGGATCAGCTCAAAGAGCGCTTTGCCCAAGCGGGCGGTGATCTTAAAGCCGCACGAGGGCTGTTAGCAGAAGCCTACGCAGAACTGGAGCAGAGATTAAATGCTCTCACGGATATTGATCTGGCTCGTTCGTATCGCGCGCCCGATGGCGAGAAGACGCTTGAAGAGCTTTTTGAGATGATCTTGGAGCACACTCTCTATCACGCGGGGCAGATCGTCTATATTAGAAATCTGCGGGCAGGAATTTTCTAAGAGTCTTGATTTTTCAGAAAGCACACACCATCTTCATTCCTTGTCCAGAGAGATCAACTGTGGCTTACCCATTACTGTCGCTTTCGCTCGCCCAAATAGATGTTCCACGAAGATAACCAGATTGTTGCCCCGGCTAGTTACCGAAGGCACTTTCAAGGCTTCAAAGCCTGCCGCTCGCGCTATCCGACTGATCCGACGTGTCAGGCGATAATCCCTCTCCCGATCACCTGTGTCTTGCAGCAGCACTTCCTTGCGTATCCCCAGTTCTTTGAGAATCTGTTCATCAGTCAAATCCAAGACTTTTTCGAGCATTACATGAATCGTACCGCAAATCCTAGGTTGCTTGAAAAAATTGGGATCACTAGCCGCACGGAGCACCTCGGCTATACAAATCTCCACGCTCTCGGAAAGATACAAAACCCCGAACTCCCCCTTGGGGTTGTAGCGCCCTCCATACTGAAAGCTTCCCGCTGGGCTGAGGATCTCATCTTGGTATTTTGCAGAAACGATACGAAAGAAGCTCCCTTGAATCTGTACCGGTCTCAGAGCAGCAATGCGCTCTTGGAGCGCTGTGTCTTCGGACAAGCGAGCCATCGGGAATTACAGCCTAGCTGGGGATGCCCCACTCAATCCGACCTAACAGATCGAGAAGTTCTACATCGCCATCGGGTCCGCAAGCGACGTCAAAGGGCGTCTTATCCCCCAGGGCTTTGTTCGGTTGATGGAACCATTGGGGAATGGCCGTAGGCTTGAAAACCTCTTGCAGATGCTCAAGGGCCTTCCGCCAGCGAGCGAGCTCCTTCATTGCCAGAGGATGAGGTAGGCTCGCGCCACTCTCCCAGCGGGAGATCGTGCGCACGGAAACCCCTAAGAGTCGCGCGAAGTCCTCTTGGCTGAGACCGAGCGCCTCTCGCAGCTCTTGGACTTCTTGATGAATATCAGCAACTTTAGTGGCCATCATCTCCTCCTGTTAAGCTCTCAATTTGTGCACCATTATAAGCGAAGCAAAGAAATATGTCTAGTCACATGTCTAAAAGTGAACATTCACTCTTGACTGATCCCCTTCCCAATGCTATAGTTCTGCTGCTGACTGAAAACGAAGAGAGAGGATTGCTAAAATCGAAGGCCTCTTGCATCTCACTATTTTGTCTCGCGACTCTCACACCCGTGCCCGCTGCGGAGTTCTGAAGATCCCGCACGGCGAGATTCACACGCCGTCGTTCGTCGCTGTGGGCACGCAGGCAACCGTCAAAGCCATCGCGCCCGATGATCTCAAAAAGATCGGGATTCAAGTTCTAATCGCGAACACCTATCACTTGCACCTGCGCCCCGGCGAGGAGGTCATCGCCCAGCTGGGCGGGCTGCACAGCTTTATGGGCTGGGCTGGGCCGATTATGACGGATTCGGGAGGCTTTCAGGCGTTCAGCTTGGGGGCTGCTATCGAGCACGGCGTGGGTAAGATCGCTTCTATATTTCCCGACGAAGT
>JAJHSH010000006.1 GCA_022683945.1 Candidatus Acetothermia bacterium | reverse complement strand
CCCCCTCCCTGACCCTCCCCGTATACGGGGAGGGTCAGGGAGGGGGAGAGGGAGAGTTGTCTGTCAGCGCTGAAGAGACACGCCAGATCGCTGCACGTTTCGCCGCTCGACTCCAGTCGGGGGATTGCATATTACTGATAGGCGAACTGGGCGCGGGCAAGACGACCTTCGTGCAGGGGCTGGCTCACGCGCTGGGAGTTGATGAATCTGTGCGCTCGCCTACGTTCGTCTTGATGCACGCGTATCACGGGAAATTTCCGATCTATCACGTTGACGCCTATCGCATCAGAAATTTGGACGAGCTACGCGAGATCGGCTTTGAAGAGACCGTCTGCTCTCAGGGGATCGCGGTCATCGAGTGGGGGGAGAAGACCGAAGGGCTGCTGCCCTTCCCGTGTTGGCGCGTGCAGATCGAATTGCTCCCAGAACAGAAGAGACGCGTCGTCATCACGCCACCGGCTCGTTACGGCTCTCCATAGCCACCGCCGCCGGGGGTGCGCACGCTGAAAATATCGTCCGGCTCTAAAGTGTGTGTGCTCTGTTCCTCAATGGGGATCTTGTGATCGCCCCGGATGATACGATCTTCGCCGCACGCGCCCGGCTCTCCTCCCGCTAGGCCATACGGCGGACGCCGACGACGATCGGCCAACAGAGAGACCGTCACTCTGGCCAAGGCGCGAATATCGCGTCTCAAGCCGTCCCCGCCCCGGTAGCGCCCCCGCCCTCCGCTGCCTGCGCGGATCTCATAACGCTCGACTCTCAAGGGATAGACGGACTCCAAGACCTCGATGGGTGTGTTCAGAGTATTGGTCATGTGAGAATGTATCGCATGGAGTCCGTCTTTTGTAGGCCGAGCCCCTTGGCCGCCCGCGAGCGTCTCATAGAACGTGAAAGGTTCTCCCGTGCGCGGATTGGCTCCGCCAAAGCTTAGACTGTTCATCGTTCCCTGAGAGGCCGCCGGAACTCTCTGAGGGAGAGCAGGCGCGAGCGCTCTTAGGAGCACGTCCACAAGGCGCTGGGAGACTTCCAAGTTTCCGCCGACGACGGGCGCAGGGGGCCGAGCGTTCACTAATGTCCCTTCGGGAGCGATAATTTGGATGGGACGATAACAGCCGGCGTTGGGCGGGATTTCGGAGTCGGTGAGCGCGCGCAGGGTGTAATAGACCGCCGAAGCCGTGACGGCGAAGACGGCATTGAGCGGTCTCTCTATCTGGGGAGCCGTGCCGGAGAAATCTACGATGACGTCGCTCTGAGAGAGAGTGACGCGCACGCAGATTTGTGAATCGTCGTCGAGCGCCTCTTTAGCAGTGTAGGTGCCGATGGGAATCTTCTGGAGCTCGTGGCGCATTCTGCGCTCAGAATAGTCGAGCAGTTCGGCGAATTGAGTGTGTAGGGGCGCAGCATGCTGCGCCCCTACTGGCAGCAGTTCGAGCAAGCGCCGGCACCCGCGCTCATTGGCGGCAAACTGGGCTCGCAAGTCGGCTTCGCGCTCGCGGGGAGTGCGCGTGTTGCTCAAGATGAGCGCTAGAAGATCGCTCTCTAAGCTGCCGGCGCGCCAGAGCTTGACCGGCGGGATTCTCAGCCCCTCTTGGTAGATCTCCGTAGCGTCCGCGGCGATGCTGCCGGGGCGCATGCCCCCAATATCAGCGTGATGGGCGCGATTGGCCGCAAACCCCATCAAGATCTCTTGGGCAAAGATCGGAGTCACAAAAGTAATATCTGGGAGATGGGCTCCGCCCCTGAAGGGATCATTCAGAACAATGACATCGCCGGGTTCGATCGTGTCGGAGAGAGCGCGAATGGCTTCAGCAACTGAGAAGGGCATCGCCCCCAGATGAACGGGAATGCTCTCCGACTGGGCGACCAACTGGCCGTCTCTGTCAAAGAGCGCGCAGGAGCAATCTCGACGCTCTTTAATATTGGGGCTGAAGGCTGTGCGCACTAAAACAGCGTTCATCTCTTCGGCGATGCCGCTCAACGCGTTCTTGAAGACTTCGAGAGAGATCGCGTCCATAGTTTCTCCCTCTCCCTTCCAGGGAGAGGGCTAGGGTGAGGGTCACGCCCCAAGTACGTAAACCCCACTATTGTTGTTCCCGATGATGATCTCCAAAGCGCCGTCGCCATCCAAGTCGGCCAACGTCGGCGAAGAGATAATCTGCGAAGAAGCGCGCGGACGCCAGACCCACTTGCGGCTCCCCGTCCGTCCGTCGAGCGCGTACAGATTCGTATCGTGAGAGCTGACCAGAACTTCCAAGCGCCCGTCTCCGTCTATGTCGGCGATCACCGGTGAAGATTCGACATAATCTCCCGTTGGGAAGTTCCATTTTAGTCTGCCGTCTTTACCGGAGAGCGCTACGACGCGGCTCTCATTCAGCCCGATGACGACTTCCAACACGCCGTCGCCGTCAATATCCCCGATGGCGGGCGAAGAGGGGATGCGCTCGCGATTCGCTTCATAGAACCATTTGCGTTGACCCGTGCGACCATCTACGCAGAAGACGCCGCGCTTCCCAGAACCTATGGCGACTTCTATGCGTCCGTCGCCATCGAGATCACCAACAGCAGGTGCGGCAAATTCAATAAAACCGTTCGTCTGGAAGTTCCACTTGGCTCGTCCCGTGCGGCCATCGAGCGCGTAAAGTCTTCCGTCTAAAGACCCCGTGATGACTTCGAGTCTGCCGTCGCCGTCCACATCGGCTATCGCGGGAGGCGACCACGCCGACATCTCCGGCAGAAACGTCCATTTGACTGCGCCGCTGCGCCCATCTAAGAGATAGACGCGTTCTGAACCTACGACGACTTCCATACGCCCGTCGCCGTCGGCATCGACTATCGCAGGCGAAGACCAGATACTATCGTTGGTCTCGATCGTCCATTTGGGGCGTCCCGTGCGCCCATCTAAGAGCGAGAAACTCTTATCGCGCGAACCGACAGCCACTTCTAATCTCCCGTCGCCATCGGCGTCGCCGACAGCCGGAGAAGAGAAGACCCAGTCTTTGGTCTCAAAGCGCCACTTGAGCGCCCCATTGCGACCATCATAGGCATAGAGACTCTTATCATAAGAGCCAACGACGACTTCTAATCTCCCGTCGCCGTCGATGTCGCCCACCGCGGCAGACGATTCGACCAGACTGCGGGTGAAGGCACTCCAACGCTCTTTAGGAGCGGTGATCTTGCCCGTCTTCACGGCGCGCCCGGTGCGCGCCAGATCGCGCCGAAAGATCGGCCAGTCACTGATCTCTCCGCGGCTTTGCGCCGACACGCTGTTATATGGTCGCGCTGATAAAAAGAGCGCACTGCCCAAGAGGCTGCGCAGAAAAGTTCTTCGCTGCATCACTTCCTCCTCTTTTAGGTCTCTGCACCGTAGGGACGAGGTTCACCTCGCCCCTACAGAGCTTCGATCAAGAGATTACCAAATTTATCTACGAATGCACGCTGAGAGGGTTCGACAAGAACGGTGCTCTCGCGGCCCACCACGAGCGCCGGGCCGCACAATTCGCACTCTGGAGCCAGCTCTTCGCGAGAGTATATAGCGCTCTTCAGCCAGCCGTATTCGGCGAAACAGATAGCGCGAGATCGTTCTCGACTGACAATAGGAGCGAGCAGCCCTTCACCCTTACGAAAAAGATCGGGTAAGGCACGACGCCCGACGGCCCGCAAACGCAGATTGACAATTTCTACAGGGCGCTCCGGCAAAGCATAGCCATAGGCTTGAGTATGACTCTGATGAAAGAGCGCGGCCCACTCGTGTGGGCGCTGCCCTCTTTGGCTATCTAGCTCGATGTTGAGTTCATACGACTGCCCGCGATAGCGCAGGTCCACCGAGCACAAATACTCTATCTGCGCGAAGCCGTGAAGCCGCTCTTGTGCTCTGTTCTGAAGCCGAGCAAAGAGAGACGCTATCTCACTCACTTTTAGAGTCTCCAAGGGATGCACAAACGTCTGGACGAGGTCTTGCACGGGCTCGCTGACGAGCAGCCCCAAGGCCGAAAGCAGCCCTGAGAGCTGGGGCACCAGAAGACGCTTGATCTTCAAACGTCGCGCTAGGCTCGATCCGTGGAGTGGCCCCGCGCCGCCGAAGACGAGCAACGTAAAATCTCTGGGATCAAGACCGCGCTCGACGGTCATCAATCTGATGGCACGTTCCATCTGGGCGTCGGCGATCTCTAAGATGCCCAGAGCCGCTTTCTCCAAAGAGAGTTTCAACGGGCTCGCGATCTTCTCTGTGATTACGGCTTGAGCGCGCGGAAGATCTAAGCTCTGCTCTCCCAAAGGCGATTCTGGATCGAGTCGCCCCAAGACCAGTTGGGCATCGGTCACGGTGGGCAGCTCTGACTTGCCATAGCATGCCGGGCCGGGGTCGGCTCCCGCGCTCTGCGGGCCTACCCTCAAGATGCCGCCAGCGTCCAGCCATGCGATACTCCCTCCACCCGCGCCGATGGACTGAATCTCCACCATCGGGAGGCGCACGGGGCGGCCCGCTATAAGACCTTCGGGCCTCCAAGCGATCTGGCCCTCGCGAATCAGAGAGACGTCGGTGCTGGTGCCACCCATGTCAAGCGTGATAACGTTCCCGAAGCCCGCTTGAACAGCGACATAGCGTGCTCCAGCGACCCCCGCTGCCGGGCCGGAGAACAGCATCTGGACCGCGCGTTCTCCCGCTTGTCGCACTGTGGTGAGTCCGCCGTTCGACTGCATGATCTGCAGATCCGCATGCACGCCTTGCTTGTGCAGCTTGGCTGCCAGTTGAGAGAGATACTCTTCGATCATGGGTCGGAGGGCGGCGTTGAGCACGGTCGTGGCGGTGCGCTCGTATTCGCGGTGTTCCGGGAGCAACTCGGACGAGAGCGTCACGGGGATCTTCAGAAGGGAGCGCAGCAGTGCGCCCGTCTGGCGCTCGTGTTCTGGGTCGAGATAAGAGAAGAGATAGCAAACGGCAACAGATTCTATTCGGGCACGGCGTAGTTGTTCGGCGATCTGGACGACGACAGAGAGATCGAGCCTTTTCAGTACATTGCCCTGATAGTCGAGCCGTTCCGGGACACCAAAGCGCAAAGAACGAGGCACGAGAGGCTCCGGACGGTCGGCGTTCCAGTCGTAGATCTTCGGACGGTCTTGACGACCGATCTCCAGAATATCTCTAAAGCCCTCTGTAGTTAAGAGCGCCGTGCGCGCGAGCCTCTTCTCCAAGAGGGCGTTCGTCGCTACGGTGCTCCCGTGCAGCAAATTTTTGATCTCTGTGGGCGTGAAGTTGAAAAGCTGCGCCAGCTCTCGCAGGCCGTCGAGGATGCCGCGATCGGGCGGGCGAGTCGAGAGGCGCTTATAGCCATAGAGTTCTCCAGACTCTTCGTTCAGGGCGACGAAATCCGTAAAAGTTCCTCCGACGTCGGTGCCGATACTCAGTCCAGCCATAGGGTTCACTCTAGCAGAGAATCGAGATGTCATCAAGCGATATAAGACTTGCGTTTATGAGAATTTTCGTTATGATAAAGAGTGAAAGAAGCGGCCGTTGTGCAGATTTACACATCCAAAGGACGATATTCGATCGAGTACAAGACGCGCAAGCGCTATCGGAGCGAGCCCATCTGTGCTGATCCCACCGTTGATCCCCGCGAGAACGAGACGGCCCTCTATTTTTCGATGACCGACCGTCGCTTATGGGTCTCTAGCTATGAGCCCGCGATTATAGAGGGGCTTTTGGCGCATCGGGACTTCAAGATCGAGCAGCTTATTCTCATGCGCATTGACGGGAAAGACTCTGTTGTTGGTGTGATTGGGCGCTTACCCATTGGAGCTCTCTCTATCGGTCGGGCGCGCACCTCTGACGGACATGATTTGGTCTTTAGGAGCAGTATCACTTCTTCTGCGCGTGCGCCATCGCGCACTCCAAAGAAAAAAAAGAAGAAGAGAGTTAAGTTTGTGAAAAGATCGCGCTCTAAGCGCCGTGCGCACGCGAAGCGACGCTCTAAACGAACACACAAACGCCGTCGCTAGAATGTAATGTGCGTTACGTTTAAGAATGGCAAAAACTGCTAGAATTATTGACAGAGAGTGTGCGGCTCTCGCTTGTAAGCGATCATCACCAGCAAAAGGAGGCTGTCCTATGATTGTCTTCAATTCTCGAAGGTTGTGGCTATTAATTGGCTGCGCGGTGTTAGCTATTCTGCTGAGTTCGGGTGTAGGAGTCACGCAAACTACTTTTACACTCACCGTGACTAAACTTGGTGGTGGAAGCGGGACCGTCACGAGCAGTCCGGCAGGAATTCATTGTGGCGCTACATGCTCAGCTACTTT
>JAJHSH010000007.1 GCA_022683945.1 Candidatus Acetothermia bacterium | reverse complement strand
GGGTAACGGGAGAGGGACGGGGTGAGGGTGAAGGAGGTCGGTGAAACGTGCGTGTGCAGAGAGCGTGGGCATTAGTGATCTGTGCTCTGTTGTCGAGCGCATTCAACGGCGCTGCTCAACAGCATATCGTAGAGGTCATCGCGCCCTCAGCGCGCACCGCATCGCCCAATGACTTCGTCACCCTCGCGTTTTTGATCGCCAACCGCGGTGCCGCACCCGATACGTATTCGATTTCGATCCACATCGAGACTCCCGCTCGCTTGCAGATCATCGGCGCGCCGACCAGCACCCTGACGCTTGCTCCCGGCAGACAAGAGCCGTTCTTCGTCACGCTCTTCATCCCCGCGGACGTGCCCGCGGGAGAATTCTCAGTCTTAGTAGAAGCGCGCTCGCAGACCGATCCCAAAGTCCAAGCCAGCGCGCGCGCTCAGATCACGATCATCGCTACCACAGGCATCAGCATACGTGCCCCAGACCCCAAAGAGCTCGAGCCGGGAACGGAAGTCTTTTTGAGCTTCACGGTCATCAACCGCGGAAACGTCATCGAGAGCTTGCGTCTGGAAGCGAACACGCGCAGCGGCTATCCCACAAGTGTAGATCCTACACTGCTGGAGCTTCTACCCGGAAGAGCAAAGACCGTTCTGGTGAGCGTTAAAGTCCCGTCCAGCGCCACGACGGGCTTTGAGCCGGTGACCCTTTCGGCGACCTCGCTGCTGCGTGAGAGCATCGGCGGCAGCGCGACCGCTATGCTGACGGTCCTGCCCCCGTTGCCCAAGAACGTTCCTACGGAACTCTCTCTCAGAGCACCTGCAGAACTGAGCATCGGTGCGAATCTGGACTTATCCAGCGCCGGCCTCACCCCGTTCATCTCGCTCTACACGGCGGCGACGCTTCCCGACGAGCAGCGCTTCGCGCTGAGTCTGCGCTTGAGCGAAGGTGTTCGCCGGCAGATTCTGAATCTCTTGCCCGTCGGTGTCACAGATTTTCTCTTTGTGAGCGAGGTGCGCGGCTTCTTCTTGCGTTTGGGCGACCTGCGCGAGCTGCCGCTACAGATACTCTCGCTGCCGCGTCGCGGCGTCGAGCTGGGCCTGCGCAAGGGGTTCTCGCTCCTAGTCACTATGGGCGACCAGACCCCGCCTCAACGCTTGGTCTCACTGAACTTCTTAGGCCCTTTCCGTGCCGGCGTCTTGGGATTGCAATCTCCAGGGAGCAGTCCGTATAGCGTGATGGGCGCGTATTTCCGTGGCTCGTTTTTAATTGTTGAGAGCGGCATCTCGCAGAGCGGGCTGGGCACGCGTAGAATGGTCTTCATGCGGGCCGTCCCCAGTTTTTATGGGATCACTGCGGGCTTTGAGTTTCTTCGTGTTGAGCCGGGCTTCCCTATGTTGACCGTGCCTCCTGCGACCTTCACCGACGTTCAGTCCGTCAGCATCATTGGAGGAGGCGGGCTGGGACCGCTCTCGGTCGCTTCGGTCATCACCAACAGCTTTAACGATCTCTCCAACGATCCAGCTATTCAACAGATCGTCAAAGTCAGCGCACAAACACGCGCCACTCTCTATCCCCTCTATCCCGGACTGCCCTATCTCTCTTACGACGCACGGTTCTATTATGACCGCTCCAACGATCCGCCCTTCCCTCTCCTGAGCACCGATAGGGTCTTTCAGATGGTCTCGTTCTCTGAATTGACGGGACGCATCGGCTATATTCTGAATTTTATTGATAGCGCCTTCACGGACAATATCTTGGCCGTGCAGACCAAAACCCAAGAGATTCGCACGCTCATCTTCGTCCGTCGTTTCTTGACCGAAGGCGGCAGCGCCAGCTTGAGCGTTCGCTGGTCGCGCTCCTTCGATCCCAGCACTAATATAACCCACACCGAAGAGCGTGACGTGCTCTTAAGACTCGTGCTGGCCACCCGACGGTTCTCCGTCTCGATGGTCGCCGGGCTTTCGGATAGCAGTGGGTTTTACGGCTCTCTGGACTTCACCCTGCACGGCCCGACGACCGTCTCGTTCTTGTTGACCTACGCCGAGCCCACCTCGTTAGGGGTAAGCGCTCAGTTCACCACGCGCTTTGCGCTGCCCTTTGAGTCGGTCTTCGTTAAGGGTCGCATGGAAGGCTATCTCTTTGTAGATCTTAATAGCAATGGGAAACGCGACGCGGGCGAACCCGGAGTCGCCCAAGCGCTTCTGATTTCGGACGGTCAGTTAGCCCGCACCGATGAGACGGGCTACTTCAGATTTCCGCCCCTTGCTCCGGGAAATTATAAGATCGAGATCAGCCGGATGCCTATTGGCTTCTCGCCTATAATAGCGCTGCCCCTCGCTGTCACGCTGGGGGTCAATCAGATTCTGACAGTAGAGATCCCCGTGCGCCCCGTTGCTACCGTGCGCGGGCGCGTCTTCGACGATAAGAACAGAAACGGCAGAGCAGACTCAGAAGAGCCGGGTTTGCGCGGCGTGCGTCTGCTCGCCGTCGGCCCCAAGAGAGTAGAGATGCGAACCGCCGACGACGGCCAGTATATGCTCCAACTTGAGCCCGGCGTTTACACAATCAGTCTCGACCGAACGACCCTGCCCAGACGCTACGAGCCGACGACGGCCTCTAGCCTCTCCGTAGCGCTCCAGATCGGCCAGTTAGTGACAGTAGACTTCGGCGCGGCTGAAGTCCCCAGACCGATCCTCTTCGCGCCCAACGCCGAGTTCTCTTACGCTCCCCACCAGCCGCGCGTCGGCGAGAAAGTTACTTTTGACGCCTCGCTCTCATCCGACAGCGACGGCCAGATTCTGCTCTACGAGTGGGACTTCGACGGCGACGGGGTGCCCGACGCGACGGGGGTGATCGTCGTCTATATCTTCCGAACGCCGGGCAACTTCCCGGTGAGGCTGACGGTCACCGACAACGACGGGCTGAAGAACTTCGAGACGAAGAGTATCTTCGTGCGGCCATGAGGCGTTCTGCGCTCCTGCTCGCGGCTTTGCTGGTGCTTCTGCTTCTACTTCTTGGGGGGAGCTTCTTGCTCTGGTGGTGGCTCTCACGCAGCGAGTTCATCCGTGAAGAACGCACGGGGGCGCTGCGCGTCCAGCCACAGTCTGTAACGCTCTCGGCAAAACCCGATGATTTCGTCACGCTCGTCTTTGTCGCGCACAATGAGGGCGTTGTCCAGAGAGCTCTCTCTCTACAAGCCGAAGCTCCATCCGGGTGGTCATTGTTAGAATTTCCTGCGGAGATCGCGCTCGACGCTGAACAGTCACAAGAGATCTTTCTAACCGTGCAGATTCCTCCGGGGACGCCGCCGGGACGCTATCTAATCGCGCTGAACGCCCACGACGCTTCGGATCGCGCTCTTGGGCGAGCGCAGATCGAGATCCCCACTGTAGAGCGCCTGAAGCTCACGGTCTCTCAAGAGCAGCCGATGCTCCGCCCCGGCGATGAGCACAGTCGTCCTGTGATAGCGACCAATCGGGGGAACGTGCGGCTGAACGTCGGAGTGGGCGTGACGGCAGCGCCAACGGGCTGGCGTTTCTCGCTCTCTCCAGCTTCTTTTTCGCTAGATCCCGGAGGCTCGCAGTCGCTAGAGCTGCGCATCAAAGCTCCGGAGCGCGCGCTCGCGGCTCCTGTGATCTTCACTATAGAAGCCGTCGGCGGGCGAGTCAGTGATAAAGCGACCGTCACGGTGGTCTTGGCCGCGCCGTAACCGGCTAATCCTAATCGTTGACGAGCAGCCGCGAGGAGGCTATACTCAAAGTGGCGGTTGTGATGGCGCTCTTTCAACGCAAGCCCGAAAAATATTTTCAGTTCTACGCTCAGGTGCACTTTCTCACCTGCGAGGTCTGCTTGATCCATCACGGCGAGATTTCCAGAGATCCTCAGCACAAGCCACCGCTCCACCCCGACTGTCGCTGCCATCTGCTGGAGTTCCCACCGACAGAACTAGAGCATTATCGGGAGCAGTCCGAACGGATGAGACTTCGTGCTCAGCAGGAGCTGCTGCGCCGCAAGCTCTGGAGTCGAGCAGCCGACAGATTGAACGGAGCCAATTATGCACAGGCCGAAGAGCTCTTTCGCCAAGCCGCCCAAGTCGAATTCTACTTAGAAGAAGTCGAACAGCTCTGCCAAGAGAAACGCGATCTGCTCGCAAGCAACCCGGAACTGCGCGCTCGACTGCAAAAGCTCTTTATAAAGTGCTATCGCGTGAAGTTCAGTCTAGACAAATACCGTCCGATCCCTTCGAGAACGATCTTGCTCTGGGAGACGCAGGGCCTCGAACGGATCAAAGAACTGTTATTATGAATTTCAAGCGTTCCGATCAGTGGGTCTTGTTGGGAACGATCGCGCTGGCGCTGACGATCACACTGGGGCTGCGCGTCGCTACGACACCGGAGCGTCAGATCGAGCGCTTCGTCGCGCGGGTGAGCGAGCCGCTCGATCTCAATAGAGCGACGCTTGAAGAGCTGATCGCCCTTCCGGGGATCGGCCCGGTCTTGGCGCGACGGATTCTAGACTATCGCGCGACTCACCGTGCATTCAAAACCGTCGAAGAGCTTCTGGAGATTCGCGGGATCGGGCCGAAGAGATTGGAGCAGATCAGGGAGCGTCTGCGGGTGGTGCCGCTTGAAAAGCGGGACTCTTCTCGTTAGGCTGACGCCGTGCGTTATCTATTTCCCCGCGCGCGCCGCCTTCGCACGCGCACGGAATTTCAACAGATCTATCACCAGGGTCGGCTCTACCGAGACGAGTATTTTCGTATTTTTTATCTGAGAAAAGACTTTTCAGAAGCGGGCCGACTGGGCCTGAGCATCAGCAAGAAGCTAGGCAAAGCCCACGAGCGCAACCGCGTCAGACGGATCTTGCGAGAGGTCTTTCGGCTGCACCCCGAACTCGGTGTTGGGCTTGACCTGATCGTTCAGCCCAAAAGCGAAGCCGCGAAGCTGGAGAATGCCCAGCTGCGCGAGAGATTTCTACAGGCGCTTCAGGCTCTGGCTTGCACAGAGCACGGGTTTCTGCTATAGTACACCCAACAGCAAGCCCATCGGATTTTCCCAGCAACCCCAGTCTAATCAAGAGCGTGAGAAGGGGAGTGAAGTCGTGGAACAGACGGAAGAGATCGTCCTGACCCAAGAGGGCTACGAACAGAAGAAGAAGAAGCTCGAAGAGTATCGCAAGATTCTCTACGAAGAGCTGCCCAAGAAACTTAAATTAGCCAAAGAACACGGCGCAGAGCTTCGTGAGAACAAAGAGTATTTGGATCTTCGCACCGAACAAGACTATTATGAAGCCGAAGTGCGCCGACTGGAAGAGCTTTTGGAGAAAGCCGTCATACTCGATGAGAGTCAAGTCAATACAAAAGTAGTCGGTCTGGGCTTGTGCGTGACTCTGAAAGATATAAAGACCAATAAGACCGAGAGGTTCGATATGGTAAGCCCGGCAGAGGCCGATGCCGAGCAGAATAAGATCTCTACGGAATCTCCGGTGGGGCGGGCCCTGATGGGCCAGCGCAAAGGCGCGGAAGTCCAAGTCGAGACTCCCGCGGGCGTCTTGCGTTATAAGATCGTCAACATCGAACGTTCGGTTTGAGACCTAACTCTCTAGTAATCTAGTAATAATAATATAATAATATAGTAATATGGACGAGAGCAATCTCCTGCGAGCGGAGCGACTGCGCAAGCTCGAAGCGTGGCGTCAACGCGGCCTCGATCCCTACCCCCGACGCTTCGCACGCACCCATCTGGCCCAGCAGTTGCAAGAACTCTTTCGCGATCTGCCCGTGGGCGCCGACAGCCAGACAAGCGCCGCTCTCGCCGGCAGGATCACCGCGCGTCGTATTATGGGCGGCGCGGCCTTTTTAGATCTGCGCGACGGCTCAGGACGCATCCAAATCTACGGCACAGTAGATCTCTTAAAACCCGAAGAGTATGAGATTTTTACGCAGCTCGACATCGGCGACTTTCTCGGTGTAGAGGGCCTTGTATTTCGCACCAAGAAGGGCGAGCTTTCCATCAGAACCGAGAAATTCACACTGTTGGCCAAAGCGCTGCGCCCGCTGCCGGAAAAGTGGGCCGGTTTGCAAGATGTCGAGCTGCGTTATCGTCAGCGCTATTTAGACTTGATCGCCAACGAATCGGCGCGACGGATCGCGCTGATGCGCAGCCGGATCGTCAGCGCGATGAGAAGATTCTTAGAGAGCGAAGGCTTCCTCGAAGTCGAGACGCCTATCTTACAGCCCCTCTACGGGGGTGCCACAGCTAAGCCGTTTACGACTTATCACAACGCCCTCGAGACTACGCTCTATCTGAGAATCTCTGATGAACTCTATCTGAAGCGTCTTATTATTGGGGGCTTAGAGAAAATCTATGAGATCGGCAAAGATTTTCGCAACGAGGGGATCAGCGCCAAGCACAACCCCGAATTCACCCAGATGGAGTGCTACTGGACCTATGCCGACTATAACGACATGATGTCGCTCACCGAGAGGATGGTCTCCCAGATCGCAAAAGAAGTCTTGGGCTCGACGCGCATTCTCTATCAGGAGCATGAAATTGATCTCTCGCCCCCGTGGCGGCGTCTGGCCCTGCGCGAGGCGATTCTCGCCGAATCAAATATAGATATCGAAAGATGCTCTACGCTGGCTGATCTGAGAGCAGAGATCCAAAAGAGAAGACTGAAGATAGACCCGCAGCCGACGTGGGGCAAGCAAGTGGACGAGCTGCTTAAAGTCTTCGTAGAACCCAAGCTGATCGAGCCGACGTTTATTATAGATTATCCCGTAGAGCTATCGCCCTTGGCGAAGAAGAAGCCTCAAAACCCCGAAGTCGTCGAACGGTTTGAGCCCTTTATCGGGGGCATGGAATTTGGGAATGCCTTTTCGGAGTTGAACGACCCCATTGATCAGCGCGAGCGGTTTCTCGCCCAAGAAGCGATGCGGAGCGCCGGCGACGAGGAGGCTCAGATCTTAGACGAAGATTTTCTGATAGCGTTGGAGCATGGGATGCCCCCGACGGGGGGACTGGGCATCGGCATTGATCGCCTGACGATGATTCTCACGGACGCGCCGTCTATTCGGGAAGTGATCTTGTTCCCGACGCTGCGTCCGAGGGGGGACGAGATGTGATCGTGCAACGGAAATTTTTAGCGCTCTATCACTATTTGGCGGACATCTTGCCCTATACGGTCGTCCGCTGGGATGAACGCTATCTGCGCTTCGTCGGGGCGAATCGCGCGATGAAAAAGCTCTCTCCCGTGATGATCATCGCGACGTACTTTGGCGACGGGTACTTATGGGGGCTGATCGGGCTTTTTATGTTGATTTTGGGCTCGTCGCTCGACCGCAAATACGTCATGATCGGCTTTGCTATTACTATTATTAATATCGCGCTCTTTCGCCTGCTCAAAGCGATCTTCAAGCGCGAGCGCCCGCTCTATGCCGCGCTGCTGTATGATCTGCGCTATCACTTTGTGGACCGTTATTCTTTCCCCTCGGGCCATGCGACGACCTCTTTTGCGATTGCTTATGTATTGGGGCACTTCTATCCGGAGTGGTGGGTAAGGCTCGGACTGTACGGAGCAGCCAGTCTCATCGCGATCTCACGAATCCACGTGGCGGAACACTATCCCTCGGATGTCATCGCCGGGGCGCTGCTGGGCACGCTCTCGGCCGGCTTCTTCATCCCTCTCTTTGAAAGGATCTTTCGCTTATGAATATAGCACAAGCACACGATCTGCTCGAGCAATATAAACCCGAAGAAGTTCATTATTTTTATGACCCGACGACGAAACTGAAAGCGATCATCGTGATTCACAGCACGGCGCTGGGGCCGGCCACGGGCGGGACGCGCTTCTTCTCCTATCCCCAGTGGGAGCTGGCGCTGGAAGACGCTCTGCGTCTGGCACAGGCGATGAGCTACAAGAACGCGCTGGCCGAGCTGCCCTTCGGCGGCGGCAAGGCCGTCATTCTGGGCGACCCCAAGCGCGACAAACATCCGAAGTTGCTTAGAGCCTACGCGCGCTTGATCCATCAGTTCAACGGGCGCTTCACCACCGGCGAAGACGTGGGCATCGGCCCGGAAGATCTCCGCGAGATGATGCAGGAGACGCGCTTCTTAGCCGGGGCCCAAGGCATCACACATGATCTCTCTCAGGTGACGGCGCACGGGGTCTTGCACGGCTTACGCGCGGCGTTCCAATCTGTGCTGGGCAGTGACGCCCCCCAAGGGCGAACGATCGCCGTCCAAGGGGCCGGCAAAGTGGGGTACCATCTTATTCGCTTGTTGACCGAAGCCGGAGCGCGCGTGACCGTCAGCGATGTGGACGCGCGCGCTTTAGAGCGCGTCCGAAGAGAATTCGGCGCGCAGGTCGTCGAGCCGAATGCGATCTATGCTCTAGAATGCGATGCGTTTGCTCCCTGTGCCCTCGGTGGGATTATCAACGACCAGACCATTCCGTTGTTAAACTGCAAGATCGTTGCGGGTTCGGCCAATAATCAATTAAAAGAGCCGCGCCACGGAGACAGACTGCACGAATTTGACATTCTCTATGCACCGGACTATGTGATCAATGCGGGGGGACTGATCGCGGGCGTGCAGGACCTCATAGGGGGGTCTTTGGAGCGGGCGTTAAAAGATACAGAAAAGATCTATGATCGTTTGCTCAAGATTTTCGAGATCTCGCGGCGCGAGGGACTAGCTCCCCATCGGGTGGCGGACCGGATCGCTGAAGAGCGCTTGTGCAAACGTCAATAAGAGTGAGATAGGCCGCATATATCTTTTATCAATTATCTATCAATGCCAGGAGGCTGATTCTCTTATGAAGCATCGGTTGTGGCTGTTCGTCGGGTTGATCGGGGCGTTGTTGGTAGGGCTGGGCTATGGGCCATTGGCCCAGCAGACAGTCTCTGCGTCCGCAGTCATCAGCAATCTGAGCTGTCGCGGTGGCGTGCAAATCGTGCAGATGGGCTGGCTGCAAAATCAGACTCCTCTAGCGGCGCAGCTCTTCGCCCCGCCGGTCGTGATCGCTGTTGAGACCAGGCGCGAATTCAGATTCGAGCTGCGCGCTGTCCCAACACATCTGCAAGTACGCGGAGTCTTCGTAGATGCACAAAGGCAAGCGCCCCTAGAGCTCACCGTTCCTGTAGGGCAGGAGACCAAATACGAGTGCGGAACGATCTTGGCTACGGTTGCAGGCCAGCAGCCGCCTCAGCCGCCCACAACGGGGCAGCCCACGCTTCCGCCGGGGTTGCCACCGCTGACGCCGGGGATGAACCCACAACAGCTGCTCACAGCCTTACGAGCAGCCGGAGCGACCGTAGAAGAACAGGGAACACAAGAGAAGCCGAAGATCGGCAATGCCGATGATCCGTTGATCTTGGGAGCCTTGGGACCCGGCTTGCAAGCTGTGGGCTATTGGGTCAGTTCCGGGACGGGGGCGCTGCGCGCGGCGGTGACGTATGATCGTCCGGCGGTTCCGGTCGTCTTGTGGGTCGTTGGCATTCCTACGCTGACGACGTGTTTTTCCGTACCGCCGCCGGGGGGCGGGTTGACCGTCTCGTGTGATCGTCCGGCGTTCTTCGCTCCGTTCACGACGTTTGTTGGTGGGCCGGTGCCGGGATTTGTCTTCTTTGTGCTCATTATAAAAGTCGGCGGGCCGACGATGCCCTTCGTGCTCTCGCTAGCTGGGTAATGCCGATGTGACGTGATCATGTCATCAGGAGCTGACAGCGGATTTCGGTAGTAGGGGCGAGGTCACCTCGCCCCTACAGAATCTGCTGTCAGCTCTACGCACTGCTCGAACCCGTTGCGCCTCCAGCTATAAGTGACTGCCAAACTCTTTCAGTGATTTCGAGTCCGGCGCGACGCTGCGCCTCTTCGGTAGAAGCGCCGATATGGGGGAGCAAGAGCACGCGAGGATGACCAAGGAGCACAGAGTTTTCTCTCGCGACATCTGTCGCATAGCTTCTCAGTCTGCCCTGCTGCAGCGCTTGCAGAACGGCCTCTTCGTCAACGAGATCGGCGCGCGCCGTATTGATGAGAGACGCCCCAACTTTGAGTCTCTCTAAGAACGGCGCGTGGACGAAGCGGCGCGTCTCCGGCGTCAACGGAATGTGTAAACTCACCATATCTGAGCCAGCCAGAAGCTCTTCGAGCGAGACCAACTGAACTCCCATTTCTGTCTGCTCTGGCGTGATAATATCATAAGCTTGGACGCGCATATCCAGCGCGAGCGCAAAGCGCGCCACGCGACGCCCGATGCGTCCATAACCGATCAGGCCGAGCGTCTTTCCGGCGAGTTCGCTGCCATAGGCTTTGACTTTCGCGCCCGCCCTGGCGGCTTGGATCGCTTGGGGGAAATCGCGAGCCAGCGCGATCATCAGTCCCAGAGTGAGTTCAGCGACGGCGTTGGCATTCGCGCCGGGGGCGTTTAAGACGGTGATCTTCGCTTTTTGTGCAGCAGGGAGATCAATGTTATCTAACCCTGTGCCTGCGCGCCCGATGACTTTTAATCTCTTGCCCGCTGCGATAACTTCAGCCGTGACTTTGGTGCGGCTGCGCACGATCAGCGCGTCGTAATCTGAGATAATCTTAAGCAAATCTTCTTGAGAGATATCAGCGTGAACAATGACGTGAGCGCCGGGCTGCTGTCGAAGCCAAGCGATGGCGTCGGGGTGCAACGGGTCGCTGATGAGAATTTTGAAGATACTGTGCATAACCTCAAGAGATTTTAGCAAATCTGACCTCCTTGCCGCAATTCCTATGATCAAGATCAACCCTACTGCTGTCCTGCATCATGGGCAAGTTCGGCTGAAAATCGTTAGGCTATTGATCGTTCGCAGATGAGCCCGCCAAGAGTTAGAATAAAGCCCAGCGAAACGGAGCACGTGAAAACTATGAAACGACTGGACGACGCAGGGTTGCAGAAGCGCGTCCGCGGGCTTTATGAATACCACCAAGAAGAAGTCATAAAGCTGCCGCCCCAGCAGCGCGCGCAGAGCTGGGGCGAGATCGTTCGGGGCTACAGCGATGAGGCTGCAAGAGTAGAAGCCCTGCGCTGTATGCAGTGCCAAGACCCCCCCTGTGTCAAAGCGTGCCCGGCCCATCTCGACGTCCCCGGCTACTGCCAAGCGATCGTAGACGGCGACTTAGAACGCGGACTCAAGATTATACTAGAAGCCTTCCCCATCCCCGGCGCCTGCGGGCGCATCTGCTATCACCCTTGCACCGACGTCTGTCTCAAGGGCGTTCAGGGGACTCCTATCGAAATCCCCCGTCTGCGACGCTATATCGCCGATCACGTCAATCAAAAGACCTTTGATTTTGCACTTCCTCCGCCCACAGGGTTCAAGGTCGCCGTGATCGGCTCCGGCCCCGCCGGGCTCTCGTGTGCCTATCACTTGCGACGCAAAGGCCACTCCGTCGTGATCTTCGAGAAAGACCCCAAACCCGGCGGAACGCTCAACACCATCCCCGACTATCGGCTCCCTGAAGAGATCTTACAGAGTGAGATCCAAATTCTGCGAGACTTGGGGATCGAGATTCGCTTGAAAGCTCCCATCGCAGGCGACGGCTGCTTAGATAGACTCTTAACAGAATTCGATGCGGTCTTCATCGGCATCGGCGCGGTGCACACCCGCAAGATCGAGACGCCGGGGGCTGAGTTAAAGGGCGTCTATCACGGCTACGACTTTCTCAAGCGCTTTGATGGTGGAGAGAAGAGCTTATTAGGTCGGCGCGTGGCAATCGTCGGCGGCGGCGACGTCGCTTTAGATTCGCTGCGCACGGCGATTCGCCTCTGTGATGAGGTCTATCTGCTCTACCGGCGTTCTCCTACAGAGATGCCCGCCGGCCGGGAAGAGGTCTTTGAACTGACCGAAGAAGTCTTACAACAAGAGTGGCACCATCTGGCACTGGAACTGACGACCGAGCGACGCAAAGAGCGTATCAGAGAGCTGTTCAACTATCTGGAGCTGCTGACGATGGAGCGCATGGCCCAGCTTGAACACCAGATCGCGCGGGAGATCAAAGCCGAGACGTTCGCCAAATTAGATAAAAAGATCGGCAATCTCACCGTACAGTTTATGACGCACCCCGTCCGAGTCTTAGGCGACTCTCACGTACGGGGCTTAGAGCTAGTGCGTATGGAGCTGGGGGAGCCGGACCAAAGTGGCCGACGCGAGCCGGTGCCCATCGCTGGCTCGGAGTTCACGCTCGACGTAGATACCGTGATCTTTTCTATCGGCCAAGAGATTGATCTCCGTTGGCTGGGGGAGAATCACGGACTGAAGATCGAGAAGTCCAATCGCATCGCGATTGATGACCAATACGAGACGTCACGGGAGTGGGTCTTCGCCGGGGGGGACGCGCGCCGCGGGCCGGCCAGTATGATCGAAGCGCTGGCCGACGGCCGCTTCGCCGCCGAGGTGATAGACCGAAAACTGCGAACCCAGCACCCTCTCCCTTCTGAGGGTTCAGCACTATGATCACTAGCTATTTGCCGCTATTAGTGATTGCCGTGTTCAGCAGCGCTTTTATCGTCGCGGCGCTCTGGCTGGGCCATCGGATCACGCCCCGTCGCCCCACCCCGGAGAAAGAGCAGACCTATGAGTGCGGCGAAACCCCCATCGGCGATACCCATCGCCCCTTAGAGATCAAATACTATATCTATGTGCTGATCTTTCTGGTCTTCGCCACGGAGCTCATCTTTCTCATCCCCTGGGCTGTGGAGTTCCGTGCTCTAGGCGTGATAGCCTTTAGCGAGATGATGATCTTCGTGGCAGTTTTGTTGGTTGGCTGGCTCTACGTATGGCGGGAGGGATTGCTGGAATGGCTGCGTTAACAAATCATCAGAAGAACGGCTTGGGCGGAGTCTTCCTGACTCGGTTAGAAGATCTTTTAGAGTGGGGCCGCAGCAATAGTCTGTGGCCGCTGACGTTTGGGCTGGCCTGTTGCGCCATTGAGATGATGTCCGCGCAAGATTCTAAATACGATCTGGCGCGCTTTGGCTCGGAAGTCTTCCGGCCCTCGCCGCGCCAGGCCGATCTGATGCTCGTTGCGGGCACGGTCTGCAAGCGCATGGCCCCGCGCATCAAGACCCTCTATGAGCAGATGCCCGACCCCAAATACGTGATCGCTATGGGGGCTTGCACGATCAACGGCGGTCCGTATCAGAAGACCTATAGCGTTGTGCAGGGCGTAGATAAAATTATCCCCGTAGATGTCTATGTGCCCGGCTGCCCGCCGACGCCGGAGGCGCTCATCGAAGGCTTGATGAAGCTCCAGCAGAAGATCCGTCAGGGCCGGGCCAACGCAAACGTATGAATACTCTCGTGAAAGAGCTGCAGAGGGAGTTCGCTCACCAGATCGAAGAGGCCGGCGATCTGCTGGACAAGCCCTTTGTGCGCCTGCGCCGCGAGGCGCTTTTTACCTTCTGTAAAGCCGCGAGAGAGAAGGGCTTTGATTATCTGGCGTGCATCACCGGGGTTGACCGCCCTCAGGAGCGCGCCTTAGAAGTGATCTATAATTTGTATTCGTATGAGTACTTTCAGCATTTGGTCTTAAAAACGCGCTGTCCCTATGAGGACCCTGTTGTAGATTCGGTCGGCTTGATCTGGAAAGCAGCGCTCTTTCTAGAACGCGAAGTCTTCGATCTGGTCGGGATAGGATTCACAGGGCACCCGGACTTGAGACGGATTCTTCTGCCGGAGCCTTGGCAGGGACATCCCCTGAGAAAAGATTACTCTTTAGAACGTGAGCAGTTCGTCAATAAAGACACCCAAGGGCGAGACGTCGTCAGTTTCGAGCCGACGGAGGGCTGGTAGTATGACAGAACCATACACTATTGAGCCGCAGCCCGACAGCAAAGACCTGCTCGTGCTCAACATGGGGCCGCAGCATCCCAGCACCCACGGCGTCTTAAGACTGATTCTAAAAATTGACGGCGAGACCGTGCGCGACGTCCAGCCCGTTATAGGTTATTTACACCGCGGTTTCGAGAAGATCGCCGAGGGGGGACGCTACCCGCACTTTATTATCGAGTGCAATCGCGCCGATTACGTCGCCAGTTACACCTACGAAGTCGCTTACGTTAGAGCAGTAGAAGAGCTGACAGGGTTGCAAGCCCCGCCTCGTGCTCGATATATCCGTGTGATCTGTTTGGAGCTGGATCGTATTCAGAGCCACTTGGTCTGGCTGGGGACTTTTGGGCTCGATCTGGGAGCGCTCAACGCTTTCTGGTACGGCTTCCGCGAGCGCGAGCTGATCTTGAGTCTCCAACAAGAGCTGACGGGCGTGAGAATGCATCCCAATTACTTCCGCTTCGGCGGCGTCAAGGCCGACTTCCCCGACGGCTGGATCGAGAAGACCCGAAGGGTCTGCGACGAAGTTGAGCGCAAGCTCGACGAGTACGAAGACTTTTTGGCTCAGAGCGATACGTTTCTGATGCGCACGCGCGGCGTCGGCGTTCTTCCCAAAGAGATGGCGATAGACTGGGGCGTGACTGGGCCCAACGCTCGCGCTTCAGGACTGGACTTCGACCTGCGCCGCGACGAACCCTATTTTGCTTACTCTGATATGAAATTCACCGTGCCCGTGCGCACCGCAGGCGACTGCTACGCGCGCTTTGAAGTCCGCCTAGAAGAGATGCGCCAGTCTATCCAGATCATCCGGCAAGCCCTTGAGCGGCTGCCTCAAGGCCCCCTTATTCTAGACGGCTGGGAGAAGGGCTATCAGTTTTTGATAGCCCCCAAGGGGGAGCACTACACGCGCGTCGAAGGGCCGCGTGGGGAGATCGGGGTCTATCTGATCGGCGACGGCACGACCTTCCCCTATCGCGTCAAGCTGCGCTCGCCCTGCTTCCAAAATCTCTCGGTGCTTCCCGAACTGATGCGCAACACGCTCATCGCCGATTTAGTCGCCATCAACGGCAGTTTTGATATCGTGATGGGATGTGTGGACCGATGAACGAGCTTCTCTTCTCCGTAGGAGGCGCTTTAGCGTTGATCGGCATCGTCGCCGGCGGGGGCGGCGTCTTGACGTACGTCTTTCGCAAACTCTTTGCAGATTTTGGACAGCGCTTGGGGCCCAATCGCGTCGGCCCTTACGGGATTCTTCAATTCGTCGCCGACGGGATCAAATTGGTCGCCAAAGAAGATATCATCCCTGCGCGGGTCGAGCGCTGGGGCTTCCGTCTGGCTCCCCATCTGACTTTCGTTCCCGCGGTGCTGGCATTCTCTCCGCTGCCCTTCAGCGAGGGTCTTATTATTACGGACGTGCGCGTGGGCCTGATACTGATCTTCGCGCTGGCGGCCATGGCCCCCTTAGGAGAGGTCGTCGCTGGCTGGGCTTCTAATAATAAATACTCGATGTTGGGCGGCCTGCGCGCGGCAGCCATGGACGTCAGCTACGAGATTCCGCTATTGATCTCCGCCGTCTCGGTGATCCTGCTCGCTGGTAGCGCCAGCACTCTAGAGATCGTCAAGAAACAGAACGAGCTATGGTTCTTTATTCCCCAGATCTTGGGTCTGTTCGTCTTCGTAGCAGCAATGATCGGAAAAGTAGGCGTTCTCCCCTTCGATCTGCCCGATGCCGAGTCCGAATTAGTCGCGGGCTACGTGACCGAATATAGCGGGATGCGCTTTGCCTTCTTCTTCTTGACGATGTTCGCCAACGTCTTCTTTATAGCTGCTCTAACGGTGACGCTCTATTTTGGTGGCTGGCTGGGACCCTTCGGGCTCCATCTGCCGCCCATGCTCTCGTTCATCTGGTTCTTCTTAAAAGCGGGCGTGCTCATCTTTGTGGTCTTTTGGCTCTGGAACAGCCTGCCGCGCGTGCGCATTGATCAGTTCTTGAATATCAATTGGAAGCTGCTCTTTCCCCTCTCGTTGCTCAACTTGGTGATCACGAGCATTATGGTCGCCTGGGGAGTCGCAAGATAACTATGAAGACTGAGAGAAACTCTTATAAACCGTTGCTTGGCTTGTTGCACGGGCTGGAGGTCACGCTGAAGAATTTTCTCCGACGCGCGGTGACCGAGCAGTATCCCGAAGAGCGCCCCTTACTGCCGGAGCGCTTCCGCGGACGGCTCTTTCTCGATCATCATATCTGTATCGGCTGCACCATGTGCGAGCAGTCTTGCCCCAACGGTGCCCTCAAGATGGTCCCGTGGGGGAAGATCAGCAACACCTCTCAGCCGCAAGCCCGCGATTATTATCTCTTTCCCCAAGTAAATATTGCCATGTGCACTTATTGTGGTTGGTGCGAGGACGTCTGTCCCACAGGGGCGATTCGCCATACGAAAGCATTCGAGCTCTCGCGCTATGACCGGGAGCACTTTGAGTACACACCGGAAGAACTCTCTCAGAGCGAAGAATCCCTGCGTGCGGAGCGCAGGGGCGACCCCGTGGGCACGCCTCCTGCACCACGCAACAAGCCGGAAAAACCAAGATGATCGTCTTCTTTCTACTTGCGGTGCTGGTGCTGATCACGGCCGTCATGGCCGTGCGTGCGCAAAAGCTGACCTACGCCGCGCTCTGGTTAGCGGGCACGCTGGTCACCGTCGCCGCGCTCTTTCTCTCGTTAGGGGCTGAGTTTCTCGCAGCGATGCAAGTGCTGATCTACGCGGGTGCGGTGATCACGCTCATTCTCTTCGCCATTATGTTCGCCCAAGAGGAGAGCCCTTCATCATGAGCGCTCCCGAAGTTCACCAATCGGTGCCGAGACGGCAGAGAGTCAGATTGGTCTTAGTGCTTGCATTTCTCGTCCTGCTCCTCATCGTCGTGCTGAGCCCAGTCGCCTGGCAGACGGTCCCCAGCGTGGACGAGAGCCTCCGCGCCATCAGCGAAACTCTCTTTGGCTTTCAGTTGCTGGCTTTCGAGCTGCTCTCGGTTTTGCTCTTAGCCGCGCTCATCGGCGCGATCTTTCTCGCACGGAGGCCGCTATGATCGCTCTGTCGGGATATGTGGGGTTAAGCGCGCTCTTGCTGACCATCGGGCTCTACGGACTGCTCACGGCGCGCAACGGCATCAAAATCTTGATCTGTATCGAACTGATGCTCAACGCTGCCAATATAAATTTGGTGGCGTTCGCAGCGCACTATCAGAACGCCGTGGGCTATGTCTTTGCGATGTTCTCTATCGCGTTGGCCGCTGCGGAGGCCGCCGTCGGCCTCTCGATTCTGATCGCGCTCTTTCGTCTCAAGCGTAGCAGTGACGTCAGCTTACTGCAACTCCTGAAAGGATGATCCTCTGTGCCCTTGGAAGCCGCGTGGCTGATCCCGCTCCTGCCGTTGGCAGCTTCGCTCTTGATCACCGTTTTGGGGCGAAAACTTCCAGAAGGCGGCGGCTGGGTCGCCGTCGGCACAGGCGCAATAGTACTGGGTATTTCTCTCTTCATCGCCGTCCAAACGCTCATGAGTGAAGAGAGCTTCCGACAGAGCTTCACGTGGTTCAGCGCGGGAGGGTTTGAGCTACAGATCGGGCTTTATCTGGACAAGCTCGCCGCGCTGATGCTCATCGTCGTCAGCAGTATTAGCTTTTTAATCTTGGTCTATTCGACGGCTTATATGCACTCTGAGGGCCCGCGCCGCCCACGCTACTACGCCGAGATCATGCTCTTCTTGAGTTCGATGCTTGGTTTGGTGCTCGCCGATAATTATCTCCAAGTCTATATCTTCTGGGAGCTGGTCGGGCTCTGTTCTTTCTTATTGATCGGCTTTTGGTTCGAGCGGCCCACAGCAGCCGCAGCAGCTATTAAAGCTTTTTTGACGACGCGCGTGGGCGATCTCTTCTTCTTGATCGGGCTGTTGCTTCTGTTAGTACACTTTAAGACCCTCGGCTTCGAAGAGCTGTTCGCTCTGAAGATCGCGCCGGATCAGCTCTGGGTGATCGCGCTCGCGGGGCTTTGCATCTTCGGTGGCGCGGTGGGCAAGTCGGCGCAGTTTCCGTTGCACATCTGGCTCCCCGACGCCATGGAAGGCCCCACGACAGTTTCGGCGCTCATCCATGCGGCCACGATGGTCAAAGCCGGCGTCTATTTGGTCGCCCGCAGTATGCCGCTATTGGTGCAAGCTCCAGAAAATCTTTTAATAGTTGCGACCATCGGCGGGTTCACGGCGTTCTTGGCCGCGACGATGGCTCTTATAAACAACGACATCAAGCGCGTGCTGGCCTACTCGACGATTTCACAGTTGGGCTATATGTTCTTAGGGCTGGGTGTGGGGGGCTTTACGTATGCGTTCGCACACGAAGCCGCCGGCTACACCGCGAGCCTCTTTCACTTGATGAACCATGCGTTCTTCAAAGCGCTGCTCTTCTTGGGAGCCGGCTCGGTCATTCACAGTATGCACACGAACGATCTGCGCCAGATGGGCGGCCTGAGAAAGTTTATGCCCATCACTTCGTTGACGATGCTCCTTGCTTCTTTAGCGATTGCGGGGGTGCCGCCGTTCTCTGGGTTCTGGAGCAAAGACGAACTGCTCGCCGCGGTCTTTGCCGCCGCCGAGCACGAACCGTGGCTCTTCGTGTTAGGGGTCTTGGCGCTCGCTGTAGCGTTCATGACGGCTTTCTATATGTTCAGGCTCTGGTTCCTAGCGTTTGCAGGGAAGCCACGTTATGAACAACATCACCATCGGCCTCATGAGTCTCCAGTGCTGATGACCGTGCCGTTGATGCTCTTGGCCGTGCCTGCGGCTCTCTCTGGAATGACGTTGCTCTTGGGCTTCGCCGATCTGATCTACCACGGCAAGCCTCATCATCTCTCGGCGCTCGAGGTTCTCAAGCATATCTTCACCAGCCCGCTGACGTATCTCTCAACGGGATTAGCATCGGTGGGAATTGGCTTAGCTTATGCGATCTATCTACGCGACTGGAGCATCGTCCTGCCCAAGCCCCTGACGCAGATTAAAAACGGCGTTCATAAGCTGCTGGAGCAGAAATATTATTTAGATCGGCTCTTGGTCGAGTGGCTGGCCGGGCGTGTCACATTGGGATTGGCTTGGCTGGTCGAGCGCTTCGACAGCTTAATTGTTGATGGCGCGGTCAATCTCGCGGCCAAACTCGCTGCGCTTTATGGTGGGGTGATGGATCTCTTTGATCGCGTGTTCGTAGATGGCGTGGTCAATGGATTCGCGCAACTCTTGCGAATTTTTGGGCAATCTCTGCGGCGCACGGTCACGGGGCTAGTTTCAGATTATGCGTCATGGGTTGTGGCCGGAATCGTCATTTTGATGATCTTTTACGTCACACGAGGTGCGTGATGATGATCTCGCTGACTTTCTTTGTGCTGTTCACTGCAATAGTGGCGATCTTTCTTGCTCGTGACGACCGTTTGGTGAAGTCCCTGGGTGTGCTTGCTTCAGGGGTTGTCTTTGGCTTGGCGCTCTATATGTGGCTGGGCAGCGATTGGCGTCTTCCGGGCTGGCACTATCTCGAAGCGTATCCTTGGATTCCGGCCTTCGGGATTCAGTACAAAGTCGGCCTCGACGGGATCAGTATGCCCATGTACGTTCTCACGACTCTGCTGACATTTCTCTCGTGTATCTTCTCTTGGGATATCAAAACCAGAGTCAAAGAGTATTTCACGCTCTTTTTGCTTTTGGAGATCGCCATCTTGGGGGTCTTCGTCGCGCTCGATCTCTTTCTCTTCTATGTCTTCTGGGAAGTTGTGCTCGTCCCGATGTATCTGATTATCAATCTCTGGGGCGGGCCACGCAAAGAGTACGCAGCGATTAAGTTTTTTCTCTACACGTTCTCAGCGAGTCTTATTATGCTCGTGGGCATCATCGCGCTCTACTTAGCAACGGGGGCCAAGACCTTCGATCTGACAGAGTTAGCTACTCTGAAAAATACGCTGGCTCCGGCGTTGCAGATCTGGATCTTCGCGGCGCTCTTTGTGGGTTTTGTAGTAAAGATGCCCCAAGTGCCGGTGCATACTTGGTTGCCCGACGCCCATGTAGAAGCACCTACGGCAGGCTCGGTCCTGCTCGCGGGGGTCTTGTTAAAGATGGGCTCTTACGGGATTATCCGAGTCTCGCTGCCTCTTCTGCCCGCCGGGGCGGAGTTCTTCCAGCCCATCTTGCTCTTTATCGGCGTGCTCAGCATCATCTATGGGGCGTTCGTCTGTCTGGCGCAGCAAGATCTGAAGAGATTGGTCGCTTATTCCAGCATTAGTCACATGGGCGCAGTTCTGTTGGGAATTGCGCTGGGGAGCGAGCTGGGCATCCTAGGCGCGGTCTATATGATGTTCGCGCACGGTCTGATCTCGCCGCTTTTGTTTATGATCGTCGGGGCGATCCAGCACGGGGTGGGGACGCGCGAGATCAGGCTTTTAGGCGGCATAGCGCTGAAGCTGCCCAAAGCGGGCTTTATTATGATTGCCGGGGCCTTGGCCAGCGCAGGGTTGCCGGGGATGGTGCAGTTCATCGCCGAATTTTTGATCTTCGTCGAAACATATAGGCTCTTGGGGCTTTTTGTCTTATTGCCCTTGCTCACGGTGATTATAACAGCGGGCTATTATCTCTGGGCTCTCAGACGAGCCGTCTTCGGGGAGGTCGCACCAGCGGTCGCTAGCGGTCACGACGTCAAAGCCTATGAGTTCTGGCCGATGCTGGCTCTGGTTGTGCTTATTATCTTTTTTGGCATCTGGCCCGCGCCCTTGCTCTCGGATATTGCCGGGGCGGTCCAGCCGTTAGTGACTCTTTTAGGGCGTGGGATACCATGAGTCTTGCAGACGTGCAGAGCATTGCTCCCGAACTGATTTTGACTCTCTTTGCTCTTGCCCTGCTCTTCGTGCAAAAGCGCACTCCACAGATTGCCGTGACCGGGCTGTTGCTGGCTCTTCTCTCTCTCTTCTTTCTCTCTCATGGGCAGTTCTTTTTCGGCGCGTGGGAGATCAACGCGTTCGCGCTCTCTTTCAAAGCGCTCTTTCTCGCTGTCTCTCTTTTAGTCGTGCTCGGCTCACCGGGAACGCTGCCGGCAGAGCGCGAAAAAGAGTATTATGCGCTCGTGCTCTTCGCGACGGTAGGTATGCTGGGCGTCGCTGGGGCGACAGAACTGATTACGCTCTTCGTCAGCTTCGAGCTTGCGTCCCTCTCGACCTATGCGCTTGCTGGGTATATCAAGCGCGACGAGCGCTCGCTGGAGGCCGCTACTAAGTTCTTTATCATCGGCGCGCTCTCCTCGGCTCTCTCTATTTATGGGATCTCGCTGATTTACGGAGCGACGAATACAACAGTCATTCGAGACTTGGCAATGCTCCAAAGCCCCGATCTCGCTATGGCTCTTCAAACGGGTCTGATCTTCGTCTTGGCAGGCTTTGGCTTTAAGATCACTCTAGTGCCCTTTCACTTCTGGGCCCCAGATGTCTATGAGGGCGCGCCCGCGCCCGTCACGGCGCTCTTGGCCGCCGGCTCAAAGAAGATGGGCTTTCTCGCTCTGATAAAAATCTTCTTGCTGAGTCTCATCGCACTCCAGTTCGACTGGGGGTTATTATTTGGGGTCTTAGCGCTCTTGACGATGACCGTAGGCAATCTCTTGGCGCTCGTCCAGCCCAGCGTCAAAAGAATGTTAGCCTACTCTTCGATAGCGCACGCCGGCTATATTCTCATCGCTTTTGCTGTGGCGACCGAGTACGGCCTGACCGGCGGGCTCTTTCACATCGTCACCCATGCGATCACGACCGCGGGGCTCTTTCTGATTGTCGCTCTCTTATCGGCCAAGGGTTTGGGAGAAGAGTATGCGAGTTATCAGGGATTAAACCGTCGCCAGCCCTTTGTGGCGCTGGTCTTGTTGCTCTCGTTGCTCTCGCTGGCGGGGGTTCCGCCCTTGCCGGGATTTCAGAGCAAATTTGCACTCTTTGCTAGTGCTATTGATGGAGGACTTGCAGGAGAGGGTTGGTTAGTTCTCCTAGCCATAGGAGGCGTGTTAAATTCGGCGCTCTCGCTGGCGTTCTACGCACGATTGATCAAAGTCGCTTACGTTGATGAGCCCGTAGAGGCGAAGTTGGTAGGGGCGAAGCAACTTGCTTCGCCCCTACTTGAGATTCCGCCTTTGCTCCTGGTAGCGCTTGTGCTGGAGCTGATCTTTATCGTTGTTCTGGCGTTCCAGCCCAATTTACTCATCGAGGCGTTGCGGGTGGCCGTGCAGGCAGTCTTCTAAGGCGCGCGCGGCTGCACCCAGATGCTTATATCATTGGAGGTCGAGTTCGCCGTGATCAGATCGACCAAACCATCGCGATTGAGATCGGCAACCGTGACGGCGAGAGGCGTCTGGCCGACTTCCAGCGCTCTGGGCGCGCCGAGATTTCCTTGGCCGTCGCCTAAGAATATATTGACCTGATTGGCTACACCGTTGACGGAGATCGCGTCCAAGCGACCATCGGCGTTTATATCGGCGAGCAGGAGACGGATCGGGTCAGAACCGGCGGGGAAGCGCTCTTTCAGAGTAAAGTTGCCCTGTCCGTCCCCCAGCCAGACCCACAAACTATCGGTCGCCGCCGCATGGGTCGTGACAATATCAACAAAGCCGTCGCCGTTGAGATCGCCCGCGGCCAGATCGAAGGGTGAATCATCAATGACGAGAGGAGCGGCCGCACGAAAGTCGCCCTTCTGATCGTTGAGCAGTATAGTAACGCTCTCGCTGGAGCTGGCGTTCGCCGTGGCTAGGTCTAGAAAGCCGTCGCCATTGAAATCGGCGGCCACAATAGTTTGGGGGCCCGACCCGGTGGCCAGATCGAGGGTGCTGTCGAATCGGCCCTTACCGTCTCCCCACAAGACGGTCACCATGCGACGACTGGAGATAACCACGGCTAAATCAAGATGGCCGTCTTTGTTAAAGTCGGCGGCGACGATGCCGCGGGCGTTGCCTTCCAGTTCCAGAGGACGGGCGAAGCTGAACGAGCCTTCGCGGTTGTTCAGCAGCACAGAGAGAGAGCCGCGTCCGCCGGGGGAGCCCAGATTGGCCACGGCCAGATCGGGGAAACAATCGCCGTTAAAATCGCCGACGGTCATAAAGCGAGGCGACTCTCTGGTGACGACGCGCGCGGCTCGTTCGGCGGGCAGGAAGCCCTCTTCTTGGCCGAGCAAGAGTACGACCCGACCGTTGCGGTCTTCCTCGCCGCACCCGACGGGATCGAGCGGACGCTGTTCGGGGTCGCAGCGCAGATAAGAGACGACAAAATCCAAGCGTCCGTCGCGATTGAAATCTTCAATAGCGACGGCTTGAGGAGCGAGGCCCAAAATAGCAAAGCGCTCCGGGATCTTGCCGATGGCCAAGGGAGCGGGCGGCTCACAGGATGGAGATGGAGCCTGGCCAGGAGCCGAGAGACCGACAGCCAGCAGCAAGACGACTGAGCCGATCCCCATAAACTTATACTTACGCATAAGATCGCCCTCGCTTTCACATTTACAGTTGGGTATGATTATTATGATTATAAAGAATACGAGTCACCTTTGCACCGTTGGCCCCTGTAATGGGTCAAGAGATGGTTACCAGGGCCCAGCACCCAATCTGTCGAGAGCCGATCCAACACCATGGGCGGCAGCACCGCAAATTCCTTGGGCACCTTCACCCCCAGCTCCCGCAGCTTGCGCCACGGACTACCTC
>JAJHSH010000068.1 GCA_022683945.1 Candidatus Acetothermia bacterium | reverse complement strand
GAGGGGGAGAGGGTGCAGGGTGAGGGGGGGAGGCCCAAATGAACGAAAGATGGGGAGTGCTGCTGATGGCCTATGGCAGTCCAGAGAAGATAGACGATGTCGCAGCTTATTTCACGCATATTCGTGGCGGACGCCCGCCATCGCCTGAAGCTGTAGAAGACCTAAAAGAACGCTATCGTCGTATAGGAGGACGCTCACCGCTCTTTGAGATTACCTACCGCCAAGCACGCGCTTTAGAAGCGAGACTGAACAACGATTCAGAAGAACGCTGGCGTGTCTATGTAGGAATGCGTCACGCTCCGCCCTTTATCCGCGAGACGATCGCGCAGATGAAGAACGACGGCGTGCAGAGAGCTGTGGGTCTGGCGCTCGCGCCGCACTACTCGCGCATGAGCGTTGGGGCTTACATAGAAGCCGCTCAGCAAGCCTTGCGGGAGATTCAGAGTTCTATCCAGATACGCTTCGTGGAGAGTTGGCACCTCCACTCGCTCTTTCTTAAAGCGCTTTCTGAGCGCGTCCGTCTGGGCCTAGAACGCTTCTCTCCTCAAGAGGTCGTCTTCACTGCACATAGTCTGCCGGAACGCATCTTAAGTTGGAACGATCCCTATCCGCGTCAGCTTCTGGAAACTTCCCAAGCGGTGGCGGAACGAGTGGGCTTGACCAAGTGGCGCTTTGCTTATCAGAGCGCCGGGCACACCCCTGAGCCGTGGCTTGGCCCCGATCTGCTCGATATCTTAAAAGAGCTGGGCGACGAAGGAGATAAAACGCTGCTCGTCTGCCCCGTGGGATTCGTCGCTGACCATTTAGAAGTGCTCTATGATATTGACCTAGAGGCTCGCCGGCGTGCAGAAGAGCTGGGTATTCACTTGGAGCGTACGGAATCGCTCAACGACGATCCCCAATTCGTTGCTGCGTTGACGGCTATCGTGAGGGAGCATTCTCATATATTTATATTATGAAGCGCGTGGTCATTGTCGGCGGAGGTATCACGGGTCTCGCTACGGCTTACTTTGCTCAAGCGCGCGCCCGCGCTTCTGGGCAAGACGTAGAGATCACACTCGTCGAGAGCGCGCCTCGTTTGGGGGGAAAGATCCTGACGGAGCGCGTCGGTGATTTTCTTATCGAAGGCGGCCCGGACGCGTTTATCACTCTCAAGCCCTGGGCCATAAGGCTCTGCGAGCAACTGGGCCTAGCCGATCAGTTGATCGTCCCTCAACCGGGCCGTGAGGCGTTCATTCTCTACAGAGACCGGCTGCGACGGTTGCCCCCAGGCGCCATGGGATTTATCCCCACGAACTTCGCCAGTTTTTGGCAGAGCGATCTCTTCTCTCTCTGGGGGAAGATGCGTATGGGACTAGAGCTCTTGGTGCCAACCCAGCGAGATGGCAGAGAGGAATCCCTCGGTGGATTCATACGACGCCGGCTGGGGGCAGAGCCCTTGGAGCGCCTAGCGGAACCGCTCTTGGCAGGAGTCTACGCGGGCGACGCCGACCGACTGAGTCTATCGGCGACCTTCCCCCAGTTAGCGATCCTAGAACGCCAGCACGGAGGTCTCATTCGAGGGGCGTTGGCTCACCGACGTGCCGTGAAAGACCAGCGAGGACGGCCCCTCTTCATGACCCTGCAGTCCGGACTGAATCAGCTCATCGAGGCACTCGTAGCTCGACTTCAGAATGTGCGCATCATCACAGGACAGAGCGTTACGGAGCTCACTAGGGGCACGGCGCGCCGTGCCCCTACGGGGTACCATCTCAGGTTGGCCGATGCCCGAGCGTTGGCAGCCGATGCTGTAGTTCTGACCACGCCGGCTTACGTCACGGCCAAGCTTCTGGAACTTTTAAGTGCCGAATCTGCCGAGCTTCTCACGCGCATCTCTTATGTTTCTACAGCCATTGTGACATTGGCCTTCCGCAGTTCAGATATAACACACGCGTTAGAGGGCACAGGCTTTCTTGTCCCACGATCTGAAGGGAGAGAGCTGACAGCTTCTACTTGGAGTTCTTCCAAGTGGCCGGGTCGGGCGCCTGCCGGGTCTGTGTTGGTGCGCGGCTTCTTCGGGCGCGCCGGCCAAGAAGACGTCTTAGGCTCGAACGACGAAGCGCTCAAACGGCTGGCCTATGAGGAGTTGAAATCCATACTGGGCTTTAAGAGCGAGCCGATCTTAGCGCGGGTCCATCGCTGGCCCAAAGCGATGCCACAGTATGAAATAGGCCATCTGGAGCGCTTAGCGCAGCTTGAAGGGGCTCTGAGCGAGCATTCCGGGCTCATCTTGGCGGGAGCAGCCTATCGAGGAATTGGCCTGCCAGACTGCATTCGGCAGGCTCAAGAGGCCGCGGAGCGCATCCCCCTAAGCTGTTAGCACGTGCTTGGGTTTCAGCTTTTCTTTTTCTAGAGCCGTCTGGAGCATTCGCTCGACTAAATCGTCAAAGCTTATTCCCAAAGCAGCGGCGGCTTTGGGCAGATCGGACGTATCGGTCATCCCCGGCAGGGTGTTGACCTCCAAGAGATAAGGCTCGCCCTTAGGTGTCAGGCGCAGATCTACTCTAGAAAAACCAAAACACCCCAGAGCTCGGTGGGCTTGGAGCGCGATCTCTTGAACTCTTATAGTTGTCTGGGCATCTAGCTCGGCAGGGATAATAAAATCGCACTCACCAGGGGTGTATTTGGCGATATAGTCATAAAATTCCCTATGGGGGCGCAGCTCGATCAACGGGAGCGCGCGATCTTCCCCGTCTATTCTCAGAATCCCCGTAGTGATCTCTTTCCCCGGAATGAACTTCTCCACAAAAAAATTCCCGAACTCATCCCGCGTCGCTTGAGACGCCGGGATCAGCTCTTCTTCAGAGTGCACGATCTGAACGCCGATGCTGGAGCCCTCGGCCACGGGCTTGACTACGCACGGGAAGCCGATCTCTTCGGCGATCTGCTCGCGCCATACGGGCCAAAGCTCCTCTCGGTATTCGGCCCACAGAGCCGTCGGCAGCTTCTGACTCTGAAAGAGCCGCTTCGCTTGGATCTTGTTCATCGCAAGTCCACAGGCCAAGACCCCAGAGCCCACATAGGGAATCCCCAAGATCTCTAAGAGCGCCTGTAAAGTGCCGTCTTCGCCCATCCCGCCGTGAAGACAGATAAACGCTATATCCGTCTCATAGAGCGCCGGCACGAGCTGATCGGGATGATCTATCTGTAAGGCTTGAACACGATATCCCAGTCTGGATAGAGCTACACAGACGTTCTTCCCCGACCGTAAAGAGACTTCCCTTTCGGGGGAGAGCCCCCCCATGAGCACTCCGATCCGTTTGCGAGTGCGAGATAGATTCATAATCTTTAACTATAGTCCGGCCTCATACTGTTGACAAGGAGCCCTGTCCCCTGATGCGTACGGACAGCGGTCACCTATTGACAAATTGCTCTCCGGCGATTATAATAATTTCCAGCTTGGCTCAGTGCGGTCTTACCGGTTCGATGCTGTTCTCTGGTTGTTCCAGAGGCTTCTTTGTTCAAATCCGCAAAGGCACGCATAATATTATCAATAGCCACAGCAGATGGAGGAGACGTCTGTGATTCGTATGCCCAATATCGTCGAAGAAGAGGATATGGAGCTCTTGGAAATGAAAGATCACGAAGAAGAACTCGAAGAGGAGCTCGAACAAGAAGAGGTCGAGCCGGAGATCCATCAAGAAGATGACCTCTCAGAAGATCTCGTCAAGCTCTATCTTCAGGAGATCGGCAAGGTCTCGCTCTTGACGCGCGATGAGGAAGTGAAGCTGGCGCGGCGCGTGGCCCGTGGCGACAAAGAGGCCCGCAAGCAATTGGCGCTGGCCAACCTGCGCTTGGTCGTCTCGATCGCCAAGAAACATCAGGGAAGCGGGCTCTCGCTCTTGGATTTGATTCAAGAGGGCAATATCGGCCTGATGCGAGCCATCGAGAAGTTTGACTATCGCAAGGGCTATAAGTTCAGCACCTATGCCACGTGGTGGATCCGTCAGGCGATCAGCAGAGCGATTGCTGACAAAGCACGCACGATCCGCATCCCCACACACGTATTAGAGCTGATGCGCCGCATCTACAAGGCCGAAGAAGAGTACGTCCAAGAGTGCGGCGAACCGCCTACAATTCAAGATCTCTCGAAGATGCTGGGAGTCCCTATAGAAGAGGTCGAGCGCGTCAAGAAGATCAGCCCCTACACGCGCTCGTTTGAGGAGCCCATCGGCGACGAAGAAGAGGGCTCGGTGCTGGGCGATTTCATCGGCCGGACGAAGTCTTCCCCCTTAAAAGAAGCCTTCAAGCAGATCAAAGACGAAGAGTTGCGACGCGCTATTAGCAGCTTGCCGGAGCGCGAGCGCAAGGTGCTGGAGCTGCGCTTTGGCCTGAGCGGGCAGCAGCCCCTGACTTTAGAAGAAGTGGGCAAAGAGTTCAATCTCAGTCGCGAGCGCATTCGTCAGATCGAGAAAGAAGCGATAGACCGTCTGCGCGGGATGAAGCTGCGCCAGAAGCTCGAATCGTTTGAGAATCTCATCCAAGAGGGCGATTTTCACCTGAATTAACGCAGGGCGCGCAGACGCTTGACGCGCTCTTCCAACGGCGGATGGGTAGACCAGAGAGAATCCAGACTCCATTGATCTTTTTCAAACGGATTGACGATATAGAGATGCTGCGTCGCGCGGCTGGCGACCTCTAGTTTATCTGGGTCGCGCGCGATCTTTTCTAAAGCTGAAGCAAGTCCTTCCGGGTAGCGGGTCATCATGGCTGCCGAGGCGTCGGCGAGATATTCGCGCTGGCGCGAGACGCTCAACTGCAAGAGCCGAGCGATCAATGGAGCCAGCAGAGCTAATATCAACCCCAAGAGGACAACCAGTGCCGCGCCGCCGCCCTTGCTCTTCCCGCCCCGGCTGCTCCGTCCGATGCCGAAGCGCAGCGAGCGCAAGAAGACGTCTGAGATGAGAATAATCGCGCCGGCCAGCGCACCGATGAGCGTCGCGTAGAGAATATCGCGATTCTGAATGTGAGAGAGCTCATGGGCCATCACGCCCTGCAGCTCAGCCCGGTCTAGCTTTTCCAAAAGTCCTGTTGTAATGGCTACCGCAGCGTGTTCCGGGTCGCGTCCCGTCGCAAAAGCATTAGGGGCCGAATCTTCGATAATATAGATTTTCGGCATGGGCAGGCCAGAGGCAATCGTCAGCTCCTCGACGACATTAAAGAGCTGGGGATGGTCGGCCTTTTGAATCTCGCGAGCGCCACTAGCTGACAGCAAGATGCTGGCACCGTTAAAATAGCTGATCCCAATCCAAGCGAGCGCGACGATCCCGGCGATCCAGAGCCCGCCCTCGCCCAGCCCCCAATATAACCCCAGCGTATAGCCCAAGAGCATCAAGACGACAATGATCACAGCGATCAAGAGAAACGTGTTGCGGCGATTGGCAGCGATGGCTTCGTACATAACGCCCAGTTTAGGTCAAGTCCGACGAGGATTCAAGTAAGCTCTTCGGGATGGCTCTATGGGCATGGGCCAGACGCGGCGGATCGAGGCCGGAGAAGTCTAGGGGTGATCTTTGACAAGCCCAGCGGGTGATGGTGTGGGGTGGGCTAACACCTCTTTGCGCCCAAGAGGGACAAGGGTGGAATTTGCAGAAAAGCGCCCTAGAGAAGCGCGTTGTGGCGTTTTCTCGTCTCTTGAGGTGTTTGTGTCAGATCAGAAGCGCATTTTCGCCCTGTTCGGGACAGGTGTCCCTAGTCCGAAGAGAGTGCAAAAGGGGGGTGTTTGGAAATTGCTCTGGAAAGGCGTAAGGGAAGCGGACTCCAGAGCGAGCAATAGACACAGAAGGTGAGCCCTATGAGGGATGAGAGCGGACGGATGGCTGTTAATTACGCTCATCACGCGGTATTTTTAGTGCAGCAGGAGGAGATTGCTATGAGATTGACCTACGACCCGCGATATAATATCGCCTATCTCCATCTGAAGGAGCGTCCGGTGGAGGTGGAAACGATCAAAGTGAGCGAGGAGCTGAATCTGGACCTAGCTCCCGATGGCACGATCTATGGCTTCGATCTGCTCAATGCCAACGAGCAGCTGGCTGAACGTTGAAAAGACAAAACGCCCGGTGTATTAGACACGGGGCGTTTGCTCTGATTCGTTTGCCCTCCTGAGAGCTTCTTGATAAGTCTCCTGCGCAAGTCGGAAACCATCTTGCAGCAGAGTATCTAAAAGAGGTTTCACTTGAAAAATGACTTCTTGTTTCTTCGCTTCAAGTAGCAAGCCTACTGAGCCTATAATGCTAACTTTGAGTCGTTCCGCTTCTTGCCGACCAGTAAAATCATCGATCAATAATGGTAACCCCCGCTCATAAGCCAGGGCGATAGCCGCGCGTTCGCCAGGGTCAGTGTCTGGAGAAACTAGGTCTAGCAATTGAGGATCTTTTAAATTTTCGACAACGATCCAGGGAGCCCTTTGGAGGGCAGCGGCTCCTTTTTTTCTCTTGCCTTTTGGAGCTATCTCTTCTAGCACTGCGGGCGGAATCAAAACTTGATTGACGATTTTCCCAATGAGCTTCAATCGGTCTATTCGCGCAAAGGAGATCAATGGGCCGCTATCGGATACGATAACCGTCATGATTTTTTAGAGCGAAGACGCTCCCAGTGCGCCTGCTCTCGATCAAGGTCAGCCTTAGTAAGAATAGTTGTTGGCACATCGTAGGCAGCCATGACATCTGCCAGATCCCAGCGATCTATCCCTAAAAGCTTTGCTGCTTTGCTTTGAGAAAGTTTCCCTTGGCGCAACAGCTCCATAACTAACATCTCTTGAAGTTTGGCGCTGGCTTTTTTGGCTGGTATCCCGGCCAGCTTCCATAGCTCCTCGGGTAGTTCGACTTCGACTCGCTTTAATGCCATGAGTTCCTCCTTGGTGTAAATTGTTGAGTACGGCATGGGTATAGCTCTAGGTTAACATAGATATTGGTGGTGTCAAGCGCAGTTGCATCATTGACACTATACCAGAGCCTTCCTGAAAATCCTTATTCGCCGTTTTCATCTTTTCCATCCCCCCTTTCCGTATCGCTACTTGATTCAGAACGACCCCGCGTTATTTGCTTAGGCAGAATTGACTTCAGGGCGCTGGATATCATACAATAGCTGTCAAGTCGGAAGCATGAGTTTTGAGGTCATTGACAGGTGAATGGCCGTAGAGGGAAGCGGACTCCAGAGCGTGCTGTAGACACAGAAGGTGAGCCCTAAGTGGGATGAGAACTTTTGACGCCCTCAGTGATCTTTGGTTAAAAGATCGTTGTAGACTGGGGTACCCGATGGACAAGTGTGCTTGCCATAACACAGTAATCTTGCGAGTGAACAAATGCATGGGTAAAATTACTGAGATCTGAATGTCTAAGCAGGTCGAGTTCAGCTATAACCTGGACACCGATGTTCGATACCGCCATTTCCAGCAAGTCGAGCGCGGCAAAGTCATCTGGTACGTCGTGCAGCTGGAGGTGCAGGATCAAGGGCGGTGGAAGCCGGTGCGACGGCATGACTGCGTCCATGAGCGCTCACATATTGATGAGTTCAATCGGCAAGGAGAACGCCGCCGGATCTGGCTGGACATCGACTACAGCCGGGCTTTGACCCAAGGACAAAGAGATTTGCATGAGAATTGGGAACGCTACCGGGAGCGGTTCCTCGAAGGGAGGTTCCCCACATGAGGGGTAGAAGCAAGAAGAGCCTGCGAGAAACAACAATGAAGGAGAAGAATGCCGCTTTGGGCCGAGCTTTCACTCAGTATGTGCTGGAGCATCCCGACCTTGCTGAGCAACTCCCCTTCCGCGCCCATCTCATCTTCCAGATTATGAGCGATGAGGCTTACAATGCCTGGGCGGAGCGGATCGGCCGTGAAGGCGCGGACCCCGATCAGCCCGTGGTCTACGTGATCGTCGAAGACTTCGATCCAGCTACAGGGGAGATCCGCAGGCGACCTCAACTGAAAGAGCTCGTCAAGTATTGAACCGGCCAGGTAGTGGTCAACCATGAGAGACTTGTGTTGACAGCTTGCAGCAGTACCAAGGCGTTCAGATTGTCTCTCCTGCAGAATTCCTCCGACTGCTCAGGAGGCAGTAAGGGCTAGACTCTGGGATTTATGCGTCGGGGCTAACTTTATTTGCTGAGGCAGAATTGACTTCAGGGCGCTGGATATCATACAATAGCTGTCAAGTCGGAAGCATGAGTTTTGAGGTCATTGACAGGTGAATGGCTGTAGAGGAAGCGGACTCCAGAGCGTGCTGTAGCCACAGAAGGTGAGCCCTAAGAGGGATGAGAACTATCCAGTCAAAGATGTGCTTGCCCTTGGAGCCGCTTTGCTTTACAATATCTTGGAATCTTTGTCTGACAAAGGAACGGTGCTTGAGTATGGCAGCCAAGACGATCCCGGTGCGAGGTCATGGTCAAATCACCATTCCCAAGAGGCTTCGGGAACAGTTCGCGCTTGAGGAGGGGGACCTTCTAGAGGTGGAGATCGCCCCGGAAGGCATCTTGCTCAAGCCGCGCAAGCTGATTGATCCTAGCCAAGCTTGGTTCTGGACGAAAGCGTGGCAGGAGAAGGAACGCGAGGCCGACGAAGCCATCCGCGCCGGAAGGGTCAAGCGCTTTAAGAACCCTGACGAACTGATCCGAGATTTGCACAGTCATAAAAGGCGCTAGCGATCCATGGCTGTCCGGTTCAAGGGGATAGAGCGTACCGATCCATTCTTGCAAGACTATGGTAAATTGCCTCAGGAGATCCAAAGCCGGGTGGACAAGGCGATCCAAATGCTCTTTGAGAACCTACGTTATCCTTCCCTCAAAGCCAAGAAGATCCAAGGAGTATCCGACATCTGGGAGGCAAGGGTGACAGATGCGTACCGGTTGACATTTGAGATCATAGAAGGCGGCATCCTTCGACTACGGCGGGTAGGGCCTCACGACATCTTAAAGACCCCGTGATTCAGAACGACCCCGCGTTATTTGCTTAGGCGGAATTGACTCCAGAGCGTTGGATATGGTACAATGACTGCCAAGTCGGAAGCATGAGTTTTGAGGTCATTAACAGGTGAATGGCCGTAGAGGACAGCGGCCTCCAGAGCGTGCAGTAGACACAGAAGGTGAGCCCTAAGAGGGATGAGAACTGTTCAGCCATATCCCGGACCTCATTGCGAATGATGGGGACGAGTCAAATCTAAACTACTACCAACAACCTCAGAGCGTTTGACGAGCTTTCCAGATCATGCTAGCATGAACCGGCATGGATATAGTCCAGTCAAAGCACGGCGTGCCCATCAGATTAACGGAAGAGAGATGGCTGCACATCACTGAAGAGCACTCAGAAATGGCGGGGTATTATTTTGACGTTCTCGAGACTGTCCAAAACCCACAGACGGTCTACGCGGGCAACGCTGGGGAGCATCTGGCAGTCAAAGAGATCGAACCAGGGAAATATATGGTTGTTGTGTACAAAGAAATGGGCGGAGAAGACGGATTCATTATTACGGCCTTCTTAACGAGGAGAATTAAGCAGATAGAAAGGAGAGCCAAGCTATGGCCGCAATAGATGTCAAAGAAATTCTCAGCCTTGCGCCACGATTGCTTAACATACCATACAAGCGCATCTGGTACAGCTACGATGAGGAAGCCGACGTTCTGTACCTGAATTTTAAAAAACCAAGCCACGCCGACGACAGTGAGCTAACCGATGACGATATTTTGATCAGATACGAAAAAGGGGAAGTAGTCGGCATCACCGTTCTTCACGCCAGCACAAGAAGAACAGTAGCGCAGCCCTCATAAGCTAGAAGGGGCTAGAACTGCACTTTGACGGGCTCTCTCTGAGCGGGATCGGTCAATTCAAAGAAGACCTTCGGCTGGAAGCCAAAGCTGCCGGCGAAGAGATTGGCCGGGAACTGCTGAATCTGGGTATTATACCCCATCACAGAGTCGTTATAGTGCTGGCGAGCGAAAGCAATTCTGTTCTCTGTCGCGGTCAGCTCTTCTTGTAGGGCGAGCATGTTCTGATTGGCTTTCAGATCGGGATAGTTCTCCGCGACGGCGAAGAGCTGGCGCAGCGCGCCGGTGAGAATATTCTCGACTTGGGCGCGTTCTGCGATGGAGCCGCCGGAGATATTGACCGCTTGTTGACGCGCTGTGGTCACGCTCTCCAAGACGTTCTGCTCGTGTTTCATATAGCCTTTGCAGACTTCTACCAGATTGGGGATGAGATCGTGCCGGCGCTTGAGCTGCACGTCTATTTGCGACCACGCGTTATCTACACGGTTGCGTGCCGTCACCAGCCCGTTATAAAGCCCGATGAGCAAGAGAATCAAAAGAGCAACGACACCGAGAATTATCCACAGAGCCATCTCTATCTCTAGTCTCCCTTCTCTTTCTTGTCTCTTATATCTTAACTCTAATGCCCACAGCCGCAACCACAGCCGTTACTATTACTGCTGCTGTCCTTGCCCTCGGAACTGCCGCAGCCGCAGGAGCCGCCTTGCGGGCTGTTGGGATTGTCAATATAGAACGCGGGCTCCGGACCGTCAGTGAAGTCGAGTTTGGCCTCCGAGAGCAGCGTGCTGCTCATCTGGTCCACATAGATCTTGACGGAACCCGCCTCGACGACGAGATCGCCGGGGGCCCTCTCTTTCTCTAAAAAGAGCCCATAGGCCGGGCCGCAACAGCCGCCCGCCTGGGCGACAACCCGCAGGCCGTGATCGCCCTTGCCCTCGTTCTGCAGAAACTGCGAGAGCGCCTGTGCCGCTTTTTCCGTGACCGTGAACATATCTAAACCACTCCTTGGTGTTAAATAGTTTTATTATTATAGCAATATTTTTCAGCAGTGAGAATAGCGCTCTCTTTTCCAGATCGGCACGGTCTTTTTGAGCGTATCTATTGCATAGCGACAGGCGGCAAAAGCTTCTGCCCGATGCTCAGCGGCCACAGCGATAATCACGCTGGGCTCTCCGATCTCCACTCGCCCAACCCGGTGCAAAATCGCGATCTGCGTGACCCCCCAGCGGTGCTCGATCTCGCGACCGATCTTTTCGATCTCTGAATGAGCCATCTCGGTGTACGCTTCATATTCGAGATGGGATAGCTTCTGCCCTTGGGCATCGGTGGGGCGGGCAATGCCGGAGAAGGTGACGAGGCCGCCGCGCCCTGTGAGATCAAGACGGACCAGCGCCTCCTCCAGCGAAATCGGCCGCGCGGTGATCTCAATATACATTCGATCTAGCCCCCGCTCACGGGGGGAAAGAACGCCACTTCGTCGCCCTCTTTTAATAATTGCTCTTCTTGGGCGTGTTGACGGTTGACCGCGATAGCGCGAGAGGCGCGCAGGGGCCTGAGCGCCGGATACTGTTCTTCTAGCTGAGCCCACAGTTCACCGGCGGTCTCTCCCTCGAAGTCCAGATAGAGCTCATTCTGGTTGCAGATCTCGCGCAAGAGACTGAAGAGCTTCACTTGGAGACGCATAGAGATTTATTATACCGACTTTGGAGCGCTCCGGCTGGAGAGGGCGGGTCAAGAGTGATTATGTCGCATCTGAAGGCGATTATAGCGATTTTCAGATCGAGAGTGTCAGAATGTCGAAAATGGGCGTTATAATACAAGCGCAAGGGTTTAAGGAACCCATGAGTTTCGAGAGCTCATCACCTCCTTGAGCCGAGAGCTTGGCCCGCGCATGGATGCAGCCGAGTGCAGAGTTTTCTGCCGGCGGCCAGGGTTTTGCCTGCTCCCCCTAGCAGGATTTTTCCCCAGCCGCTAAGGAACGCGGTTCGAGTCCGCATGGGTCAAGCTCTCCTCCTCTTTTCACAGCCCTCTCACAACTGCCTGCAACAGTCTTGCCAAATCTCTCTCGCGTCTCTTAGTAGTCTCCAGCACCTCTTCGTGGGTCAGCGTATCGCTTCCCAGCCCCGCCGCGAGATTGGTCACCAGCGAGATCGCCAAGACTTCTAGCCCGCAATGGCGCGCCGCGATCACCTCAGGCACGGTGCTCATCCCCACCAAATCTGCACCCCATCTTCTGTAAGCTTCGATCTCTGCGGGAGTCTCGTAGATCGGGCCGGGAGTCGCAATATAAACCCCCTCGCGCAGCTCCAGGCCCAGCTCTTGGGCAACTGCTTTCGTCTGCGCGCGCCATCGAGCACTGTACGCATCCAAGAGATTGGGGAATCTTGACCCAAGCTCCGAAATATTCTCCCCGCGCAAGGGGTTATCGGGGATCGTATTGATGTGATCCCGAATCAGCACGAAGTCGCCCACTCTATAGTCTGTGTTTATCCCCCCCGCAGCGTTAGTGAGTATCAGTCTTTCAATCCCCAGAAGCTTCATCAGTCTAATGGGAAAGGCGATCTGAGCCATCGAATAGCCTTCGTAATAGTGCACGCGCCCGCGCGAGATGAGCACCGGTTCTTGTTCTATTCTTCCCCAGACCCACTCTCCCGCATGCCCCATCACCGTCGCGCGGGGAAAGTGCGGGATCTGCTCCCACGCCAAACGCTGAACTCCCTCTAGTTCTTGTAGCACCTCCGACATTCCCGATCCCAAAACGAGAGCGATCTTTGGCGAGAGCGAGAGACGCTCGCGCACAGACTCTGTCGCTTGCTGCAATTTCTCTAACTCGGTCATGATCTTGGCTTATCTCTACACGACCTTCACCGCACAAAACTATTCTTCAACCTGCGCAACCCCACGCGAATCGCGCGCGCGCGTACTTCAGCAATCCCCTTCACTTCCATCAGGTCTTTTTCGGTCGCTCTCAAAATCGCGCGGAGAGAGCCAAATTCACCGACAAGATCGTCAATAACGGTCGGAGGCAGACGCGGGATCTGGCTGAGCACGCGATACCCCCGCGTGGACAAGAACTGATCCAAAATCTCTTCCCCACCTGCATAGCCCAGCACCTCCATGATCTTCTCCGTCGAGAGCAGTTCATCGGGGGGCAGGCGACGGATCTCATCCAAGATCGTCTGAGGGCTTTTGCGGTTTTCTTGGAAATCGCGCACCAGCAGTTCGGCTTGCTCGCGCACGTCCAGCATCAGCCACTCCAACAAGAGCTGCATGAGGTCGCGCTCTTCGCCCAACTCAATGAACCAGAGCCGAATCTGCTCTTCGGTGTCTATCATCTGGACGATATTCTGCAAGATATTGGCCACGTGATAGGGCAGCACGCGCCCTTCTAGCTCCAACGCCGTCAGCTCCAGCGAGAGCTCGTTATAAGTGACGCGATACTGCTCCAAGATTCTCAGCGCCTGGTTGACCCGCGCGCTCAAAGCGGCGCTATCTTGCAGCACGTATCTTATGGGGCCATAATAGACGGTCACGCGCCCGAAGCGTTCAGCCGAAATGGCGATCACCGCGACGTTGAGTTGCTTGGCGACTTTCTCGGCCGTGAGATGGCGCGTCCCCGTCTCGTCGGAGGGGATGCGAGGATCGGGGACGAGATAGGCATTGGCGTAAGAGATTTTTTTTAGATCTTCGCTTAAGACAATGGCGCGGTCCATCTTCGAGAGCTCGACGACGCGCTGGGGCGTGAAATCCGCATCGAGCCAGAAGCCCGCCTGTACTACTTCTTGCGCTTTCTCTGTATCGGCCAGCACGATGAGGCCGCCGTTGCGCATCTGCACGATAGAATTAATGGCGTCGCGCAAGAGCGTCCCCGGCGCGATCTTCGCCAGAACTTGGAGAAATTCTTCGTCGTAGATGGCTTTGGGCATCAGAGAGCAAGCGCCTCCATCGCTTCGCGCAGATTCTGCACAGTCACTATCTCTAGTTTAACGTCGCTGAGCTTCTCGCCTCTGGGGATGACGGCGCGATCATAGCCGAGCTTAGCTGCTTCCGTCAAGCGCTCTTTCAATCTCTTCACCCGACGGACTTCCCCGGACAGGCCCACTTCGCCCACGATAACCGTGCGCCCGTCCATCGCGCGATTCTTAAAACTGGAGACCATCGCGATAGCTATTCCCAAATCGGTCGCCGTCTCGCGCACGCTCAGCCCCCCGGCGACGTTCACATAGACGTCTTCGCTGCTGATTTGCGCCCCCAAGTGCTTTTCTATGACGGCCAACAGCAGCGCCACGCGATTGTAGTCAACGCCCATAGCGCGACGTTGGGGATAATTGGAATTGGTCGGCGCGACGAGCGCTTGGATCTCAATCAAAATAGGGCGCGTCCCTTCTAGGCTGGGAACGATCACCGAGCCGGGCGGGACCGTCTCGTGGCGCTCGATAAAGAACTGCGACGGGTTGACTATCTCGATCAAGCCCTCCTCGCGCATCTGGAAGACCCCGATCTCTTCGGTTGAGCCGTAACGATTCTTGACGGCTCTTAAGATTCTCACATCGCTCTCGCGCCCGCCTTCTAAGTAGAGCGCCACGTCCACTAAGTGCTCGATGGCCTTCGGGCCGGCGAAGTCGCCGGACTTAGTGATATGCCCGATGAGAAAGATCGGGATCTTCTGGGCTTTAGCGATCTGATTGAACTCAAACGCCGCTTGGCCGACTTGATGAGGCGTCCCCATTCCCTCACCCATGCCCTCCGGGAAGACCGTCTGAATCGAATCTACAATCACCGAAGAGGCTTTGGTCTGCACGATTTGCTCACAGATCGCTGTTAGATTCTGCTCGTGCAAGATCAACAACGGCGATGGGAAGTCCAATCTCAGACGATCGGCTCGGAGCTTGATCTGTCCGGGAGCTTCTTCCCCGGAGACATAGAGAACGGGAGCCGCGCTCGAACGCGCCAGCTGAGCAGCGACCTGGAAGAGCAGCGTAGATTTGCCGATGCCCGGCTCGCCCCCGACCAAGAGCACCGAGCCGGAGACTAAGCCCCCGCCGAGCACCCGATCGAACTCGGCGATCCCAGTAGCGCACCGCTGCGCGTCGCCGACGGGAATATCGGCGAGCGCTTGCGGGGTCGCTGTCGGTCTAGGTCCTGGCGTTTCGGAAGCTTCGACGAGGGTCTCCCACTGGCCGCACTGCGGGCAACGTCCCAGCCATTTGAGCGAACGATAACCGCAGTCTCGGCAGCGAAACATAGCTCACGGCGTCGCGACGAGCTTCTCGGCCTTGGAGAGCGTGATCTGCCCGTCCTTGGCGTCTATAATAATCCGGTCGCCTTTCACAAATTCGCCTTCTAAAATCTTGTCGGAGATGGGGTTTTCCACCAATCTCTCCAGCGTCCGCACCAACGGACGGGCCCCGTATTTGGGGTCATAGCCCTCTTTGATGAGCAGCTCTTTGGCGGCCTCGTTCATCTCGATCTCGATCTCGCGCTCGCGCAGACGACCACAGAGCTCGCGGAACTTGAGATCGGCGATCTGATAAATATTCTCTTTCGTATGTTGGTGAAAGACGATAATATCGTCGAGGCGATTGAGAAATTCGGGCCTGAAGAAGTCCTTCACTTCGCTCATCACGCGGCTGCGCATCTCGTTATAAGATTCTTTGGAGTCGACTTGGGTCTCGGTGCCAAAGCCCAAGGCAGTGCGATCCGTGATCGCCTTGGAGCCGATGTTGCTGGTCATTATCAAGACGGTGTTTCTGAAATCAACACGTCGGCCCTGAGAATCCGTGAGCGCGCCGTCGTCCATCATCTGGAGCAAGATATTAAAGACATCGCGATGGGCTTTTTCGATCTCATCGAAGAGCACCACCGAATAGGGGCGGCGACGCACCGCTTCGGTGAGCTCTCCGGCCTCTTCATAGCCTACATATCCCGGCGGCGCACCGATGAGGCGCGAAACCGAGAAGCGCTCCATATACTCGGACATGTCTATGCGAATGAGCGCCTCTTCGTCACCGAAGAGAAATTCTGCAATCGCTTTGGCCAATTCCGTCTTGCCCACCCCCGTCGGCCCCAAGAAGAGAAAGCTCCCGATAGGTCGCTTGGGATCTTTCACTCCAGCATAAGCGCGCCGGATCGCACGTGCAACAGATTTTACAGCCTCTTCTTGATTGATATAGCGCTTGTGCAGTTCGTCCTCCATCATCAAGACCCTCTTGGACTCTTCCATCTTCATGTGGCCGACGGGCACGCCCGTCCAGCTCGAAATCATCCGGGCGATGTCGTCATCGTTGACCACGGCTTCGTACTCGTGAAATTGCATCTTCAGCTCACGGAGTCTCTCTTGCAGCGCACGTTCGCGGTCGCGCAGTCCGGCAGCTTGCTCGTAGTTCTGTTCTGTAACGGCAGCGTTCTTCTGCTCAGCGAGCGTGCGTAGCTGGTCTTCCAGCTCGCGGATCTCCGGTGAGAACGAACTGGTCTCCAGGCGCTTCTTCGCGGCCGTTTCGTCTATTAAGTCTATCGCTTTATCGGGCAAGAAGTGATCTGTAATATAGCGGTCGGAGAGTTTTACGGCAGCCCAGAGCGCCTCGTCGCTGATCTTGACGCGATGGTGAGCTTCGTAACGTGGGCAGAGCCCTTTGAGAATCTTGACGGTCGCTTGGATCTGCGGCTCTTCGACTAAGATCTTTTTAAAGCGTCGCTCCAGCGCCGGGTCTCTTTCGATATACTTGCGGTAGTCGTCGAGCGTCGCTGTTCCGATGCACTGAATCAGACCCGAAGCGAGTGGGGGCTTAAGAATCGCCGAAGCGTCGATAGCGCCCTCGGCACCGCCCGCGCCGACGACCGTGTGCAGTTCGTCAATAAAGAGCACGACATTGCCCGCTTCGACGACGGCGTTCACTAAGCTCTTGAGTCGCTGTTCAAATTCACCGCGATATTTGGTGCCGGCTACAATGGCGGCCATATCGAGCTCAATGATCTCTCGGCCCAAGAGCGGCGCGGGGATACTTCCCGTAGCGATGCGCTGCGCTAAGCCTTCGATAATAGCCGTCTTGCCCACGCCGGATTCGCCGACGACCACCGGGTTGTTCTTCTTGCGTCGCGAGAGCGTCTGAATAATGCGATTGATCTCTTCTTCGCGTCCGATGACCGGGTCTAGGCGTCCGGCGCGTGCCTCTTCTACCAAGTTGCGCCCGTACTCAAAATTCTTGAATTTGCTCCGCTCTTCGCGGCGCAGGCGCGCGCCTACTCCGGCTTGCAGGGGCGAGAGATAGCGGCGCACTTTCCCGGCATCTATATCGGCGCGCTGGAGAACATGCGCGGCGATGCTGTTGCCCTCCTCGAGAATCCCTAAGAGCAGGTCTTCTAATGAGATCAGCGTGTGACTATAGCGGCGCATCTCTTCGTAGGCGCGGGTGATAATGCGCTTGAGCTGAGGAGTAGGCTGCAGCTCGCTGGGGATGAAGCGCGAGCCTCCGCGCCCGACTTCGCGCTCAATCTCACGTGCCAGACGCTGGTAGTTCAGCCCGTTCGCTTCTAAGAGTCGGCAGACTTCGCTGTTGCGCATCTTCGTAAAAGCGAGCAGTAAGTGCTCTGTGCCGACGTAGTCGTGGCCCCATGCTTCAGCTTCTTTGTAAGCAATGCCGATGGCTTGTTGAGATTCTCGCGAGAAGAGATTGTACATCTCGTGCATGATCGTGTTACCTCCGGGGGCCGCCGGGGCCCCCGCTTCGATTATAAGCGGGCCTATAGTGACTGTCAAGGATTTTGCGTCACGTCTTGCAGGGGCAGACCCCTGTCTCTGCCCTGAACGATCAGGGCGAACAGATCAGTTTGCCCCTAGGTCATCCCGTGCACGCGCTTGAGATAGAGCAAGATCCCTTGGGTGTTCATCTCGATCTCGCCGCGCAAGATCAGCTCAGGATAGTGGTCTTTGAAACGAGGCGCTTCGCGCTCGACGAAATAGCTCTTAACGGCCTGATCGTCGCCCAGTCTGCGCTTTTGCGTCTGGACGTCGGCGACCCACGCGCGCAGCATCTCTGCGTAGTTGTCCAGAAGTTTTATCTGAGCGTGCGCGCCCCAGTGCGTATAGAAGAGTATTTGAGGCTGAAGCGCTTTCAACCGCGCCAGCGTCTCCAAGCTCTGCTCTAAGTGAAACGCCGGGGGTGGCGTGGTCAGGATCAGCCCAGCAGCCCAAGGACGATAGATCCCCGCGGCATCAGCAGTGAAAAGCCCGCGAGTCTTGCGCTCATAGAGACAGACTTGGTGCGGCGCGTGTCCGGGCGCGTAGAGCACATCGAGCTGATAGCCCCCGCCCAGATCGAACGACTCGCCGCCCTTGACGACGATCAATCGCTCTGGAGGAGTGGGCTTGAGCGTCCCGTAAAAGTCGAACATCAGGCCCACAGCGCGCTTGACGCTCTCGATCAGTTTTGTGGGGTCTCCTAGATGGGACGCGCCCTGCTCGTGGATGACGACTCTGGCGTTGGGGCAGGCTGCGGCCAGATGGCCCGTCCCGCCCGCGTGATCGAGATGGACGTGCGTGGGGATAATATAAGCGACATCAGCGGGACGAATCTTCAGTTCGTCGAGGGCGTCCAATGTTTTTCCCAGCGTGTGCGAAAAACCCGTCTCGATGATCGCCGGTCGTGTGGTCTTTAAGATATAAAGAGCCCCGTAGCGGGGCAGCCCCAGCATCTCCGTGTCCAAAATATAAATATTCTCTGAAACTCTTTCGGTGAACGTCATAGGTTCCTCTTGGCCCTCACCCCCGGCCCCTCTCCCGTTCCCCCAGGGCGGGGTGAGGGCCTCTAGCTCATCTTCGCAATGATCGCCTGCGCGAATTCTTGAGTGCCCGTCGTGCCTCCGAGATCATAGGTGCGCGCCTGCCCCTCGCGCAAGACTCTATAGAGCGCCTGCTCAATACGATCAGCCGCTTGAGTTTCTTTGAGATGACGGAGCATCAGCACGCCCGATAAGAGCAGCGCCGTGGGGTTGACTCTGTTCAGTCCGGCGTACTTGGGAGCCGAGCCGTGAACGGCCTCGAAGACGGCACAGTCGCGCCCGAAGTTGGCGCCCGGAGCCACCCCCAAGCCGCCCATCATCCCCGCAGCCAAATCCGAGGCGATATCGCCGTAGAGGTTCGGCATGACCACGACATCAAATTGCTTCCAGCGGGTGACCAGCTGCATACAGAAGTTATCTACAATATAGTCTCCGAATTCGATCTCCGGGTATTTTTCAGCGATCTCACGAGCCGTTTGCAAGAAGAGCCCGTCGCTGATCTTCATGATATTCGCCTTGTGCACAGCGGCGACCTTCTTGCGCCCGTTGGCGCGCGCGTACTCGAAAGCTGCTTCTATGATGCGCCGGCTCCCGGACTTGCTGATCACTTTCAGCGCGAGGGCGACATCGGCGGTGGCCATGTATTCAATCTGGGCGTAGAGGTCTTCGGTGTTCTCGCGAAAGATAACAATATTCAGATCTTTGAAGGGCGTCTCGACGCCGGGGAGCGTCCAGATGGGACGCACACAAGCAAAGAGATCGAGCTTCTTTCTCAGGGTGACATTGGCGCTGACCGAGCCCTTCCCCACGGGCGTGGTCATGGGGCCCTTGAGAGCTATTTTGGTCTTCTTGATGATCTCAATCGTCTTGTCTGGGACAACGGGTTCGCCGCGCTGCAGGGGCTTTTCGCCCGCTTCGGCGTCGCTCCAAGCGATCTTGGCCCCGCTGGCGTCTATGACTTTTAAGACCGCTTCGCAGAGCTCCGGGCCGGTACCGTCTCCACGAATGATGACGGCTTTATGGCTCATATTGGTCTCCTCCAATAGTTTCTCCCTCTCTCTTACTAGGGAGAGGGGCAGGGTGAGGGTCTTAACTTAATATGGTTCGCTATAAGCGTTCATACCGTTGATCTCGAAGAGCTTTTGCGCTTTCGTCCAGACGTTCTTCTGGCTCACGGTGTCGAGCAGTCTCTGAATATCGGCGTGGGAGACTTCTTTCTGGGCGCGATAGCGGCAGCGCCACCAGTCGTTGAATTCGAGATCTGGGGCCGGAGGCGGATAGATCTTCGTCCCGCGATTGGAGATCAGCAAGAGCGAGAAGGGACTAATCTCTTTTGGGAGATCGGGCATCTTCTCCGACCAGATATAAATATCAGCGCCGACGAGCTTCATAATGGCTCCTTTGCATTCGATTATTTGATAGAGTATAGCAAGAAACTGTCACTGCTCCAACTTTTCTTTGGGTTGTGTGATATAATAGCGCCATCAATCTTTTTCTTATAAGAGAGGGAGAAGAGAGAGACGATGGTCAAGAACGATCGCTGGATTCGCCAGATGGCCCTGGAGCACAAGATGATCGAGCCCTTTTCAGAAAGGCTTATCGGCAAGGGTGTCATCTCGTATGGGCTCTCTAGCTACGGCTATGATCTACGTATCGCCGATGAGTTTAAAATCTTCACGCCGGTCAATCTCGATCTTTTCAAGACGGGCCAACCCGTGATTGTCGATCCCAAGAACTTCAATCAGAACTCTTTTGTGGATTATCGCGGCGAGGTCTGCGTCATTCCGCCGGGATCGTTCGCGCTAGGGCGCTCGGTAGAGTATTTCAGAATCCCTAGGAATATTCTTGTCGTTTGTTTAGGAAAGTCTACCTATGCGCGCTGCTTCAAGGGAGATACCCAAGTAGCTCTTGTAGATGGCACTGCACCGACACTGGAAGAGATGGCCGAGCGTGCGCAAGAGGGTGAGATGTTTTGGGGATATAGCGTTGGGCCTCACGGGCGTATTATCGTGACCATGCTCGACTCTCCTCGTTATGTTGGACGGGATGTCTTAATAGAAGTTGTCTTAGATACGAACGACTCTGTTTGCTGTACTCCTGACCATCTCTTTATGTTGCGCGATGGGCGTTGGCTGGCAGCGGGGCAGATCCGTCCGGGAGACTCCCTGATGCCACTTTATCGAAACGTAGGACGGGGATACGAAATGGTTTATCAACCCCTGAACGGTCATCTCTACCCCACGCATCGCCTTGCTGATGAATGGAACATACGAAACGGCATCTACGCTGACGCTCCCGGAACCCATCGTCATCATCACGATGGGAACCGGCGCAACAACAATCCTTGGAATATCTCCCGAGTGAGCGCAAGAGAGCACATCCAATACCACAATCGGAAATCTTATGGGGACGAATTCGACCCCCAAGAACATAGCGCAGCGATCCGAGAGGCTTTGCAAAGACTGGCACAAGACCCGCAATGGCGTAACAGGTATTCCCAGTTGCAACGTGAAAGAGCCCTGCGGTTTTGGCACGATGAAGAGTACGCCCCAATTCGAGCAGCAGTCCTAGAGCAACGACATAATCCTACAGAACAGACCCGGCAAGCCCATCGGGAAGCGATGCTGAAGCGATTCAGTGATCCAGCAGAGAGAATGCGACACACAGAACGCATGAGACGTGCTTGGGCGAACGACGATGGCACACGCCGTCGCCGACAATCAGAGATCGCTCGAAAGCTCTGGACACGCCATGAGATTACTGCAGATCTTGTGCGGCAGGCTTTAGATCAGACAGGTTCTATCCGGGGAGCAGCCAAGTTGCTCAACTGTGATCGCTCTGTCTTCCGGCGATTTTCCAATGTGATACGGGCATTTCGTGGTAACTGCACAGGGAGAAATCACAAGGTCGCTGCTATTCGCGATCTAGCCGGTCTCCATGACGTCTATTGTCTGACAGTACCGGAGGCAGGAAACTTTGCTCTAGAAGCGGGGGTGTTCGTCCACAATTGCGGTATTATAGTCAATCTAACCCCCGCCGAACCGGAATGGGAAGGGCAGCTGGTCATCGAGATCTCGAATACTTCTCCCTTGCCCGCAAAGATCTACGCCAATGAGGGCATCGCCCAGATGATCTTCTTAGAAGCCGATGAGCTGTGCGAAATCTCCTACGCCGATCGCCAAGGCAAGTATCAAAAGCAGATCGGCATCGTCACCTCCAAAGTGCAGTAGCGCCGGGGAGCGCGATCGGTTATAATGACACAGAATTATGAATATCGTGTGGCTTTTCTTTCAAGACCCGTCTCCTGCTCCGGCAGCGCCCCCTGAAGGCCCTGGGTGGATCTTCTCGCTCTTGATGTTCGCCGTCATGGGCGTCGTCTTTTATTTCTTTCTCATTCGTCCCCAGCGCAAGCGTCAGTTGGAGCACCAAGTGCTCTTAGAGAGCCTGCGCCGCGGCGATGAAGTCGTCACCATCGGTGGCGTTTGGGGACGGATCGTCAAGCTCGATAAAGAACATGCTATCTTGCAAGTCAATGAGGAGGGGACGACGCTGCGCGTGCTCAAAGAGAGCATCGCGCAGAAAGAGAAGGCCGCATGAAACCTGAACTCTTCTGGAATTTGGGACGACTTGCCGTAGTTTTAGGAACTTTAATAGTTGCGGTGCTCTTTATCTATACGCCCTGGCATACGCCGGAGACGCCGCGCGAGTGCATGATCGAGGAGATCCGTCTGGGGTTGGATCTCTGTGGCGGCGTGATGCTGACGCTCGAAGTCCAGATGGACCCTGAAAAGATTGTCACCCCGGAGGAGCGCCAAAGGACGATGGAGCGCGTGCTCAGCGTCTTGGAGCGGCGCATCAACGCGCTGGGCCTGACTGAACCTCAGATCGCGCAGGCGGGGGATACGCGGATCTCGGTACAGCTTCCGGGGACGACCGACCCTACACAAGCACGCCAGCTCGTCGGCGGCACGGCGCTCTTGGAATTTAGAAAAGTCGTCAGAGTGGGTACTCCGGGGGAGACGCCCATCACGGAAGAGCTGGACGAAGAAGTTCTGCGGAGCCATCTTTGTGATCGTCCAGGGAGCAGTCCGGCCGAATGTGTTCAGTATGTCGTCAAGAAAGAGCCGCTGATGACGGGAGATATTCTCTCCAGGGCCGAGGTACGCATCAATCCCACTCCCGGTCAAGGAGGAGGGGCGATCTTAGTGGCCCTGACGCTTAACGAGGCCGGGGCGCGCCAGTTCCGAGATGTCATACTTACGCTCAGGGCTGGTCAAGACCCTATGGCCATTATTCTGGATCGCGTCGTCTACAGCGCCCCGGTCATAGAAAAGAGCCTTCAGGACGAAGCACGCCGCAGGGCCGCTATTAGCGAAGCGGTGATCACAGGGCAATTCACCCCCGAAGAAGCGCGCCTGCTCGCAGCTATTTTAAGCGCCGGTGCGCTCCCCGCGGAGATCTCTATTGAGCAAGAGAGCATCGTCGGGCCGACGCTGGGTCGTGACTCTATCGAGAAAGGCCTCATGGCAAGCTGGATCGCCGGCGCTGCCGTGATACTCTTTATGATCTTTTACTATCGTCTGAGCGGTTTCGTCGCAACTTTTACGCTCTTATTGAATTTAGTCGTGCTCTTGGGGATTCTGGCCGGCTTCAAAGCCACGCTTACCCTGCCGGGCATCGCCGGCATTATTCTCTTGGTCGGCATGGGAGTAGATTCGAATGTGCTGATCTTCGAGCGTATGCGTGAAGAGCTGCGTCTGGGCAAGGTCACCCGCTCGGCGATTGACGCCGGGTATCAGCGCGCCCTAGCGACGATCTGGGATTCGCACGTTACGACCCTCATCACCAGCTTAATTCTCTTTATCTTCGGCACCGGCCCCATCCGGGGTTTCGCTACGACCTTGAGCGTCGGCGTCATCGTCAATCTCTTCACCGTGCTGCTGGGGACGAGATTGATATTTGAGTTCGTGAAAATGCGTAAAGCAGAGCGACTGAGCATCTAGGGACTGGACTGAACTTATATGAAAGAGACTCTGAAGACAAAGACGTTGAGCACCGACGGGATGGCGCGCTTCTTTACTATTTTGCCCAAAGAAACACATATTGACTTTCTGCGTTTACGCAAGGTCATGGCGACCATCTCCGCGATTCTATCGCTCATCGGTCTGATTGCGTTTGCGATGATCTGGCTGGGGCAGGCCAAGTTGGGCTTGGAGTTTACGGGGGGCACAGCGCTGACGGTGGAGCTGAACCCGCCGGTGGCCATTGACGCGGCGCGCGCCGCGCTGGCCAAAGGGGGCTTCGGCGACGCACAACTTCAAGATATACGCGGGACGAATCAGTTGGCCATTCGCACCAAGACGGTGAGGGATACCGAAGAAGAAGCTCAAGAGCAGCTCTTGCAGCTCTTGCGTAGGGAGTTTCCCGACCGGACGATCGCTCTGATCGGTTCGGATTTCATCAGCGCTACGGTGGGGCGCGAGCTGCGCGATAAAGCGATCTGGGCCGCGCTGTTTACTACGCTGGGATTATTGGCTTATATTGCGTTTCGCTTTGATTTTAAGTTCGGTGTGGCCACTGCGATCACCGTCTTTCACGACATCTTGGTCGTCTTGGGGATCGTCTGGCTCATGGGAATGGAGATCACGCTCTTAGTGATTACGGCGCTCTTGACGCTGGCGGGCTATTCGCTTACAGACACGGTAGTGATTTTCGACCGAATTCGTGAGAATTTAAGAAAGCACCAGCGCGAGCCATTGATGAAAATCATCAACGATTCGATCAACCAAGTGTTGAGCCGGACGCTCATGACTTCGCTGACGACGCTTTTGGCTGTGGCAGTGCTCTATCTGTTTGGCGGGCCGGTCTTGCGAGATTTCTCGTTTGTGCTGATCTTGGGGGTCATCTTCGGGACGTATTCGTCTATTTATATTTCCTGCCCGCTGTTGTTGCTGGGGCGCCGCCGGGGACTGACAGCGCAAGTGAAGCAGTGAGGGCCATCGCGTAGTCGCCCGATCTTACTGAGTGCAATCCCGACATTTCATAAGCGAGCGCGATTTGCTATAGTAGAGCGTGGTGAGAGGGAAGATCGCGCTACGGGTTTTTCTTGTGGGCTTGATCGCTCTAGCGCTCGCGGCATCGCTCTGGGTGGGCTATCGGCGCGCTCTGTGGGAATCTGCGTATAAGAAAGTCACCATTGCAGTTCCCTATCAAGAATTGGTTCAGATCGTCTATGACGAGGGCGACCGGCTCTGGCGAGAGCGCTTAGAACGCCTGCGCGCACTGGGGGTCTCTGCGCTGACGCTGGAGCTTTCGGGCTTTCCTGATTGGAACCTAAACATCGTCCAGATAGATCGGCAGCTCTTGCGGACGCTCGCTCAAGCCAAAGCTTTGGGGTTCGAGATCGGCTTCGTCGCTGAAATCGACGATGAAGAGATAGAAGAGATAGCTGAACGTGTACAGGCATTCATCAACGCGCTCGGCGCAGAGCCTAGCTGGTTGATGCTGGTGGATCTGCCGCCTCTGTCCAATATCCGCTCTCTGCAAAGGGTTTCTCAGCCTCCGGCTTGGGGCCTCTTAGAGTTCGCAGAACCCCCGATGAGCTACAAGCTGAACCCCGAAAAAGTCGTGCGCGCCCATGCGCTCAAATCTAAGGAGCTGGAGCGTTTGGGGTTCAGCGGCGCGCTGGATCGCTGGGAGCGCGCCGTGCAAGAGCGCAATATTCGACTGCTCTGGGTCACCGAGCACGAGCGCTTTGCGCGCTATCTGGAGCGTCTGGGAGCCCGCTTGCGCGACTTGGGCTTTCGGCCTGGCGTGTCGCTCTCTTCGTTGTCGTTGGAAGGATCTGAAAGTCCATCAGCTCTCTATCTGGTGATCGCGCTGGGATTTACAGCGTTGGTATTATTATTTATCCAAGAGCTTTGGTCTGTACAAACGTGGAACAGGTTGTTGGTCTGGGGAGGATTTTTGTGGGGTGGCTGGGCCGTTCTGGGGTTCTGGGATCTTTCGTGGGCCTGCGAAGGGCTGGCCCTGGGGATCGCGCTCGTCGCTCCTTGGGTCTTGATAATTCTGCTCAAAGAGCGCCTGACCGGCTGGAAATTTCTGATAGCCGTCTCACTGGGATCTGTGGGAGCCAGCTTGGCAATAGCAGCGTTGCTGAGCGACCCAGCGTACTTTTTGAAGCTGCAAGAATTTCGTGGGGTGAAGGTGGCGCTTGTGGCTCCCATGCTCTTGGTAGTTGCGACGGAGCTATGGCTTCGCCGAGACGAGAGATGGTTCGCCTCACGCAGCGCATGGGTGGCTACGGCTGCGGGAGCGAGCTTGCTCTTTTTGATATTGGAGCGCAGCGGGAATCTCCCGCTCATTCCCGTCGCGCGCTGGGAAGAGTTTCTCAGAGAGCGCTTGGAAAATCTGTTTATCGCCCGACCGCGCTTCAAAGAGTTTCTCATCGGGCACCCGGCGTTGGTCCTCTGGGATAGCAAAAACCCGTCACGGCTCGTCGCTCTGGCTCTGCTGGCGTTCGGCGCTCTCGGCCAGGCTTCTATTATTAATACGTTTGCGCACCTGCACACACCGTTGTGGCTCTCGCTCTGGCGCACGCTCAACGGGCTGATCTTGGGGCTGCTCGTTGGACTAGCCGTGTCTGTGATCTTGAGAATCTTGAGAATAGGGCAGCAATGGCGAAGAAGATCGTCGTAGCGGGCTATTATGGCTTCGGAAACTGGGGCGACGAAGCCACGCTCTCGGTGCTGCTGGGCTATCTGAAAAAAGCCTGTCCGCAAGCGCGCATAACCGTACTCTCGCACGATCCTTCGGCTACGGAACGCTTGCACACTGTAAATGCGATCAACCGTTGGAATCCTTGGAGAGTGCACCGCGCTTTGCAAAAAGCTTCGGCTTTTGTTTTAGGGCCGGGGAGCTTATTGCAAGATACTACGAGCACGCGCTCGTTGCTCTATTATCTGGGGTTGCTTCACTGGGCGGAGCGATTGAGCAAGCCCGTCTATTTCCTAGGTCAGGGGATCGGCCCGCTGCGCTCAGCGCACTCTGAGCATTGGGCAGCACGAACATTGCGAAAAGCTCAGCTCATTCTGTTGCGAGAGGAGGCGAGCTACGAATGGGCGCGTCGCCAGAAGATCGCCCAAGGCCGTCTGCTATTGGGAGAGGACTTGGCGCTCTTGTACGATAGTCACCCTCACCCGTTGCCCTCTCCCTACAAGGGAGAGGGAATCAGACTGGCTCTCTCGCTGCGCCCGGGGCTCTCTCCCCAAAATCTTGAAGAACTCTGCTGCGCGTTAGAAACTCTGCAGAAGAAGCTCCCGATTGACGGATGGGCGCTGCTTCCCTTTCACCCAGCCCAAGATGAACCCGTGCTGAGCGCCGTCGCACGGGCTTTGGGCAGCAGCGCTTCGCTGGCGCACGCTGTCAGTCCGGCTCATCTGTTGCAAGTAATAGAAGAGAGCGACTTGCTGATTGGAATGCGCCTGCACAGTTTGATCTTTGCGCTGCTGACGGGGACTCCGTTCTATGCCCTCAGCTACGATCCCAAAATTGAGAGCTTTATCAAGCGCATGGAAGAGACAGCTCAGTATCCGTTATGCTGGAGGCGCGTCGGCGAAGATCTAGCGAGCGCTTCATTGGTAGCGCAAATAGAGAGAATCTTTGCCGAGCGCGAACGATTGAAGACGAAGCTGGCGTCCGCGCGTGCGATACTGCAAGCGCGTGCAGAAGCGGCTCTGAGAGAAGCGATCGCACAGTTGGCCGAAGATCTGGAGAACCTATGAATGCTCCGAGAGCACACCAGCCCGTTCTGCTTCGTGAAGTCTTAGAGGCTCTTCAGGTTAAATCCGATGGGATCTATCTTGATGGCACCGTCGGCTCGGCGGGACATGCGCGCGCGATAGCTGCGCAGCTAGAGGGCGGCTTATTGATCGGGCTTGATTGTGATCCCGAAGCGCTAGAGAGAGCGCGCGCGGCGCTGGCCGAATATGGTGAAAGAGTCAGATTGATTCAGGCGAACTTCGCACGTTTGGACATCGTGTCGGATGGGTTACAGATTGAGCGTGTAGATGGCATTCTCTTGGACTTGGGCGTCTCGCTCACTCAGTTGGACAGCGCCGAGCGCGGACTGAGCTTTCGCCTGGCCGGCCCGCTCGATATGCGGCTCGATCCCACGCTTGATACGACGGCAGCGGATTTGGTGAACTCTCTCAGTGAAGGCGAACTCGTAAAGCTCTTCAACGACTACGGCGAGGAGCGCTATGCGTCGCGCATCGCGAGGAATATTCTTCAAGAACGACGCAAGCGCCCTATCGAGACGACGACGGATTTGGTGAGCATCATCGAGCGGAGCGTCCCGGCGCGGGTGCGTTATCGCGGGCGCATCCATCCGGCGACGCGCGTCTTCCAAGCGCTGAGAATCGCCGTCAATCACGAGCTGGAGAACCTGCAACGAGCGCTAGAGATCGGCTTTGCGCGTTTGCGTCCCAACGGACGTTTTGTCGTGATCTCGTTTCACTCGCTCGAAGACCGCATCGTGAAGAGATACTTCAAATCGCTCAGAGAGAACGCACGGGTCTGGGGGCCGATAACTCCCTCGGCTGAAGAGCGTGCCCAGAATCCTCGTGCGCGTAGCGCCAAGCTGCGCGCGGCGTGCAAGCTCTGTTAAGTTCTCACCCAGCGCCACAGCTCCCGCAGCGTCGGGGATTTCCCGTACATCAGAATCCCTGTTCTAAAGATCTTCCCCGCTAGGCGCATCGTCCCGTAAGCCCCCAAAGCCAAGACTATCAGTGATAAGAGCACCTCCCACCAAGGCACATCTCCGACGGCGGTGCGCAGGATCATCATGCCCGGCGTCGCCGGAGGGAAGAAGCTCACAATCTTCAGAGCGATATGATCAGGTTTTTCTAAGACCAGTGAGAAGAGCAGCAAGGGCAAGATAGGTGGGATAAAGACCAGCGACATCCCAAAAGAACTCGCACTCTGAAGATCATCGCTCATCGTAGCGCTGATCGCCGCGGAGAGCGCCGCGAGCAAGAGATACCCCAAAGCAAAATAAACTAAATATAAAAGCAGCTTCTCCCATGCCAGAAACGGGAGAATGGCCAAGCCAATCGCCGTGGTCGGCAAGCCCACATACGGCCCACCGACAAAGATCACCGTTAGCCCCACAATGGCCCAGATGGCCGCTTGCACCAATGCCAAGCCCCCCAACCCCAAGATCTTCCCACTCATCAGATCGTTAGCCGTGACCGAAGAGAGCAGAATCTCTACGACGCGATTGCGCTTCTCCGAGATCACACCGTAGAGAATCCAGCTGATCGAGTTCATCGTGATGAAGAGCAAGAGCAGAATGATCACGAAGCCAACGCTAATGGCAAGACCCGCTCTCATTTGCTCTACGGCTGCTTCCGGCGCAGCGGCCATCACGATCTGCACTCCTTGACTTAAGATCTTCGCCTGCTCCAGCTGGATTCCGGCGTTCTCTAGGGCGCGCGCCAAGAGAATCTGCGAGAGGGCCTCGCGCACGGTGCGCGGCACGCCCGACGGTTCCAGCCTCCCTAAAGTGACAGTGAGCCCCTCGCGGCGGGGCTTGGGCACATACCGAGCTTGACGACTCTGAAAAAAGTCTGCTTCTATGACAAGATACCCGTCGAATTCCCCGCGCTGCATCCGCTGGGGAAGTTCGGCTTCGGGATCGCTGACGGCAACTACCCGGTAGTTTGAGCCATCCAAGTGGTCTTGCAGTTCGCTGAAGACCCCTGCGCGATCTAGGACAGCCAGTTGGGTCTCGCCGTTGCCGACGGCAGTGCGCGTGATGAAAATCACCAGCGCCATCAAGCCTAGGCTGATGAGCGGTGTAGCAAAAGTAGCGATCAGAAACGTCTTGCTCTTAAGGCTCTGCCAGAACTCCCAGCGAGCTACAGCGAGGGCCTCTCTCATCTGTCTCCCTTCCCACCTTCACCTTGCACCCTCTCCCTTTCAGGGAGAGGGACGGGGTGAGGGTGAGGTCCCCGCGTCACCGTCTCCACAAAGATATGATGCAGCGGCGGTTTTTTAATGGCGATCTGCTCGATCTCAAGCTTCCCTACGATAGCCGAAAGAAACTCTTCAGGACGCACCCCGTCTCTTAAGATAAGCTGCGCCCGCCCGTTCTCGATCTGCGCGGACTTTACTAAAGAACTCTCTTTGAGTAATGCCCCATCGCCGCGAAAATCGAGCGCCACCCAGTCTTCCTTCCAGTTACGCTTGATCTCGCGCAGCTCGCCGTAGAGCACCTGTCGGCCCTTGTTAATGAGAAAGATTCTATCAGAGAGGTCTTCGACCAAGTGCATCTGATGAGCCGAGAGCAGTACTGTTGTATTTTGGGATTTGAGCTCACGAATGAGATCGCGAAAGAGCTCTTGATTGATGGGATCAAGCCCGGCAAAGGGCTCGTCCAAGATCACTAAATCCGGCTTGTGGATGATCGCGGCGATCAGTTGGATCTTCTGTTGCATCCCCTTGGAGAGCTCGCGAATCTGTCGGTGAAAGTATCGCTCCAGCTGGAGGCGCTCAAGCCACAGGAGCGCGCGCTCGCGCGCCTGCGCTGCGGGCACGCCCTTCAAGCCTGCCAGAAAGACCAGAGTGTCCGAGACCTTGCGGTTCTCAAAGAGCCCGCGCTCTTCAGGGAGATAGCCGATCCGTTCGGGTTGGAATCTCCCATCGGGCGAGAGTGGGAATCTGATCGTGCCGGCGTCGGGCTCGAAGATATTCAAGATCATTCTGATCAGGGTCGTCTTGCCTGCGCCGTTGGGCCCCAAAAGTCCGAAGATCTCGCCTTGGTTCACAGTAAAGCTCACGCCGTCCACAGCCTTGGTGCCGTCAAACTGTTTATGGGCGTTTTCAATATCAAGAATCGTTTGCGCTGCCATAAGTTTTGCTCAAAATATCAATATACTATGCAAAAGCTCCGGCGTCCAATTTTTGTTGCATCTACAGAAAGAGTGTGTTATGCTATTTAGTAAGAAACGGAGCGAACTATGATTGCCGAGAAGCCTTGGTTGAAACACTATCCCCCGGAGATCCCCAAAACCCTGAGTTTTCCCGAGAAGCCGCTCTTTGCCCTCTTGGACGAAGCCGCTCAAAAACACGGAGAGGCCACAGCGCTGCTCTACTTCGGGCGTCGCCTCTCTTACGCCGAGCTGCGCGAGCTGAGCGATCGCTTTGCATCTGGGCTGGCGCAGTTGGGCTTGCAACCCGGAGCGCGCATCTCGCTGATGCTCCCCAATATTCCGCAGTTCGTCATCGCTTTTTATGGAGCGCTCAAAGCCGGTCTCACCGTCGTCCAGACCAACCCGCTCGCCAGCGAACACGAACTCGAAGTTCTTTTGAGCGACTCACAGGCGACCGCGATTGTCACTCTGGATCGCTTTTATGGCAAAGTGCGCCAAGCGCAAGCTAAGACTTCGCTCAAATATATTGTCGTGACCGGAGTACAAGAGTACCTGCCCGGCCCGCTACGGATCGGCTACTGGCTCAAAGAGCGCCCGAAGAAGATTCGCGGCGCCGGAGTCCTCGAGTTTGCACAACTCATACAAAGCGCAGCGGCCCGAGCTCCAGCGATCTCTATGGCTGGCGACTCCGTAGCGCTCTTGCAATACACGGGCGGGACGACGGGCATCCCCAAGGGCGCCATGCTCACGCACCGCAATCTCTTGGCCAATACGCTCCAGAGCAGAGCGTGGTTTGCGCGAGCCAAAGAGGCTCAGGAGATCTCTCTCTGTCTGGTACCCTTCTTTCACGTCTACGGCATGACCGTGGCCCTCAATCTCTCGGTGGCCATCGCCGCGGCGATGATCTTGCTGCCCCGCTTCGAGATCAACGAGCTGTTAAAAACTATTGATCGTTGGCGTCCGACGCTCCTGCCCGGCGTGCCCACGCTCTACGGCGCGATTGCCAACCACCCCAGAGTGAAAGATTTTCACGTCAGCTCGATCAAAGAGTGTCTGAGCGGGTCCGCGCCGCTCCCCCTAGAAGTGAAAAAGCGCTTTGAAGAGGTCACCGGGGCAACTCTGGTAGAGGGCTATGGGCTTTCAGAAGCTTCGCCGGTGACGCATTGCAATCCCCTTTATGGCAAGCAAGTAGCTGGCAGCATTGGGATCCCATTCCCTGATACAGAATCCAAAATTGTCGACCCCGAAACGAGCCGGGAACTGCCCATCGGCGAGATCGGCGAACTCGTCATCCGAGGCCCGCAGGTGATGGCAGGCTATTGGAATCGCCCCGACGAGACCCGACAGACATTGCGCAACGGCTGGCTGCACACCGGCGATCTCGCCAAGACAGACAGCGACGGCTATTTCTACATCGTAGATCGTTTGAAAGAGATGATCAACTGTTCGGGGATGAAAGTCTATCCCCGAGAAGTCGAAGAGGTGCTCTATCGGCATCCCAAAGTACAAGAAGCAGCGGTCATCGGCGTGGCCGATGCCTATCGTGGAGAGACGGTGAAAGCTTTTATTGTTGCTAAGCCGGGGGCAGCACCGACGGTGGACGAGATCAAGAAGTTCTGCGCGGAGCACTTAGCCAAATACAAAGTGCCGACGATCGTCGAATTTCGCGAGGCGCTGCCCAAGAGCGCTGTGGGGAAGATTTTGAAGAAAGAGCTCCATTGATGTGAGATGTGATGAAATTTTTGAAGTTGCCTAACGCCCGTCTTTGCTTTGTAAGACCGTCGTCTCAACCGATAACCGACTTGCTGACACCTCAAGAGACTCTTGCGTTCCAGAGGATCGCAGCCCCAGCACGCCGAGAGGACTGGCTCGCCGGACGGCGCGCCGCAAAGGAGCTGATTCGACGCTCTCTTCTCGAAGCAGCTGGACTTGAGCTTGCTCCGTCTCAGATCGAGATTGTGAACGACGAGAGCGGGGCACCTATTTTGACCTCCCCTCTCCCTGATAGGGAGAGGGTGCAGGGTGAGGGTTTTCCCTGCCCTTTAGGGAAGAAGGGGGCTGCGGGGTTAGGTCCTACCATCTCGCTCGCGCACAGCGCCGGGCACGGCCTTGCCGGACTGACGACGCATGGCTCTATCGGTGTAGATCTACAACAGATTCGCCCGGTGCGCGCTGATCTGAGCGAGCGCGTGTTGAGCGAGCACGAGCGCGACCAGCTCGCACACTATTTCCCCGAGCACAGATCGGAGGGACTGCTCGTCTTCTGGACACTGAAAGAAGCAGCGATCAAAGCTTGGAGAACTCGTCCGGCCCCGGCGCTGCGCGAGATCGCCGTCCGACTCACAGAACCTGGAGATGCCGAGATTTGTACGCGGTTTCAGAAGCTGACGGCCTGCTGGGGCCGCTGGAGAGGATTCATCTGGGCGTGGGCTGTAGGCTAGCCGGTCTTGCCCTGTTTTCCCTCGACGTGTGCGACCATCTCTTCGACGATCTGGCGAATCTCTGGGAAGAGCCGGTTGAGAATAGACTTGTCTTTGGTCTTCAGATAGTCCAGGGCAGCGCGATAGGGGCGCAGGAGTTCGGCCCAGTCTTGGCCTTGAGACTCGACGAGTTTCAGGGCCTTCTCAGCTAAGCTGAGAGCTTTGGCCTGAAGCAATTCTTGAAAGTATGCAATCAATATCTCTTGTGCTTCGCCTCGAAATTGGGATACCTGTAATAAGCAGCTTAGGGCGTTTTCATAGTGTTGTAGCGCCTTGTTTTCGTTGTCAAGATTTCCCAGTGACTTCAGTATATAGGCAAGGCCCAGGTTGTACCAGGCCTCGTGCATATCTGGCTTGATCTCCAG
>JAJHSH010000013.1 GCA_022683945.1 Candidatus Acetothermia bacterium | reverse complement strand
GAGCCACCCTCAACCCCTCCCTGGCCCTCCCCGCCTGCGGGGAGGGCCAGGGAGGGGTTGAGGGTGGCTCAGCCGGGGTGAGGGCCTAGAATCTATGACCGCAACTGTTGTTCACATCGAAAACGTCACGAAAGAGTACGCGATGGGGCATACTGTTGTGAAAGCCCTGCGCGGGGTCTCGTTAGAGATTCGGCATGGGGAATTCTTGTGCATTGCTGGCCCGTCGGGATCGGGCAAGACAACGCTGCTGAATATCATTGGTTGCTTGGACAGACCAACGTCAGGGCGGGTCAAGATCGAAGGGCACAGGACGGCTGATCTCTCCACGAAAGAACTGGCCTTGCTGCGTAAAAAGCGCTTGGGTTTTGTCTTTCAGACATTTAATCTTGTCCCCGTTCTGACGGCCTATGAGAACGTCGAGCTGCCGCTGCTCTTGTTGGGTTTAGGAGCAGCAGAGCGCCGTCGCCGCGTGTACGAACTCTTGGACGCCTTAGAGATCGGCGATCTCGCTCGTCATCGTCCCGACGAGATGTCCGGCGGGCAGCAGCAGAGAGTCTCTATCGCGCGGGCGCTGGTCACTGAGCCGGCGTTAGTATTGGCCGATGAGCCTACGGCCAATCTAGATTCCGCAACGGGCACAGCAATTATTGAACTGATGTACGATCTGAACAAGAAAAAAGGGACGACGTTTGTCTTCTCAACCCACGATCCGAAAGTGATGGAGCGGGCGTCGCGCTTGGTGCATATCCGAGACGGGCTGATTGACCATATTTGATAACCAGCAAAATTGGACTTTTGGGGCAAAGACCTCTACAATGCTAGACTGAAAGCGATCTCAAAATACAGAGGTCGAAAACGGAGGATATATGAAGAAGTGGCTTGTTCCAGTCATCGTCGTCAGCTTGCTGTTCGTCAGTTACGCACCAGCGGTCGAAGCAGCGCTCGCCCAGAGAGATGAAGTCAAGTGTGACCCCTTCCTCAACGGCTTGGCGTCATTTATAATTCCGGGATGGGGACAGTGGCTCAATGAAGAGCGGGGGAAGGCGGTCTTTCACATTGCTGTGGGGGTAGGATTGATTGCTACACCTATACTGCTGGCGGGAACACCCATCGCTCTCTTGGCTGCCTTAGGCCGGCTTGTCTGGGGAGGATATAGCGGCTACGATGCGTTTATGATCTGCGTGGCCAAGCACGACAAGGCGGGAAAATAGTCATCATCATCTCTGAGCGTCGGCGGCTAGGAACGCCTGTGCAGCAGCCAAGATAGCCTTGGTCAGCGTCGTCTGATAGGCAATTTGCGAGAGCTTGCGGGCTTCTTCGGGGTTGGTCACAAAACCCAGAGAGAGCTGAGTGGCGGGAATTTTCATGCGTCGCAGCCAGAGCGGTGCTCGCGCAACGCCCAGATTAAAAGCTTTCGTCACTTGAGTGCTCTGCTGTAACAATAGCTCAGCGAGTTTCTCGCTAGAAGCTCCTGCACTTGTAGCGACTTGAGCGCGCGAGTTCATTCGCCAGCAGCTCGCCGGTGCGCTGCGCCCCAGCATACGCCTCGCGCAGCGTTGCTTGCGTCAGCACCTCCAGTGCATCATAGATAGGAAAATCGAAATCTCTCTCGCTCAGCATCAGCGATAACTCGGTGCACCCGATGACTAAAGCCTCGGCCCCTTGACGACATAAGCGCCTCCCGATCAGGCGGATCTCTTCGCGCAGCGAAAAGTCGCCGGCTTTGATGCGAAAAATTGCCTTCATCACTTGGGCTTGGTCGGTTGGCTCTGGTGTGATCACGTCGATTCCGTGTCCGGCGCACGCTCGATGATAGAGCCCCGTCTGAATTGTAGTATCTGTCCCTAGCAGCCCCACAACACGCGCACGGATCACCGCTGCCGTCTCCGCGATCATATCTATAACGGGAACACCAACAGAGCGCTGGAGATCGGGGAGAAAGACATGGGCTGTGTTGCAGGGAATCACTATGAGATGAGCCCCCATGCGCTCTAACGTGCGCGCGCTCGCGAGCAACGCCGGTCGCGGATCAGGCCCATTCCCTAAGATAAAAGAACCCCGGTCGGGAATCTGGGGATGATTGACGATGAGAATGCGAAGATGGTCTTGATCGCACTGCGCCGGGGTCTTATAAACAATCCTGCGAAAGAGTTCAACCGTCGCCGCGGGTCCCATTCCACCTAAGATGCCAATAATTTTTGTCTCCATGCGGAAGCGCATTGTAGGAGCAGCCGGCCCCTTCTCCCTACGTCCCTCGTCCTCATGAACCTAGGACTTGGTACACCCAAGATGTCTCCTCTGTCCTTCGCTCGCCATCTCAGAAGTGTATACTCTAGCTGCTATGAGAGCGCGTCCCGCTATGGCCGAAGCCCTGATCGATCTGAAACAGCTTGAGCGCAATATCGCCACCGTGCGCGCCCATCTGAGCCCTGACGTGAAGATTCTCTTCCCCGTGAAGGCCGACGCCTACGGACACGGAGCGGTAGAGATCGCACGTACCGCCGAGCGCGTGGGGATAGACTATTTAGGCGTAGCCAATATCGGCGAAGCGCTAGAACTGCGCGCCGCCGGTATTCAGATTCTTATATTGACTCTCGCAGCTTCTCGTATCGAACATATCCCTGAACTGCTCAGCATAGATCTCGATATATCTCTTTCGAGCCTAGACTTCGCCCGCGCGCTCAACACCGAAGCCGTCCGCCAAGCCAAGAGAGCGAAAGTGCAGATTAAAGTAGACACGGGGATGGGACGCAACGGGGCCCTTCCCAAAGAAGCACTACAGATCTGTCGCGCTCTGCAAAAGATGCCCGGACTCCAAGTAACGGGCATCTTTTCGCACTTTGCCAGTTCTTACAGCGAAGACCCAGACGACCAAGCCTTCACCCGAAGACAGATTGTCATCTTCAATGATCTGCTCGCTCAGCTCGACCGCGAGAAGCTTCTCCCCCCGTTGCGTCATATCGCCAACAGTTCCGGGTTGGTGCAATACGAACGAGAAGTGACAACGGGCTATTATAATATGGTCCGACCGGGGATTCTCTTTTATGGGTATCCCGAAGTCCGTCGTCCGTGGGTGGAGCCGATCAAGCCCATTTTGAGAATGCGCAGCTGGATCGTAACTGTCAATGAGCTGCCGCCGGGGAGTTTTATCGGCTACGGGCGACGGTTTCAAACAAAGAGAAGATCGAAGATCGTCACGGTGCCGGTGGGCTACGCCGACGGCGTGATCTGGCTTTTGGCTAATATCGGCGAAGTGCTCATACACGGGAAGCGCGCTCCCATAGTTGGAGCGATCTCGATGGATCAGATTACGGTTGATGTGACCGAGATCCCCGAGGCCAAACTCGGCGACGAAGTCGAGCTGATCGGCCCGCAGATGACCGCTGAGGAGATCGCGCGCAAGATCGGCGCGAATTTTAGTGAAGTCGTGCTGACGGCGCTCTCCAAGCGCGTGGCGCGCGTCTATTTTTAATCGGGCCAGCTCTCTTCCAGACGTTCCATCTCTTGGAGGACGTCTTGGATCTTGAGCTGCATCACAAAGAGAGAGACGGCTATCTCGGCCCACTGCTCGGCGAACTCGTCGCTATCGGGGTCTTTGGCATATCGAATGGCATCTAATGCTGCTAAATAGCGATGGCTGTACTCGGCGATCTCGTCCCAGAGAACCTGAATGACGTTGGAGATGGCTTGGTAAGGTTCAAGCGTAGCTACCACTGAGGGCACGGGAGAACGACTTCCGCGCCCTCTCCGTGGCCTTTCTGTGGGTTCCGTGATTCTGACCAATTTGCGCCTTGCCCTATAAGGTTACAACAGTTAAACTAGAACCAAGGGTGATCTCGACAATGGAGAACCGTTTCACGGCTGTCTTCGAACCGGATGGCGATTGGTGGATCGCCTACGTGGAGGAACTGCCAGGGGCCAACACCCAAGGACGAACGCTCGAAGAGGCTCGCGCCAATCTGCGAGAAGCTGTGGCCTTGGTGCTGGCAGCTAATCGAGAACTGACCGAGCGCGAAATCTCCGGCAAACCAGTCTTAAAAGAAGAGATGGTGGTCACGACTTAGAGGATTCTATGGCTGTCAGCGTCGCGAAAGAGATCCGCGCCCCGCGCGGCACACAATTAAACTGCAAGAGCTGGCTCACCGAAGCTCCACTGCGAATGTTGATGAACAACTTAGACCCCGATGTCGCCGGAGACCCCGCGAACTTAATCGTCTACGGCGGCACGGGCAAAGCCGCACGCACTTGGGAAGATTTCTGGGCGATTGTCGAGACCCTGAAAAAGCTAGAGAACGACGAGACGCTCTTAGTACAGTCAGGCAAGCCTGTCGCTGTCTTTAAGACTCACACAGATGCGCCGCGCGTTCTTATTGCCAATTCTCTCTTAGTTCCCCACTGGGCCAGTTGGGAAAAATTTAGAGAACTAGAGCAGAAGGGCTTGATTATGTACGGCCAGATGACCGCGGGCAGTTGGATCTATATCGGGACTCAGGGGATCTTGCAGGGGACTTACGAGACACTCGCTTCGGTAGCGAAAGAGCACTTTGGCGGCTCTCTGAAGAGAAAGTTTGTGCTCTCGGCGGGCTTGGGCGAGATGGGCGGGGCCCAGCCGTTAGCTATTACGATGAACGAGGGCGTCGGCTTAATAGTCGAGATCAATCCCGAAAAGATCGAGCGACGCTTAAAGACAAGCTATCTCGACACCTGGACACATGATCTCGATGAAGCTCTCGATCTTGTGAGAGAGCACACAGAGTCGGGGCGCGCGATCTCAGTTGGGCTGCTGGGCAATGCTGCCGATCTCTATCCTGAACTTGTCCGAAGAAATATCATCCCCGATGTTGTGACCGATCAGACATCGGCTCACGATGAGCTCAACGGCTACGTCCCCGGCGGGATGAGCTATGATGAAGCTTTGCACTTGCGCCAAGAGAACCCGCAAAAGTATATTGAGCTGTCGTTCGCAGCGATGGTCAAGCACGTGCAAGCGATGATTGAGATGCAGCGAGCGGGCGCGGTCGTCTTCGATTATGGGAACAATCTGCGCGGACAGGCCCAGCGGGGCGGACACCCCGATCCCTTTCAGTTTCCGGGCTTTGTCCCGGCCTATATTCGCCCACTCTTTTGCGAGGGGAAAGGCCCGTTCCGCTGGGCAGCCCTCTCCGGTGACCCAGAAGATATTTACAGAACCGATCAAGCGATTCTGGAACTCTTCCCCGAAGATAAGGCTCTCCAGCGCTGGATCACCATGGCGCAAAAAAGAGTAAGATTTCAGGGGCTGCCCGCTCGGATCTGTTGGCTCGGCTACGGCGAGCGCGCCAAGGCCGGGCTATACTTTAACGAACTTGTGCGCAAGGGCGAGCTGAAAGCACCCATAGTGATCGGACGCGATCACTTGGACGCCGGCTCGGTAGCCTCGCCCTATCGCGAGACCGAAGGGATGAAAGACGGTTCGGATGCCATCGCTGATTGGCCCATTCTCAATGCGCTGCTCAACGCTGTCTGTGGTGCGACGTGGGTTTCAGTCCATCACGGCGGCGGGGTGGGGATCGGGAAATCTATACACGCCGGAATGGTGATCGTCTGCGACGGCACGAGAGAAGCCGATAAGAGATTGGAGCGCGTGCTGACAGCCGATCCGGGCTTAGGGGTGGTGCGCCATGCCGATGCGGGCTATGAAGATGCGATTGAAGTCGCGCGCGAGCGCGGGATGAGAATGCCGCGCTTGTGCGCAGAGATCAAGTCAAGTGAGGAGAGATAGATAAATGAGCAAGAAACTCGGAGGCTATCTGAAGCCGTGGCAGGTCTCGCAGTATCTGGGGATTCCCATCGAAAAAGTTTACGCGATGCTCGAATCCGAAGAACTCCCCGGAGAGAGAATAGACGGCCACTGGCGCGTCAGCTTAGAGAACTTAGAAAAATGGCTCGACGAAGAGGTCTCTCCCAGCGAGATCGAAAAGCTCGCCCAGAATCTCAACGTCGAAGAGAAGAAAGTGAAAGAGTTTTTTCAGAAAACCAAGCGGCCCGGCTAGCGAAGGGGCCCTCACCCCCGGCCCCTCTCCCGTGATGATTCACGGGAGAGGGGTGGCCGAAGGCCGGGGTGAGGGCCTATATAGCTAGACTTCGATCAATCTCTTCTTCGGCGTCCCCGTCAAGACGCGGCAGCCCTTCTCTTCGACAACAGCGACATCTTCGATGCGCACCCCGCCCCAGCCGGGCAGATAGATCCCCGGCTCGATGGTGACGACATTGCCCGCACGCAGCTTATCTTTACCAAAGCGCGAAAGTCTAGGTCCCTCGTGGACTTCCAACCCCAAGCCGTGTCCCGTTCCGTGCCCGAAGTTCTTTCCGTAGCCGGCGCTCTTAATGACCTCGCGCGCGGGAGCATCGGCTTGTTTGCTCGTCAGACCGGCGCGTAAATTCTCAATAGCCCGAAGCTGCGCCTCTAAAACGATATTATAGATCTTCTTCTGCTCGCTATTGGCACGGCCAACGACGACCGTCCTAGTGAGATCGGCGCAGTAGCGATCTGCTTTCAAGCCCATGTCGAAGAGCAAAAAGTTCCCAGCCTCGATAGGCCGATCTTGCGGCTCATAGTGGGGCAGCGCGCTCGCCGCTCCCGCAGCGACAATGCTCGAAAACGCCAACGCTTCTGCGCCGTGGGTGCGGGCGTACTTCTCGATCTCCCACGCCAACTGGCGCTCGGTCACGCCGGGCTTCACCTTCCCCAAGATAAACTCAAATGCCCGATCTGTGAGAGCTATCGCTTTTGCGATCTTGGAGATCTCGGTCTCAGCTTTGACCGTGCGTAGCTGTTCAATGATGCCTTCGACGGATTTCAGACGAATCCGGTCGAGCTTATCCCGCAATTGATGAAAGAAAGCGACACTCGTCGTCGGCGCGTTGACTCCTAGCTTTCTGACGCCGAGACGCTTACAGCGCGCCGCGATCCACGGCGCCCCCCCGCGCCCTTTGACTTCGATAACTTTATAGTCTTCGACATCGGACTTGGCGCGTTCCATATAGCGCGAATCCGTAGCGAAGAGCTGGTGCTCTTGGGTGATGATGAGCAGACCGTAGGAGCCCCAGAAGCCGGTCATATAATAGAGATTCGGGCGATCAGAGCCTTCTACGTTAAAGAGCAAGAACGCATCGAGTTTCTCTGCGCGCAGGCGATCCCGCAGCCGTTCCAAACGCACACGATAAACGTTCACGAATCCTCCTCGAGTTTCCAGTTTTTAAGACAATGATTATATCGTCTGAGATGGCTCTGTGCTATAAATAGTTTCTTTGGTTTGGCACCCTTGATGTCAGTCATGAGTCATGGTAAACCTGCACCAGTTAAAAGCCCATGACTCCCGCTGAATTCGTGGCGGGGGATGCGCATCGCTGCCAATAAAAAGAGTCGAGGGGAGCATAGCGCTCCCGCTCGACCCGGCCTTGCCAAGATCCCCCGAGAGTCTTTACACTCTCGCTTGCCGCCAAAGGGGTGATCCTAGCTTCCCAAGAACGTTCAGTTGTGATCAGATCAGAACAAGAACCCGATCAAGATCCCTGCCAAGCCAGCCACTAGACCGATCAGCGCTAGGCTGTTCGCGCCTTCAGCAGCCGCTTTGGCCTCGGCGGCGTCTTTCTTGGCCTGCGCCAGCTGTGCGGCCAAGTTCTGTACTCTTTCTTTGACGGCTTGATCAACAAGGGCTTTCACATCGGGCATCTCGCCGACCGGTTGTCCCGTGATCCTAGCGACGCGCTCCTGAACTTCATTCAGCCTCACCCGCGTCGCTTGGACTTCGACGACGATCTGGCTGATCGCCTCGCTGAGTCGCGTGATTCTGCCGGTCAGCTCATCGCTGGTCTTGCCCAACTCGGCAGTGCGCGCCTCACCGGCATCTATGCGTCCGGCGAGCTTGCTCACCATCTCTTGCAGCGCTGCTACGACAGGCTGAAGCGTCTGCAACTGTGCCGTGATGTCCTGCAGCCGGCTCAGGCGCGCCTCGAGATTGCTCGTGCGATTGGCGATATCCGAAACGGTCGTCTGCAACTGCACAACAGCGCCGGGCAGAGACTGCATCTGCTCCAGATGCTGCGTGTGCCTGACCAACATCTCTTCGATGCGTCCGACGCGCACGCTGAGATTCGCCGTGGTCTCTTGTAGCCCTTTGGTAATGGGCTCAAGCGCGTGCAGTCTTCCGACGCGCTCCGTCAACCCGGCCAGGCCCTTCTCCGTGGCGTCCATGCGATTGGAGAGCATCCCGACGGTGCCTTGGAGATTCACTACGAGAGCTTGAAGCCCCGCGAGCTTCTCCAACTGGTCGCGCAGCTGGCCGATGGCCAACTCGTTGGCCTTCATGCGGCTGGCCATCTCTCCGACGCTGTACCTGAGATCCAAGACTTGCTGCGGAAGCTCCGAGAGTTTCTCTAAAGAGCCTTCGACAACGCTGACACGCCCGCCCATCTTCTTTAGGTCGAACGAGAGATCTTTTGAGAGCTGTTCGACGGCGAAGAGGCGCGGCCGGATGTTCTCGATCTCGCCGGTGCCGGCTTGCGTGAGCTTTTGCAACTCGATGGAGAGTGCCTTGACCACCGCTTCGAGTTCTTTCAGTTGTTTCTCGAGCAGGGCCACTTTATCCTTGACGCTCTTTTCGTCTTGGGCGGGCGCGAAGGGCGCAGCGCCGACCGTCAAGAGCGTCGCCACGAGCAGGAGGGTCAGCATCCTGCTCAACCATTTCGTATTGCGCATGTAACTATCCCCCCTTTAGCGTTACTTCGATTGTAGATAGGCTTACAAACAGAGACGGTGACGGCGATTACCCGGCTCTCTAGACATCCATCCCCCGACGGGGCGAACTCAGGGTATATTCCCCAAACGAGCGCTGGTCAAAAATCCGTTTGTAGAGCCCTATCAGACTATTATAGCTCTCGGAGGCCGCCCATGCCAACGCCATGCGCGCTTTGAGAAAAACTATGCCCTAGAGAGAAGCCAAGGCAAAAGAGGCCTTTTTAGAAGGGTCTATTAAAATAACTCTTTTCAGAACGTCGTTTTAGTGCACAGTGATCGGGGTGAGTCTGTTAGCGCGAGTTAACAGACTCAAATCTCGATCTTGTCTTCTGTCGGCGACTCTAATCTATCGTGTTCGTGAAAGTAGACTCTGGTAGTCTCTATCGAGCGGTGGCGTGCGGCAATCTGCGCTTCAATAATAGAAGCACCGCTCTGAATAGCCAAGGTGACAAAGCTATGTCGCAAGCTGTGCGGCGAGATCTTCTCGTTCTTGAGCCCTGTTTTAATCAAATATCTATTGACGATGCGGTTGATCTGGCGCGTCGTCAGTCGGCGACCCTTGTTGCGCGCGCGCACGCCCACAAATAACGGATCACTGGGCTTCGCTCCCGCCCGCGCGTTAAGATAGTCTTCAATCGCTGCTACCGTCGGCTCGCTCAAGACGACAAACTCGTCGCGCTCATCCCGACCCTTTCCCCAAACCCGCAAGATCTGCCGTCCACGACGATACTCTAAGTCACCAACATTTGCTCTGGTCACTTCGATCACGCGCAAGCCGTTGCGAGCCATCAAGTTCATAATAGCAAAATCGCGCTTGCCCATAAGAGTATTGCGATCAACGGCTGCAAAGAGCAGGCGCAACCCCTCTCGCGAGACGTCTTGTCTCAGGTGCCCACGCGGACGCCGAATACTCTTGATCTTCTCTACCGGGTTCTGCTCATAAAAACCTTCGGAGACGCAATACTGAAAGAAGCGCCGCAGTGCGACCAAATAGGTCGCCACTGTATTTGCCGTGCGATTTTGCCGCAACCATTCTTTGTAGAGCTTGACCTCCCCCGAAGTCACTAAAGCCTCGGGAGGCTGGCCGTTGCGCCAGGAGCCGAAATTCTTCAGTGCTTCTTTATAAGTGCGCACAGATGTAGCGTTGATATCAAGAGAATCAATAAAAGCCTCCACCAGATGAACCAGCGAACTTTGGGCTTGGACGTCTTGCATTATTATTACCCCCTTCCGTTGGATGAGCAACGCAGTATTATAACAGATACGGGGGCGGGGCGGGCAACCCCGTCTCTCCTCAGAGTGCTCAACGTCCATACTCCCGTTGACACGGCTCCTTGGGCGTGACATGGGCTACCCCTAGACTCTAAGAGCCTGTAAGTTCGCGGCTCTCGACGCAAAGAGTGGCGTCGTCTGCGATCCGACAGATTAATCGTTGAAGGAGGACGAACCAACGATGAAGCGTCTCATTATCGTGCTGCTGGCCGTAGCCGTTACGTGTGCTCTGCCCGTCTGGGCGCAATCCGACGACGAGAAGCTCGCCGAGAAGGTCTTTAAGCTCGAACAGGCCTTCAAACGCGTGGAGGCGTTGGTCAGAGATCTTTCGTTTCAAGTCCAAAAAGCCGAGGGTCTGGGCAATATCGTCCGAGAGATCTCCTTCGAGATGAAGCAGGCCGAGTCGATGCTCCGCGATCTGCAGAATCTGGAAAAGAAGCTCTCGGCTGAGATCGTGCCGCGCATCGGCAATCTCGAAACGAGTGTAGCGGGTTTGGCTCACCACACTAAAGAGAGATTCGACATACTCTCGTCGCGCATCTTCCAGAGCGAGGGCGTCATAGATCAACTCAACGTGCGCCTCAAGGGCACGGAAGACCGCGTGCGCACATTATTGGATTTCAGCGATCGCGTGAAGACCGTCGAAGAGCGTGTCGTCATCTTGGAGAAAGCCATCAAGATGCCCGTAGATCCCAAGGCCGCTGATGAACTGACGCTGAGAATCAACGAACTGCGCGATCGGATGAAAGCATTGGGCGATGTGCTCTCCGGGCTTACAAATAAAGCCATTCGCACGGAAGAGGGTTTGGCCGCGCTCCAGGCCAAATTAGAAGAGCAGACAGCTTCTATGGCCCAGCAAGAGGAACAACTGAAGAAAGTTCAAGACGAATCAAGCGCGCTGAAGAAGCGTTTACTACAAGCGGAGAATCAGATTCAGACCAATATGATCGTAGGGGCCTTGGGGGCAGCGCTGGGCGCGTTCGCTCTGCTGAAGGCCTTTGGCATCTTCTGAGAAAAACTTAGGAGCTTTAAGCTCGCGGGCACCTCTGAGCTAAGCTCCCAGCAGCGCGATCCCCTCTATCTCGATCGCGGCGTCTCTAGGGAGTCTGGAGACTTCGACGAACGATCGAGCTGGAGGGTTTTCTTTGCAATATTCTGCATAGATCTGATTGATCGCCTGAAAATCTTTCAGGTCTTTTGCGAAGACGGTGACTTTGACTAAGTTCTCCATCGTCGTGCCTGCGGCCTCTAAAATCGCTTTTAAGTTCTCCAAACACCGTCGGGCTTGCTGCTGAATATCTCCAGAGACGATCTGGCCCGTCGTGGGATCGAGCGGGATCTGCCCGGAGATGAAGACGAAACCGTTGGCGATCACTGCTTGGGAATACGGTCCGATCGCTTGGGGAGCTTTATCGGTTCTGACCGTGCGCTTGGGCATAGAGATCTCCTCTGTTTTGCAGGGGCGAACGGCCGTTCGCCCCCAATTTTAGTCAGTCTTTCAGCAGTTCACGCGCGATCACCAATTTTTGGATCTCGCTGGTGCCTTCATAGATGCGTGTAATCCGAGCATCTCTGTAGAGCCGCTCGACTTTGTAGTCGCGAATATAGCCGTAGCCGCCGTGAATCTGCACGGCTTCGTCGGCCACTTCGCTGGCGATCTCGGCCGCATAAAGCTTCGCAATAGAAGAGTCGGCGATATAGTCGAGTTTATGATCTTTCTTCCATGCGGACTTGTACGTCAGCAAGCGAGCGGCTTCGACCTTGGCTTTCATATCGGCTAATTTAAACTGAATCGCTTGGAACTCACCCAGCAGCTTGCCAAACGCTTTGCGCTCTTTGGAGTACTTTACAGCCTCATCGAGCGCTGCTTGCGCAATGCCCAACGCTTGCGCAGCAATTCCAATTCGGCCAGAATCGAGCGTGACCATCGCCACTTTGAACCCGCGATGGAGCTCACCGATGAGATTCTCTCTGGGGACGCGACAGCTCTCGAAGAAGAGTTCGCACGTGCTGGAGCCGCGAATGCCCAGCTTGTCTTCTTCCTTGCCGACGGTAAAGCCGGGAGTATCTCGCTCGACCAAAAAGCAACTGACACCACGGTTCCCGGCGCTGGGGTCGGTCAGTGCAAAGACCAAAAATATATCAGAAAAGCTCGCGCTGGTGATGAAGCGTTTCGTGCCGTTCAGAATAAAAGAATCGCCCTTGGCGACTGCCGTCGTCTTCAGCCCCGCGGCGTCAGAACCCGATTCAGGTTCTGTCAGTGCAAAGGCTCCGAATCTCTTGCCCACGGCCAAGTCCGGCAGATATTTTCGCTTTTGCGCTTCGCTGGCGAATTCTACTAAGAGCGTGTTACAGAGCGAGTTCTGCACGCTGACCGCCGTCGACGTAGAAGCACAAGAGCGCGAGAGTTCTTCCATGACGAGCACATAGCTGAGCATATCCGCGCCGATGCCGCCGTATTCTTCGGGGACGGTCATGCCCAGATACCCCAAAGAGCCGAGTTCTCTCAAGACATCGAGCGCGACGCGATGCTCGCGATCTAAGTCCGTCGCGATGGGCTCCAGCTCTTTGAGCGCGAATTCGCGCGCGGACTTGCGAAAGAGCTCCTGTTCAGGCGTGAGGGTGAAGTCCATACTCTCTTCTCGCTTTCGCTTCTTTTTATTGCTGTTGCAGTGTAATCGCTTTGAGTTCTACAGGGATCACCGGACGGTCTCCGGGGCCTACTTCCGCGTCGCCGATCTTCATGACGACGTCTAGCCCTTCGATCACTCTTCCAAAGACGGCATAGCCGCCGTCGAGCTGGGGCGTAGCCCTGAGAGTGACATAGAACTGACTGCTGGCGCTGTTCGGGTCTTGGCTGCGCGCCATTCCTACGATGCCGGCACTATCGTGCTTGAGATCGGGACGGATCTCCAACGGGATGGTTTTGTCGGAGCCGCCGCGTCCCGTGCCCGTGGGATCGCCTGTTTGAATGACAAAATTGGCCACGACGCGATGGAAGATCATATTCTTATAGAAATCGCGCTTGACTAGATCAATAAAATTCTGAGCCGTGATCGGGGCTTTGTCCAGAAAGAGTTCGATCTTGAAGATCCCGAAGCTCGTCTCGACGATGGCCACAGGGTTTTTGCTCATAGTTGGGGGAGAAGTCACAGGAGGTTCTGCGGGCTTGCTGATGGCCACCGGAGGTGGCGGTGCAGGCTCTTTCTTCTCGGTCTCTGCTGAGGGCTGCGAGCGCTGGCCGCACCCCACAAAAAAGAAGAACGTCACAGCGAAAAAGAACAGAATCCACAACCTACTGTGCTTCACGGTCGTAGCCTCCTTAATTGAGTCTTTTATCTTACGAGAATCAGGGTGTCTTTGGCAAATCTCGGTTACAACTCCATCGCTTCGAGCACTGCTTCTAGTTCTGCTCTGACGCTCATCGGCTTTGCCAGCGCCATCGAGATCGCGTTATCGGGATCCTTCAGCCCATGCCCGGTCAGCGTGCAAACGATGATGCTTCCGGGCTTGAAGCAATTTTGTTGCGCCAACTTGAGCACTCCCGCGACCGATGCCGCCGACGCCGGCTCACAAAAGATCCCCTCAAGCTGCGCCAATAATTTATACGCTTCGAGGATCTGCTCGTCGCTCACGGTCGTGATGAGTCCTCCCGATTCATCGCGCGCGCGCACGGCCCCCTGCCAGCTTGCGGGGTTCCCGATCTTAATCGCCGTCGCGACCGTCTTTGGGTTCTCAACAGGATGCCCCAGCACAATCGGCGCTGCGCCCTCGGCCTGAAAGCCCAGCATCACGGGACGTTTTTCGACTCTCTTTGTCTCATAGTACTCACAATAGCCCTTCCAATACGCCGTGATATTCCCAGCGTTGCCCACCGGCAGCGCGTGATAGTCCGGCGCTCGCCCCAACAGATCGCAGATCTCAAACGCCGCGGTCTTCTGGCCTTCGATGCGATAGGGATTGACAGAATTTACGAGCGTCATGGGATGCTTTTCGGCGATCTCGCACACAATCTCCAGGGCTTTATCGAAATTATTCTGAATTTGAATCACGTGAGCGCCGTAGATCATTGCACCCGCAAGTTTCCCAAGGGCGATCTGGCCTTCGGGCACAACGACAAACGCCCGCATACCCGCACGCGCGGCGTAGGCCGCTGCCGACGCGGCCGTGTTTCCCGTCGAAGCACATAAGACTATTTTCGCGCTGGCTTGTTTGGCCCGGGAGATTGCGACGGTCATGCCCCGGTCTTTGAACGATCCCGTGGGATTCGCACCTTCGCATTTGAGATAGAGCGCACACGACAAGCCAAAGCGTCGTTCGAGATTCTGCGCGCGCACCAGAGGCGTTCCGCCTTCTAATAGCGTGACAATGTGCTCATCGGCGATGGGGGGTAGAGAATCGCGATAGCGGGCGTAGACGCCGGGCCAGACCTCTCCCCCTGCCCCCTCCCCTGAAGAGGGAGGGGATCGAGGGGTTAGGTCATCAATCTTCGCGGCCAAGATGAAATCGCTCTCGGTCAGTCCATTGATCTTGTGCGTCCAAATTTCTATGCGAACTTTCTTGTAAAGGATGTAGATATTGGGGTGATGGCCCTCCTGCTCGGCCAGCTCGCCGACTCTTTGCGCAAACTCTATACCCTCAAGATACTCCTTAAATCTAAACTCTTTGACGATCTTCTTGTTTTCGAGCAGCTCCCAGCCAGTGATCTCTTTGAGATACTCTTGGGCTTGCTCCACGGTCATGGGAGGGATTCCGCCACGACACGGAACACAGTGTCTCTCTTTCAACGTAGCCATAGGCGAAAGTATATCGCGTCTCTAGAGCTCCTTCCAGAAAGAGATCGACCTCGAAGTGATTGCTCCGAGGTCGTCCCCGCTCTCCTGCCTACAAACGAATCGAGCTATTTCGTGCTTGCTGGAGAGATCGGGCGCTGCCTGATCCAAGCCTCCAGCGCTTGCAAGATAGCAAGTTCATCCAAGCTGCCCGCTCGCCATGCGCTCAGGATGGAGATAATTTCCGGATCATCAATTATGTTGTTATTATTGGTATCGAAACTTTTCAACGATGAAGAACCTCCTCCCTGCTGAGCGATACAGGCGTTTACGAAGTTCCTCAAGGAAGGCACCCCAGCGGCATCCCAGAATTGGGTGACCCCCTGGTCGGGCCAGCCAGTGACGGGATTCCAACCGTTCCAGTAGTCCCACATGTACCAGTATTTATTGAAGTTATAATCCCGGAAGTTATCGGGAGCGGCTACAGAACGGAAG
>JAJHSH010000052.1 GCA_022683945.1 Candidatus Acetothermia bacterium | reverse complement strand
CCCGTCCCCACCCGTTCCCTCCCCGCTTGCGGGGAGGGAACGGGTGGGGACGGGTGAGGGTGGCGCGTGCGGCGTGTAACAGATCATCGTTGTCTCCGTTAATTATCAGAGGGCCTCGTAGGTGCTCTGCTAATTCTAACTCAGCAGCGAGCACGCCGTTCAGGTCGCCCAGCGTCTCCAGGTGCTCTTCGCCAATACCCGTCAGAACCCCGATCTGTGGAGGCGCGATAGCGCAGAGCTTTTTCAGATCCCCTCGTGTGGTCGTGCCCATCTCTAGAACCAACATCTCTGTCTCCTCTGGGGCGTTGAGCACGGTGAGGGGTAGCCCGATCTCGGTGTTATAGTTCCCAAGCGTCGCGTGGGTTTTGAAGCGCTGAGCGAGCATCTGTGCGATCAGCTCTTTAGTAGTTGTCTTTCCGTTGCTGCCGGCGACAGCCACCACGCGAGCTTTGAGTTTCTTTCTGAGCACCCAAGCTGCAAGCTCTCCCAACGCTGATAACGTATCGCGAACGCGTATCTGCACAGAGGGGATTTCTAAATGCATCTTCTGATGTGTGAGAAAACCCGCGGCTCCGCGCTGGAGCGCTTCTGCGATAAAATCGTGTCCGTCGTAGCGTTGTCCGACCAAGGGCACAAAGAGTTCGCCGGGAAGTGTCGTTCGGGAGTCGGTGGAAACCCCAGAAAAAGACTGCTGGGGGTTCCCCGCGAGCAGATCTCCTTGGATAGCTTGAACGACTTCCCATGCTGTAAGTTTCATATACTGAATACTGAGAGCTTAACAGAGGTGAGCCGCTAAGAGGAGGACGGACGTCTCTTAGAGGGCTGACAGCGGATTTCGGTTAAAAGAGCAGCGGACACGAGAGAGGCTCTCTCGCGCCCGCTGTGCCGATTCCGTCCGTTAATTAAAGCTATCCGCCGCGACAGCGTCCGCCTTTGCAGAAGAGCCGCATCAGCGTCCCGAACTGCGAGCGCTGATGGTTGCGGATCGTGTCCAAGCGATAGGCCGCCAAGCCGTTCCCGACGGAGATCGAGATGTACGGCAGGTGATCCGTGAAGAGCAGTTGCGCTTCATCGGCGAGCGCGCGCAGCTTCGCTTCATCGGTCTCGTCGGCCAACTGGCGATAGAGCGCGTCGAGCTTCTTCTCGTCCTCGGTGGCGTTCTTGCAGCCTTCACCAGCGTTGACGTTCCAGAAATGCAGATTTCCGTCGCAGGTGTAGACGTTGATGCCGCTGGCCGCACCCGCACCGCCCGTCAATCCGATGAGAATACCCTCATAGTCGCCGACCGTCAACTGATCTACGAGAGCAGCGAAGTCTATCGGCGTGGGGACGGCCTCAATGCCGATCTTCTTCAGGTCCGAAGCAATCAGTTTGATCTGCTCCTCGCGCAGCGTGTTCCCCACGTTGGTGGCCAAGATGAACCTAAACGGCCCGGCGGGGTTGGTCTGCGCCCCGAAGTCGTTACGGAAGTTGGCCGGGATGTCGCGGATGCCGTCGTTGTTGGTGTCCCGGATCCCCAGATCGTCGAGGACCTTAGCAGCCCTGGCCAGATCGAAGCGCCGCTTCACTTGTTCCCACTTGGCCAAGACGTCGGCCTTCTGGCCGGGGCGCTCAATGTGATACGGGCTGGGAATACTCACATGCCCATAAAGCTCCGTGGCCAGGCCGAGACGGATGTTCTTGACGACGCTGGCGCGATCGGTCGCGTGCGAGAAGGCCTGGCGCACTTGCTTGTTGCCGAAGGCCGCTCGCAGCGTCGGGTTCTTCGTCGTCCAGCTTACGACCCAAAACTCGGTGCCGAAGACGGGGCTGCCGGAGTCAATATCGTCGTTGACCGGCAGACGTCCCGCGGCCTTATCCGACTGTAAGATCGGAATGTCGCCCGGGCGTGGGCCGGCAAAATCCGTCTGACCGTTGCGGAACTGCTGCAAGGCCAGCTCCAGCCCCTGAACCGGCGCGAGAATGATGCGCATGCCGCGCAGATAGGGCAATTGAGTGCCCTTCTCGTCCACGCGCCACGAGTTGGGATTGACGGCGAACTCTGCGACCGCGTTCGGGTCGAGCCGTGTCAGCCTGAAGAGCCCGGCTCCTACTAGATCGGCGGCCGGTGTGGCCACGCCGAAGACATTGTTGAAATCCTTGGGACTCCTCTCGACATTGGGCGCGAGCTTGAGGACGTTCCTCTTGGAGAGAACTTCCACGAAGCCGGTGTTGGGGAAGGGTACATTCGCAGCTGCCTCGGGACAAGTGAAGCTGACCTTGCGCTCGTCAACGACCTTCACCGCCGGGAGGTCTTTACCGCCCTTGCAGAACATTATGTCGCGTAGGCTCGTCGCGACATCCTTGGGGTAGAGCAAGTTCTCAAACGTAAAGCGCACATCTTCAGAGGTGATGGGCGTGCCGTCGTTGAACTTGATGCCCCGGCGCAGTGTGTACGTCACGGTCTTGCGATCAGGAGTCACCTCAAAAGCCTCAGCGATAGCGCCGGTCTCAGCTCCTGTAGGCCCATCGAGCAGAGTATCGTGCAAGCGATCAATGATCGCAAAGCTCGCAGTGTCAGTGGCCGTGATGGGGTTGAGGGTGCGCGGACGGGCGATGATCGTCGTGGCATAGAAGCCCTTGCCCACTTCGTCGGCGCTGGGAATCTGCTGGAAGTAGATCTTTATGTCAACGCGGGCGTCGACCCTCTGGCCGCCGGTGCTCACCTGGAGAATGCGGTTAGGCCCTTGGCTCTCTTCGATGTCCACGACGACTTTCTGTCCAGCGGGGACGGAGCCCTTGACGTCACGGCCGCCGTTCTTGGCGGTGCGGCCCAGGGCGTCCTTCACTTCGTAGGTAACAGCGCCGGGGCCTTGGTTAGTGATCTCTAGCTGAACGGCCGTGCGGGGGAGCCCCGTCTCATCGGCGGCGGCTCCTTCAAACGCCAAAGCCACCGTCGTCTTCTTGCTTCCTGCGCTGATGCTGATCTCAACAGATTCTTGCTTAGTGCGATCAAAAGCCGGGACGGCTGCTTTCACCGACTGCTTGGCGGCCACCGCTCCGGTGGCGATCTGCGTGCGCGTGGCGCGCGCGCCGACGCCGACGACGCGCGTCAGCGTATAAGTGAGATCGCCATCTCCGGCAGTAACCGTTACGCTCTTGGTGCCCTGCGGCACGCTGAAAGCGACCTCTTGATTGGGATCGAGCGTGATGGGCTTAAATCCTCCGGCTTGCACCTCGCCGGCTTTGAACTCGGCGAAGGCCTCGTTGAAGTCGCGCTCCATCACCTTGGGGTTCAAGGCTTGCGCCCAGCCAACCACCGCGCCGGCTGGGATCAACACGGCAACGGCTAGCACCAACGCTAGCACTTTATTGATCTTCATAATCCTCCTCCCAATGTTTTTGTCTTCTTGATCTTGATCTATTATCTATCTCCTCTGTCCTCTGCGAGGCCGTTTTGGAGATATTACGACACGCACACGACGCACACAGCATCCCCGACCGTTGGCGCCAGCCCGGTCGTGAATGCCACCACTGATTCTAGATCGCTGACACTTGAATTTTATATGCCTTCACCCCTTCCAACATCCCTCCTTTGGTCACAAAGTTTGAAACTCTCTATTTTACACTATAGCATTTGCAATTCTGACGCTGCCTGCCGCGTGTGGACAATTTCACAGTTCTGATGCGTAGAATGCAGCGAGTTCGCCTCCCTAGGGAACGGTGGGTTATAATCGAACCGTTATGGAGGGTTTGACGCTGCGCGCGGTCGTCGCTGAATTGGAAGAGAGCTTGCGCGGTGCGCGTATCCAACAGATTTATCACCCCCGACCCACAACGCTCACCCTCGAACTTTGGGCCGGAGCTGATTACACGCTGCTGCTCGAGCTGGGACAGGACTCTAGAGTTCATCTAACCTCCGAGAAGTTTCGCAACCCTCCGGTGCCTTCAGCACTGACCATGGTTTTGCGAAAATATATCAAAAACGGGATTGTGAGTCAAGTCTCACAGCATGGGTTCGAGAGAATCGTAGATTTCTCTATCGTCCACGGCCAACCCTACACGCTGCGCTGCGAACTCTTAGGAAAACACTCTAATCTGATTTTGCTCTCGGATCAAAAGATTCTGGGAGCGCTCAAGCTTACGGTGGGCCAGCGCTCTTTTCGCCCCGGTGATCTCTATCAGCCTCCGCAATCTCAAAACAAGCTCGACCCTCTCTCGGCTATTTTGGAAGACTTTTGCGCGAGATGGCCCCAAGATACAACTCTGATCAGAGCGTTGGCTCAAATTATAGACGGCATCGGCCCGCGCTTGGCCCAAGAGATCGCACTGCGCGCCCAGCTTGACCCAGATCTCTCAACTGCTCAGATTGGAGATAAAGAGAAAGCGTCTCTATGGGAGGCCGTTCAAGCGCTCTTTGCTCCCGTGCGCGAGCAACGCTTCCAGCCCGTTCTCTATTTCTCTCAAGAAGACAAGCCTATGGACGCTGCCCCCTTTCCGCTCAAGCTCTATGCGCACTTGCGCTACGAGTCGCGCCCAACCCTCTCAGAAGCTCTCGATGAATATGCGCGCGCCGCTGCTCAATCCCAGACCGAAGAGATCGAACAGACAGCGCTCAAACGCTGGCTGTGCGAAAAGCTCGCCCATACCCAAACGGCGCTGGAGCGCGTAGAAACAGAACTGCGCCAAGCCCAGCACTATGAAACGCTCAAACGCGAGGGCGAGCTTATTCTTGCTCATCTCGACAGATTACAGAAGGGCATGAGAGAAGCTACACTAGAAGATTTCAGCAATAACGCTCCCCAGGATATTAAACTCGATCCGGCCCTCACCCCCGTCGAAAACGCCCAGAAGCGATTCGCACGCTATAAGAAACTCAAGCGCGCCGAGCAGAAACTCTGCGAACGCCGCGCTCTCTTTCAGAAAGAACTCCAAGATCTGGGGAATATCGCTCATTCTCTGGAAGGCGCTGTAGATATTTCAGCCGTTCGTGAGAGACTGCAAGCCCTCGGATACCGATACCGACCAGCTACCCTGGGCAGCGAAGACACAAAAACCAAGCAAGCCGCCGGGCCGCGCGTCTTTCTGATTAGAGGCTATCGCGTCTTGGTGGGACGCTCCAGCCGCGAGAACGACGAGCTCGTGCGTCAAGCGTCGCGCGAAGACTACTGGCTCCACGCGCGCGAGCGCGCCGGCGCTCATGTAATCATCAAGAACCCGCAGCAGCGCGAGATCCCATCTGACGTCTTGGAGCAAGCTGCTCAACTCGCCGCTTATTATTCTCAAGGCCGGGATGCAAAGAGAGTCCCCGTCAGCTACACTAGAGCGAAGTACCTGCGCAAACCCAAGAGGGCCAGGCCGGGCGCAGTGCTCATGACGCAAGAAGAGGGAACGCTGCTCGTTACCCCGAAAGGAGAGCTTGAGTGAACATAGAACTGATTATTATTGCGCTCAGCGCGTTTCTGCTCGCTGTGGTCTTTCACGAATACGCGCATGGAAAAGTCGCCTATTGGCTGGGCGATCCCACCGCGCGAGACGCGGGCCGACTGACGCTCAACCCGCTGGCTCATATTGATCCCCTCGGTACGGTGCTCCTGCCCTTGGCGCTGGCCCTCGTGGGTTTCTTGACCAAAACTCCCGTGCCTATCTTGGGCTATGCCAAGCCCGTGCCCGTCAATCCCGTCTATTTCCGCCATCCCTATCGCGGAATGATGATCGTCGCTCTGGCCGGCCCCGCGATGAACCTGCTCTTCGCGGCCCTGGGCGTCGGCCTTTGGTACAGTCTAATAAACACAGATCCCCATCCGGTCTTTCTCCAAACGGTTCTCAAGTTTTCTGCAACGTTTCTTTTCTTCTTCATCACGATTAATGTAGTTTTAGCGGTCTTCAATCTCCTGCCGATCCCGCCGCTGGACGGCTCGCGCGTCCTGCTCTATCTCTTGCCCCCCAGAGGCAAGTATCTCTTGCACACTTTAGAACCCTTCGGGTTTGTGGTGATCTTCGCGCTGCTCTATTTTTTTAATATGATCGAATGGGGCATCATGCCCATCGTGGACTGGGTGCAGAGTTTTCTCTTGCAGGTGAGCGCCGGTTGAAGAATCTCTTTCGTACTGTTACAATAACGCTATTATTATGTTAGAGTGAGGTCGATATGATAGAATTTCTTAAGGCCATAGCGCCTGTGTTGCAAATTATCTTTGTGCTGATCTGTCTGGGGCTCATCGGGCTGGTGCTCATTCAGATGAGCCGTCACTCCGGACTGGGGGGGGCTTTTGGCGCCGGAGCGACTTCGACGGTCTTTGGGCGCGAAGAAGAGGCCGACCCCAAGCGCACCGCCACCACTTGGTTCGCCGCTCTCTATATGGCTCTAGCTTTTCTGCTTGCCTATATTGTCTCTCGCGTATAAAAAACTATGGCCAGCGCCAACGGCAAAAAGCTTATAGAACTGCGAGACCTCAAGACGTACTTTTACACCGAAGACGGCGTCGTGAAGGCCGTGGACGGTGTCAGTTTCTCTATTGATCGTCAAAAGACCCTAGGAGTCGTCGGCGAATCCGGCTGCGGCAAATCGGTCACCGCCCTCTCGGTGATGGGGCTCATCCCCATGCCGCCGGGCAAGGTTATTGACGGCTCGGTGATCTATCACCGCAATGGAAAAGAGATCGAGCTTTCCAAGCTCAACCCCAAGGGCAAAGAATACCGCGACATCCGGGGCAACGAGATCGCCATGATCTTCCAAGAGCCGATGACCAGTCTCAATCCCGTCTATACAATCGGCAACCAGATCATGGAAGCGATCATGCTCCATCAAAAAGTGGGCAAGCGCGAGGCGCACCATCGCGCTATTGAAATGCTCAAAGCTGTGGGGATTCCCCTGCCGGAGCAACGGGTAGATGAGTACCCCCATCAGCTCTCCGGGGGGATGCGCCAGCGCGCTATGATCGCGATGGCCCTCAGCTGCAATCCCCAGATGCTCATCGCCGATGAGCCGACCACCGCGCTCGATGTGACGATCCAAGCGCAAATTCTGGACTTGATGCGCAAGCTTCAAGAAGACTTTCATATGGCGCTGATGCTTATCACTCACAATCTGGGCGTCGTCGCCGAGATGGCCAACGATGTCGTGATTATGTACATGGGCAAGGTGGTAGAAGAAGCCCCGGTGAGAAAGATCTTTCACGATCCGCTCCATCCCTATACGCAGGGTCTGATGGAATCTATCCCGGCGCTCACTCGCAAGAAAGAGCGCCTCAAGCCCATTAAGGGTATGATCCCCGATCCGTACAATCTGCCCAAGGGCTGCCCGTTTGAGCCCCGCTGCCCCGAAGCCACCGAGATCTGTCGCGGCCAGATGCCCGAACTCAAAGAAGTCAAGCCCGGCCATAAAGTCGCCTGCTGGGCGCGCTTCTGAGGACAAAGAGAGAGCTTATGACCAGCAATGAGAATCTATTGCTAGAAGTAAAGAATCTTAAGAAATATTTTCCGGTGCGGCGCGGCGTCCTTCGCCGCGTCGTCGCTCAAGTCAGAGCCGTAGATGGCGTGAGCTTCTTCATCCGTGAGGGCGAGACGCTCGGTCTGGTTGGGGAATCGGGCTGTGGCAAGACAACAGCGGGACGCACGGTGCTGCGCCTGCTCGATCCGACCGCCGGCGAGATCCTCTTCTATCAGAACGGCAAGCCCATAGACATCGCCAAGATGCCCAACCGCAAGATGAAGCCGCTGCGCCGCCAGATGCAGATCATCTTCCAAGACCCGTACAGTTCGCTCAACCCCAGAATGACCATCGGCGACATCATTGCCGAGCCGTTGCTCGTACACAGAGTGGGCACGGCGAGAGAGCGCGAAATCCGCGTCCGTGATCTCTTAGAAGCCGTCGGCCTCAATCCCCAATATATTAAACGTTATCCCCATGAGTTCAGCGGGGGTCAGCGCCAGAGAATCGGCATCGCGCGCGCCCTCGCCCTCGAACCCAAACTGATCATCTGCGACGAGCCCGTCTCGGCCCTGGACGTCTCGATCCAAGCTCAAGTCGTCAATCTCTTGGAAGACTTACAAAAAGAGTTCGGGTTGACGTATCTCTTTATTGCGCACGATCTCTCGGTCGTGCGACATATCAGCAACCGCGTCGCCGTGATGTATCTGGGGCAGATCGTGGAGATGGCCGAGACTGAAGAGCTCTTTAGAAATCCCAAGCACCCCTATACAGAAGCGCTGCTCTCGGCGGTCCCGGTTCCCGATCCGGATTATGAGCGCGAGCGGATTATCCTGAAGGGCGACGTGCCCAGCCCGGTCAATCCCCCCTCGGGCTGTCGCTTTCATCCGCGCTGCCCCTACGCCCAACAGATTTGCAAAGAGAAAGATCCGCAGCTTAGCGATCTGGGGAACGAGCACTACGCCGGCTGTCACTTCGCTACTACTCTCAAGCTCCGCGGGCTCTCGGAGATCGCGACTCGCTGACCCTCTTCAGACCCTCACCCCGTCCCTCTCCCTAAAAGGGAGAGGGTGATAAAGATGCGTCTCTTGCTGGGCACAAAAAATTGGCGCAAGATCACCGAAATCAAAGCTATTCTCACTGAGTTTTCAGATTTAGAGCTTCTCACGTTTCGCGAGCAACCCTTCACAGAAGTTTCAGAAGACGGCGCAACGTTTGAAGAAAACGCGCGCAAGAAAGCGCGAGCGATCAGCCAAGAGACAAGAGTAGCAGTGCTGGCTGAAGATTCGGGCTTAGAAGTGGCAGCCCTAGGGGGAGCACCGGGAGTGCGCTCGGCGCGCTTCGCCGGAGAAGCTAAAGACGAGCGAGCGAACATCGCCAAGCTCTTAGAACTGCTCACGGGCGTCACCAACCGACGCGCGCGCTTTCGCTGCGTCGCCGTGCTCTGCTTCCCCGACGGGAGAGAATCTGTCGGGGAAGGGATCTTAGAGGGACAGATCGCTCTTGAGCCCAAGGGCAGCGCGGGCTTCGGCTATGATCCCGTCTTCATCCCTGATGGTTATGACCAGACGCTGGCGGAACTGGGAGCCGCGATCAAAAACAGAATCAGCCATCGGAGAAGGGCGTTAGAAGAACTGATTTAGGGGCATGGCGTGCCCCTGTAGCCCTACCCTGGGATCTTCCCCAAGAGAGCGCGCGCGATAATTAATTTTTGGATCTCGCTCGTCCCTTCGTAGAGTTCTATAATTTTTGCATCGCGATAGAACCTCTCGACGGCGTATTCTTTAATGAAGCCGTAGCCGCCGTGAATCTGTAGGGCTTCATTGGCGACTTCGCGCGCGACCTTCCCAGAGTACCACTTGGCCATCGAGGCGATCTTCGCCGGGTTGCCCCCCTTGCTGATCTCCCACGCAGCCTGATAGGTTAATAAGCGAGCCGTTTCTATTGCTGTGGCCATCTCGGCCAGCTTAAATTGAGTCGCTTGAAAATCGGACAACGGGCGACCAAACTGCACGCGTTCTTGCGAATACTTGAGCGCCTCGTCGAAGGCCCCTTGAGCGATGCCCACACCCTGAGCGGCTACGGCCGTCCGTCCGCGCGAGAAGAACGTCATCAAGTGATAAAAAGCCATATCGACTTGGCCGACGATGTTCTCTTCGGGAACTTCGACGTTTTCTAAGATGATCTCAGCTAGATCGGAAGCACGGATACCCAGCTTGTTGTGGATCGGCTCGGCCTTGTAGCCGGGGCGGTCGTGTTCTACTATGAATGCGGTGATCCCCCCGTGGCGCTCCGGAGGATTGGTGTTCGTGCGGGCGAAGACCATGAGATAATTCGCAATGGAACCGTTGGTGATGAACATCTTCGTCCCGTTTAATATATATTTATTGCCCTTCTTCTCTGCGCGAGTCTTCAGCGCGGCGACGTCGCTGCCGGCCTCGGGTTCAGTAATAGCCGCGCCACAGACCCAGTCGCCCTTGGCCACAGGTACTAAATATTTCTGTCGCTGCTCTTCGGTGCCAAACTCCAAGATCATGTCGCTGCCGAAGATTCTGGCCGTAATCGCCAAGGCGATCCCCGGATCGCCGCGCATCAGTTCTTCTATAACAATGGCCGCGGCGAGAAAGTCCAGCCCCGCGCCGCCGTATTTTTCAGGGAGAGACGGAGCGATCAGATCGAGTTTCTTAGCTTCTTCGATGATCTCATAGGGATAGGTGCACGTCTCGTCGTGGTGGGCGGCAGCCGGTCGGATGACCTCCTCGGCGAATTGGCGGGCGGTCTTGCGGATGAGCTTGTGCTCTTCGGAGAGTTCAAAGTCCATAAAGACCTCCAAGATCTGTACAGAATTTTGTTACATCAGAAAGCATATAACAAAAGGCCCCCGATGTGCAAATGTCGAGGACCTAACCCTCACCCCTATCCCTCTCCCTAACAGGGAGAGGGTGCAGGGTGCAGTGAGGGTTAGTAGTCAGCTATCGCATGTGCGGCGGCAACTGATAGAGACTGATTGGGTCGCTGGGCTTATCAGAAAACTCTCCGGGGTAGAGCAACTGACGATCTAAGGCGCCGTCTTTGGCCTGTATTTGGGAGTGAATGGGACGGACGCCGTCGTAGGGGAACTTGTCGCCCCTCTTCAGGCCGTAGCGAATATCGTGTGGGTTGAACAGAGAGAGATTGGTGATCCCGGCCGAGATCGTATTGGGCAGGGTCAGCTCCCCGGCTTTCGTTTCGATCTTCACTCTCTCTCTCTCAGCTCTGTCATAATCGGCGCGGGAGTAGAAACTTAGCGGGCCGCCGACTCCAACGATGCTGACCTTCTCCAACGCGGCGACCACTTTATCGGCCTCGGTGCTGCCCGCAGCTTTGAGCGCCTCGGCAAGCATATAAATCGCATCGTAGGTCGTCCCTGCTGTATAGACGGGGCGAATCTTGAAACGATCTTGATAGCTCTTAAAGAAGGGTCTTGTTCTGTCGGTCATGGGGGCATCGGCGGAGAAGTCCGCAATCACATAGCCCGTGGCTGCGCCTTTGAGCTGCTCCACGACCGAATCGGCTTGCAACGGCGCGTTGATGCCGAAGGGCGCGATCTTCGTCTTCGTCTGTGTCCATGTGGACGGGAAACTGGTGCCCAAGCCGGGGTCGGAGAAGAACGTAACGCCGATGCCGGCGCGCGTGCCGGCGATCTGCGTGAGCACCGGAGCGAGATCGCGTGTGCCTACGGCCAATCTAAATTGGTTGATGATCTCAAAGCCCAGCTCGCCCAGCCGCGGGCCAATAAGCGACATAAAGAGATTTCCCGAAGAGAGATCTTCGTTGATCATCACCACGCGGCGATTGGGCAGAACGCCCTTCTCGGCCAACTCATAGGCGTAGTCGCCCATGAAGCGCAGGAGATCAACGACGAGCGAATAAGTATTGACGATCGAGCCGCGGAAGACGTATTTGAAATTATCGTAATCGGTGACGACGCGGTCGGTGGCCAGCGAAGTCGCTCCTGTGATAATATAGGGCTTTTTCAATCTGGGGATATCGGGCAGGAGCGCGAGCACCGATTCCGAGCGATAGAGCCCGACGATGGCATCGGTTCTCGATCCCAAGTCTTGGAAGACGGTGCGCGAGAGCGTTCCGTCGAGCTCGGTCTTGACGTCGCCGACGATGACCTCTAGCTGGCGTCCCAGCACGCCGCCGGCTCTATTGATCTCATCGGTGGCTAAGAGCGCGGTGTTGCGCGTGCCTTCACCGAAGACTGTCTCCAGTCCGGTGATGACGCCAAGCTTGATCGTCCCCTGTCCGAAGGTGCGCAAAGGGCCCGCTAAGGCCGTAGCGGCTGTAGTCAGTCCCAGCGCTTTGAGAAATTTACGGCGATTGATGCTGAGCTGCATGTTCTATCCTCCTCTGTGATTTCGCTGTAGGGGTGAATCTATCTGTTCGCTCTTGGGCAGACTTCTTAATTATTTATCTCTGATTGGTCACCTCCTCTGTGGTCTCAATTATAACGGATTTTTTGCGGAATCTGACGCTTTTTTCAAGGCGCGACGCATCTCTTCAGGAAGGCTGCGGGCTTTCTTCATTTGTGGGTCAATCGCCACTAACGTCGTCTGGGCCTGCGCCAGCCAGAGATCGTCTTCGTTGCGACAGATATAGTAATCCAGCGTAAAGCTCGTGTGACGGACGCGCGAGACCCAGGTGTAAATCGTGAGCATCTCGTCGAAGCGCGCCGGGGCTATATATTTGCAATGGGCTTCAGCCACGACGATATCGAAATCCCCGTTGCGGCGCGCTTGGCGAAAATCGAAGCCCAGCGCTTTGAAGTACTCTACGCGGGCGACTTCGCAATAGATCAGATAATAGCTGTGATGGACGACGCCCTGCAGATCGATCTCGGCGAAGCGAGTACGCACCTCTGTACAGAAGCTCCCCGCGGGGAAGAGATCACGGCTTGTGCTCTTGGGTCTCATTTTGGTAATCTCGACTCTGTGTATGATAGCACTTTGCCGCCGGGGGCGTCAAGCTCGCACCGCTCCCCTTGGCTTCTGAGGGCCGGAGGCGGCGAGCGCTTGACAGCCCAAGAATATCTAACATATAATCAAACTGTTAATCAAAAAAGGGGTGATTACCGATGCGCATAACAGCGATTGGTCTTTTAGTTGCGGGTCTCTTGGCGATCTGGACGAGCGGGAGTTGGGCGCAGGCCGAGCGCGGGCCGGATCTAATCGTGCAAGAGATCAAGATCTCACCGACAAGTCCTAAGCCCGGCGATTCTGTAACGATTGCAGTCACTGTCGTCAACGTTGGCGACGAAGACGCGGGGAATTTCTTCGTCTGCGTCAGCATTAGTTTGATGCCCGATGCCGTAGCCAGCACGCTGGGGTTGCCGCTCAACGATCTGATTCTGGCCCGCGAGACCGTGCGCCGGCTGGAGCGCAACGGCAAGGCCACAGTGCAGGTTGCTTGGACTGTCGCAGAGCTGCCCTTGATCAAGTTCCGCGCTTCCGTAGATTGCTTGTTCAACCAGGTGCGCGAGACGAACGAAGAGAACAATCGTTTCGAGCGGGCCCTGCTGATTGACGAGCAACATATCAATCAGTGGTGGCTCGATCAGATCGAAGCGCGCAAGGCGCACGAGACGAGTTTAGGCTCTCCAGAGATCGTCGTAGCCGTGATTGACTCAGGCGTAGATTGGCAGCACCCAGAGCTTGCCGACAATATGTGGGCCAATCCCAAAGAGATCCCCGGTAACGGCATAGATGACGACAACAACGGATTTATAGACGACGTGCGCGGCTGGGATTTCGTAGATAACGACAACGATTCGATGTACGGCAGCACCACGCACTTTCACGGGACGGCCGTAGCGGGGATCATCGCGAATAAAGCCGATAATATCGGCCTGACCGGGGTCGCGCCGAAAGTGAAGATTATGGACGTTCGGGCACTCGATGCGCGGGGGCGAGCCACGACCGATACGATCGTCAAAGCGCTCGATTATGCAGTCAAAAACGGGGCGCGGGTCGTCAATATGAGCTTCGGCGCGGTAGGATGTTTTGAGCCTCCGGGGGGAATGCGCGAAGCCGTGCGCCGCGCTGTCAATCAAGGAGTCATCTTGGTCGCAGCGGCGGGAAATTTTGGAGAATTTGTCGCCCATTGTGTGTCTTATCCGGCGGCCTACCCCGGCGTGATCGCCGTAGGGGCGACCGGCAGCGATGGGACGGTGGTCTCCTATAGTCAGGGCGGGCCGGACTTGAGCCTCGTGGCTCCCGGCGGTGACATTAGCTATGAAAAATTCTTAGAACTGGCTGCCAAGATCGAGAATTTTGAGCAGTTTCTCCCGTTGCTCAAGACGGCCATTCTCGCCCCGTACTCTTACGGAGGCTTTGGCCCCTTCTTCGGCACCTCGGCGGCTGCGCCGCATGTGACGGGAGTCGTGGCGCTGATGCTCTCGGTCAATCCCAAGCTGACCCGCGATCATATCGTGCAAATCTTCCGGGAGACCGCGACCGATAAAGGCCCGCGCGGACGCGACAATCGCTACGGCTGTGGTGTCGTCAACGCGGCCAAAGCCGTCGCGCGCGCTAAAGAACTTGGGCTCTAGCGCATCTCTCGTGAGATCAGTCTTATCCTTGCGCCAACTACTTCTATAGAGTAATCTAAAGCTCTATGGCGATCTCCAGCGCGAGTAAACCCAGCGTTCTAACTCCAAAGCTCGCCGAACTCCCCAGAGAGGGCAAGTTCGGCGAGTTCGGCGGGCAGTTCGTCCCGGAAATCTTGATGCCCGCCCTCCAAGCGCTGGAGAAGGACTATCTCACTATCAAAACACAAGCCCGCTTTCAGAACGAACTGAAATCCCTTCGGGCGGACTACTGCGGACGCCCCACCCCACTCTATTTCGCCAAACGCCTCAGCGAGCACGCCGAAGGCGTGCAGATCTATCTCAAGAGAGAAGATCTATTGCACGGCGGCTCGCACTCGGTGAATAACGCCCTCGGACAGGCGCTGCTCGCCCGCGAGCTCCAGCGCCGGCGCGTCATCTGCGCCACAGGCTCCGGCGAACACGGTCTCTCTACGGCGATGGTCTGCGCTCTGCTGGGCCTTCAGGCCGAGATCTATATGGGCGCGACTGATATGGAGCGCCAAAAGACGAACGTCGAGCAGATGAAGCTCTTGCGGGCAAGAGTGCATGTGGTCACGAGGGGGTCTCAAACTTTCAAAGATGCGACCAACGAGGCCCTGCGCGATTGGGTGACCCACGTAAAAGATACTTATTATCTGATAGGCTCTTCTGTCGGTCCGCACCCCTATCCTATGATCGTGCGCGACTTTCAGCGAGTGATCGGGGACGAGATCAAAGGACAATTGCTGCGCAGGGGGCAGCGCCTCCCCGATCTGTTGGTAGCGGCCGTTGGGCAGGGAGGCAGCGCCATAGGGACTTTTTTTCCGTTTGGGCAGGACGAGAAAGTACGGTTCTTGGGAGTCGAAGCCGCGGAGGCGGCTTCGTTGACGCAGGGCACGGTGGGGGTGCTCCACGGAGCGAAGACCTATCTGCTTCAGGACGAACACGGGCAGTTGCAACCGACGCGCAGCCTAGCAGCAGAACTGGACTACGCTGCCGTAGGGCCGGAGCACGCTTTTTACAAAAAGTCAGGGCGCGCCGAATATATCGCCGTCAGCAGCGACGAAGCACTGGAGGGTTTTCGTCTTTTAGCAGAATTAGAAGGGATTCTCCCGGCGCTCGAAGCCGCCCATGCGATCTACGCCGGAGTCCAGCGGGCCAAAAAACTAAAGCGCGATCAAATCATAGTGATCACGCTCTCCGGACGCGGAGAAAAAGACCTAAAAGTTATATATGATCGTCAGCAACTATCTGGCCAAGCGATTTGAAGAGCTGAAGCAGCGCTCGGAAGCCGCGCTGATTGCGTATCTGATGGCCGGTGACCCTGATCTCTCGCGCACGCTGGAGTACGCGCGCGCTCTGGAAGCCGGCGGCGCAGACGTCTTAGAATTGGGTGCCCCCTTCTCTGATCCCATTGCCGACGGCCCGGTCCTCGAAGAGGCCGCACAGCGCGCTCTGCGACAAGGCGTTCATCTGCAGGACGTTCTGCATATAGTGCGTGAGCTCCGTAAGAGCTCAACCATGCCCATTGTTCTGTTGAGCTATTATAATCCCATCTTGCGCCTGGGGGAGGAGTCCTTCGCGCGACGCTGCAGCGAGGCCAATATAGACGGCGTGATCATTCCCGATCTGCCGATGGAAGAAGCCGCTTCGTGGGTCAATCAAGCCCGCAAGTACGGCTTGGCGCGAGTCTTCTATGCGACGCCGGAGACGGACAACGAGCGGGTGAGAAAGATCTGCGAATGCTCTTCGGGATTTCTGTATTTGGTCTCGCGCTACGGCACGACCGGAGCGCGCGAGGCGCTGGCCGAGACGGCGATCCCCCTCCTAGAGCGGGTGCGCCCACTCCTGCCCAGCGATCTCCAGCTCGCCGTTGGCTTTGGCATCTCTACGCGCCCTCAGATCGAGTCCGTCGTCCGAGCGGGAGCCGATGGGGTGATCGTTGCCAGCGCGGTAGTCGCCCGAATAGCCGAGGGGATCACTCCCGAAGCGTTGAGCGCCTACGCGCGTGACCTGAAAGAAGCGACAAAGCGCTCCCGTCCCAATCTCTCCAACAGATAAACAGCGATCAAGCCCGTCACCAGCCCACTCCCCAGCGCGAAGAATAAAAGCACCGGCAGATAATAAAACAACCCGCTGATCTGTTGGCTGAAGAGAAAATAGACAACCGTGAACTGTGCTACGTTATGGGTTATAGCTCCCAAGATGCTCACGCCCACCAAGCCCAGCGGCGGAGAGAGAAATCGCAAGCTCAGGGCGACAACTATGGCGCTGGCCAGTCCTCCAGAAAGACTGAGCAGAGCGCCCGGCGCTAGAGCCGTCCCGGCGATAAAGCTTCCCAAGATGCTGCGTGCGAGCGCTAACAGAATCCCTTCTTTGTAGCCGAGAAAGAGCATCGTGAAGAGCACCAAGATATTCGAGAGCCCCAACTTCGCTCCCGGCAAGGGCAACAGGGGCGGGAAGAGTCCCTCGAGCACATAGAGCACGATGCCCAGCGCCAAGAGCGCCGCGAAGAGAATGCGCTTCAGCAGCCAGACTTCTGGGAGCTCGCTGCGAGTGTAGGGGATCATCGCGTGATGCTATCAACCCCTGAATTGCCGGGAATCTCTATGGTCACACGATTGGGCAGACAGATGAGGGCTTCGCCCGGTTTGTAAATCCATCCTTGGCGGACGCAAATCTGCTGCGGCCCCGGCGAGCGCTCTACCCGAACTCTTCCCTGCCGAACTTCGATTGCAGTCTCACCCAAGGGCCCGTGCACCACGAACTGCCGATCTTTATGGAGCGCTATCTGTTCGATCACGTTGCCCTCGAGACGAACAATCGCCCAGCGCCCGTTGGGTTCTGCAGAGCCTCCTAAGAGAGGAATTGTGCCCACAATGCTTAATAATAGAGAGAAAATCAAAAGCCGATCGCCCCAGGTGAGATAGCTTTCCATCGTTTGCCAGAAGGCACGGAGCGCGTTCAGCTTCTTGCTCATAGCTTCTCTGCAGATTATGGCAGATGGGGGGGTTGGTGTCAATCTGCCGGAGGGTCTTAGCCCTTGCCACGTTGGCCTCTCTTGCGTTATACTATCTCTATCATCTTTGCTCAGGGCGAACCCAGGGAAACCTGGGGGTGCAAAGTCACGGGCCTACAGCGCAAGAGGTGTCAGCTATGGCCACCGGGCCGCCAAAGATGCCAAGAGTAAACTGTGCTGTCTGCGAAGCCTCCACCAGTTGTTTGTTCACTCATCTCCCCATTGCCGAGCGCTCCCCGCCCAACTCTCTAATTTGCCATCACACCTACGCCAAGGGCGAAACGATTTTTCGCCAGGGGGCTGAGATCTCCGGTTTGTATCTGCTCTGTCATGGGAAAGTCAAGCTGGCGCGCTACACCAGCAGGGGCCAGAAACAGATCGTCAAGTTTCTCAAAACGGGAGATCTCTTTGGGGAGTCTGGGCTCTTGGAGACGGGAGTGGCGAGCGTTTATGCGCGTGCGTTAGAGGAGTCGGTGGTGGGCTGGCTGAGCGTTGGAGATTTTCAGGAGTTGTTAAAACGGAAGCCTCCCATCGCGCTCGCAATCCAGAGAAGGTTAGTGCAAGAGCTTGACGAGCTGCGCGTGCGTCTGACCGAGCGCTCTTACAGTGGGACGCACGAGCGGCTGGTTAGGCTGATCTTGCAGCTTGGGGAGAAGTACGGCTGCAGGGGCGATCATGGGCTGGTGATTGATTTGAAGCTGACGCAGGTGGAGATCGCGGGGATGTTGGGAGACACGCGAGAGTGGGTCTGCAAGCAAATGGGAGCACTGAAGAGCCGAGGGCTGATTGCTTACTGGCGCAACAATCTGGTGATCTTGGACGAAGCGGGTCTACGGCAGCTTATTGCCCCCCCGTAAAACTTCTTTCCGCTTCTGAAGCGACTAAACCGCGAAGTGTGAAGTAGTTCACAGAACAAGTGTGAACTACTTCATAGACAAGGGGGATAAAGTAGTGCTATATTCTATAAGGAGGTGAAATTAATGATCATAATATCTGTAGGTAATAAGGGCCCTGATCCGCTCCCGGAGCATCCTCGATGCTGTCGCGGCAGATCTTCCCCAAGCCTCGATCCGTACTAAGCGACTGCCCCGCCTAAAGAGCGGGGCAGTCAAGCTCGCTATTGTAAAAAAGCAATATTATCAAGGTGATGAGAAATGACAGCTTCAGTTTTGAAGACGAGAGGTTTGAAAAATTCACAATATACTCTTAGTGCTCAATTGCCTGATGGTCGTTTAAGAGTGTTAAGCACTTTATGGAAATCTATTGTAGATCTAGATAGAAGGCACATTGGTATTCTGTTTGGTGATGTTAAAGACCTAACACCTGAAGAGGAAGCTAATATCCAAGAGCTATGCAACTTAGGGCTAGTGTTGCGTGAAAATGAAGATGAAACAAAAGTTGCGCTAACCACACTTGAACAATGGCGAACCGCCCCAGTTTTATATCTCGTTTTATGTACGACCCTTTCATGCAACTTCAGCTGTGTATACTGTGTTCAGAAGGGTAATTTTGAGAAATCGTCTCCAATGAGTTGTGAAACCCTAGAAGCAGGCGTTCAGTGGTGTGCTCAATTTTTGGAAAAAGAAAACATTAAGAACTTGGAAATCGTTTTCTTTGGTGGCGAGCCGGTACTTAATCATGAAGTCATAGTCCAGGCTATGGTTGGGTTTAATAGACTCAAGAAACAGGGTATGCTTGATTCGTTAAGGTATCAGCTAGTTACAAATGGTTCTTTACTTTCTCCAGGTAAGATTAAAGTTTTAAAGGCTTTAGGCTTACAAGAGATGCAAGTCACTATCGATGGACTGCCCCATACTCATAACCGTAGAAGAGTGGGAGGGCAAGGGACCTGGGGTAAGATATGGGAAAGCATTTTGTATACGGTAGAGGAGAACATCAGAATCGCGTTAAACTGTGTTGTTGATTCAGAAAACTGTCATGAGTTGAAAGATTTGATCGATGCTGCGGAGTGTTTCAGTGTATCATCCCAAAAGCTAAAACAAAATACATGGATTTTATTTAGCTTGCTGATCCCCACAACATATACCCTGCAAAGGTGTGAGACGGTTTTGTTCAGCAAAGAGAAAGAAATCCTCTCAACTATCATCGACGCTTACGCTTATGCAAAACAACTCAGCTGGCGAACAGCCACGTGGCTATTATACCATTATTCCGCAAGGGAAGCCAAATATTCCTATATTATAGCTCCAGAAGGTGATATCTATAAATGCTATGGCGCAATAGGGAACAAGCGTTATTGCATTGGCAACATTGCTGATGATTTAGAAGCTGTCAAGAAGAAAGCTTTAGAGTTTAGCGATATGCAACCTTGGGATGAAGCTTGTCTGAAATGCAATATCTTCCCTATATGTCGCGGTGGGTGCCAACACATCTCCTCCTTGCTCCATCAAGGAGAATACGGCCACAAGCTTTGTGAAAAGGGCCTTTGGGAATCTGCTCTGAAAAAAGCCCTAGCTCTAGGGGTTCTAAATCCCTGAGGAGGTTTCTTGCTCTTGAAAGCAAGGAGTCGCAGCAGTACCAGGGCCTTTGGAATTTGGCTATAATAAAAGTGCTGTAATGGTGGAAATTCCCTAACATTGCGTGAAGCGACGGATTAAACATGTATGGTTCTATAAGACTGTCTAAGATCAGCAAACACTTCAAAACATTCTTCAGAAGACAAGGACTCGCTGGAGTCTTTCTTGATCTTTTCCGACGTGAGTATCACATCGTCAAGGCTTTGGACAATATCTCTGTGACCGTGAACCCCGGCGAGATTGTAGGCTACCTGGGCCCTAATGGATCAGGCAAGTCTACCACCTTGAAGATCATTGCAGGAATCCTTCTCCCTACTAAGGGACAGGTGGAGGCAAACGGCCTCAACCCTTGGGCCCAGCACCAAGAGCACAACCACCACATTGGGGTCCTCTTCGGCCACCGCTCTCAGCTGTCGTGGAACCTGCCCGTAATTGAGTCGTTTCGCTTTCTCAAGGAAATCTACTCTATTCCAGAGCGCCAGTACCAAGGGCGCTTGGAAGAGGTGGTCGAAGCTCTAGAGCTTGAACCCTTGCTCCATCTACCGGTAAGGGAGCTTTCCCTAGGGCAACGGACACGCTGCGAACTCGCCGCTGTTCTCTTACACAATCCTCCCGTGCTGCTTCTGGATGAGCCGACCATTGGCTTGGATATCGAAGTCAAACTGAAGATCAGAGCCTTCCTTAAAGAGATCAATGCCAAGTACAGAACAACGATTTTAGTTGCCAGCCATGACCTCCAGGACGTTGAAGGCCTTGCTGACCGTGTGGTGGTCATTGATAAAGGGCGCATTATCTTTGACGGTAGCTTAGAAAAGCTGCGTCTCGATTATAGCCCTTACTTCAAGCGCATTGTCCTGCACTTTAAGGATGAAGAAGCTATATTTCAAGCCCAACATCAGTTAAGAAGGCTTGAGATCTCCCTGCAAGCCACCAGGCAAAGCATCGATGGGTTGAGCGTGACCGTTACGCTGAAACAGGAGTTTAAAATACAAAGCATACTCGAGACGATTCCTCAAGAAGGCCTCAAAGATCTGGTAGTAGAAGATCCGCGTATCGAGGATGTGGTATTAGAGATCTACAGGAGGCAGGATGAGATTCCGCTGCTACCGAGCGATCCTGTTGTTAAGCTGGAGAGAAGCTCTAACGTATAGGGTCGATCTCATCGCGGATCTGCTATCCTCAGCGATCCTACTCGGCATCTATTATTTCCTGTGGCAGGCTGTATTTGAGGCAAGGCCCACCATCGAAGGGCTCGATTTTACATTCATGACTAGTTACATCGCCCTCGCGAGGATCGTTCAAGGTTTCGTCCAAACGGAACCCTTGGAATATGAAATCGCCCATCGCGTTGAGGAAGGTTCCATCTCCCTGGACTTGCTGCGCCCTTACAACCTACAGATCTATTATTATCTCAAAGCTTATAGCCAATCGCTGATTAGCGCTTTGTTAATCTCAGTACCTATCCTCGCCTTTTCGCTCTTTGCCTTGCAGTTGGCTGCTCCTGAACCTCTGCGCTGTGGGATCTTTTTGTTAAGCTTGCACCTGGGATTTGCTGTTAATGCAGGTCTTTCCTTTCTCGTGGGGCTTGCAGCCTTCCCTCTAAGAAACAACGAAGGCGTCGCTCAACTGAAAAAATTCATTACGACGCTGCTATCCGGCAATCTCTTCCCCATCGTCTTGCTGCCGAGTCTTATAAAGGACCTTAATGGGCTTCTCCCTTTTAGGGCCATCATTGATGTACCTATCGGTATCTATTTAGGTCACCTGCCGCCGACGCTACTGGTCTTTCAAGCTCTTTGGGCCGTCGCGCTGGGGCTGCTCGGGTATCTTCTTTTTGTGAGAGCGCGAAGAAGGCTGGTCGTTCTAGGAGGCTGAATGCGTTATTTTCGTCTCTATCGGAAGTATCTTTGGCAAGAGCTGAAGCAAGCTACGGCCAACCGTGGCGATTTCCTCATCGGTTTCGTTGCCATTTTGCTCTACCAAATCTTGGGTCTGACTTTCATAGGGGTCATCTTTTTGAACGTCTCGGAGATACAGAGCTGGCGATTTGAAGAAGTCTTGTTCATTTTCGGCTTCTTCCATTTGGCGTCAGGACTTTTTTACATGCATTTCGCTTGGACCCTAAGGTTCTCCGAGCGATATATCATCAAACGCCAACTAGATGCCCTCCTGGTTCGCCCGCTCAACCCCTACTTCCAGATTATAGCCGAAGGCTTGGGATCGAGTATCCAGGAGATCTTCTCTTGCCTATTGGGAGTACTCTTGATGGCCCTAGCGGCCTCGATGCTCCAACTTGACTGGACCTTCGATAAAGTTTTATGGATCGGCGTGGGTGTCTCCTTGGGAGTAGTTATCCTAGGAGGGCTCTTTACGATCTTGGCTGCTCTGAGCTTTTGGGTCTTGGGGTCAGCGTCGTTGGCATCCCCTCTGATGTCGCTGATGGATTTTGCTCAGTATCCAATGGACATCTACAATAAATATATTCGTTTCGTTTTGACGTTCGTTATCCCATTAGGTTTTATTGCCTTCTACCCCAGCGCCGGTGTTCTGAGAACGGGCTATCAGCACTATATATTAATGGCAGCTGTGCTCGCTGTTGTTGTTGGAGGGGGAGGATACAGCCTGTGGCAGCTTGGGCTTAAAAGATATGAGAGCGCTGGCCATTGACCACTGGTGGATGACTGAAGCCCCTGACAGGGGGACAGTTTGTGACGACTATCGCGGGCACAACGATCCCAGGCGATCCTTTAGTTCTGGGCGACGTCTTCTATCGTTCAAGTAGCCCCGGCCACTTCTGGCATCTGTCGGGAGCCAAGGAGCCCTTCGACTACGAGAGGAAGATAGACGATCTGCTCGACCAAGCAGCCTTTGAGTTCGACTTTGCCAAGCGCAAGGCGTTAGCTTCAGAGCTGCAGAAGATCATGAGCGAAGAGCTGCCCATAGTTCCGTTGTGGAGCCGCAAGGCGATCTTGGCAGCTTCAGAAACTCTAGGAAATGCCGAGGCATTCACAGCCAACGCCTTCGGCGTGCAGGAGTTTCTCGCCGTCGTCTTCAGGAAGTGATATAATCTTGCCAAGACCACTAGCTCAAGCACGGAGAGGTGCTTATGCCGTTAGTAAGGGTTGGAGCGCGCCGTCAGGTGACGATCCCCAAAGAGATCATCGAGCAGCTGGGAATTAAACCCGGCGATTACGTCGAGGTCACTCATAGAGATCATCAGGTGATCATCGTCCCGGCAGAAGACGCCTGGTTTTGGTCAAGAGAGTGGCAGGAGAAGGAGCGCGAGGCCGATGAAGAGATCAAAGCAGGGAGAGTGAAGCGCTTCAAGAATGTGGAAGAGCTCATCAAAGATTTAAACAGCTAATCGCGCTCCATGGAACTCGAACGAACGCAGAGCTTCGAGCGAGACTATAAGAAGCTTTCCCACGAGATTAAGCGGAGAGTCGAACAGGCTCTTCGCTTTCTTACTTCCAATCCCCGCCATCCATCGCTGGAGGCGCGCATCGTGGACAAGAAACACCGCATCTGGAAAGCCAAGGTGGACGGCAGCTATCGCTTTACTTTTCAAATTGAGCAAGGCCTTATCATCCTGCGGCGTATCGGCGCTCACGACGTGATGGAGCGCCCTCGGCGATGGTGAGAGTCTAGATTTTCATCTCAGCTCTGTCGGAAAGTTTATATCTTTCAGGCCCGACGACCTCACGATGCGTCCATCGTTCGTCACCAAGATGCACTCGACCTTGGGCAGACTCTCGACAAGCGCAAGCCCTCTCTGCTCGCCCAGCACAAAGACCGCCGTGCTGAGCGCATCGGCTTCCAGCGCCGTTGGCGCGCTTATCGTCGCGCTGATCAAGCCCCGCGCCGGTGCGCCCGTCCGGGGGTCAATAATATGATGAAGCCGAGTCTTCTCTGGGTCATCGGGATAGCGACAGGGGAAGATATTTCCCAAAGCATCGGCAAAAAAACATCGCTGATAGTCTCCCGACGTCGCCAGCGCGCGATCCCCCCAGATCTCTAAGACCCCCAAGAGCTTCTGTTCGTTGCGGGGGTGCTGAACGGCTATCCGAAACGGCCGCCGCTCCTCCCACCAGAGGACTCTCCTCGGATGGTCATTGAAGACTCGAATATTCCCCCCAGCGTCGACAAGTGCGTTGTCCAACTCGTAAGCCCGCAGCACTTCGATCACTCGATCGACGATATAGCCCTTGGCGATGCCGCCCAAGTCTATCTCGACGTGCGGGTCGCTCAAGCGTCCGGTCTGTGTGACGGCGTCTATAAGAAAATCGCGCTCGGCCAAGAACGGCTGTAACTCTTCACTCGTGGGAAGCCGCCCGACGCCGGTGCGATCCCAATCTTGGGTAAAGCCCCAACTATCTACGATCTTTCCAATCGTTGGATCGAACGCGCCGTGGCTCAGCTCGCGATATTTTTGGGCAGCTTCAAGAACGGTGATCACGTCGTCGGAGAGCGTGACGGGCTCTTGAAAGCCGCGGCGGTTGAGCTCACCTAGAGGGCCGGAACCCGTGCGGCTCAGCTCTTCTGAGAGCCGCCGCGCCTCGCGCCACGCGGCTGCCATCGCCGCCACGACACGCTCGCGCGAGCGCCCTTGGGCTTTAATGCGAAAGTAAGTGCCTAAGAGATATTGTTCTTCCTGAACAACAGAGACCTGTCCCTGGAGATAGATGACCAAAAGAGAGAGCCCTAAGAGACCAAAGACGATGAGCTTCAGAAGAGAGACGCGACGGCGCTGCACGAGTTAGCCGATCCACTCCTGCGGGACGGTGCTGTAATCTTCGTCCAGACGAATATCTTTCACTTCGTCGGCGCTGAGCGCCAGCTCTCGGGTGCTCTCTCCGTCGTACCGTAGAAGCATGCCTTGGTCTTCATAGACGGCGGTGAGCGGACGCTCCGGGTGAATGCGATTGCGCATGGGGTCGGGGTCTTTGATCTTGCGTCGCATGATCGTCTTTAAGTTCACCGGCCGTCCCCACATAAAATAAGTATTCTTTAGAACTTCTTTGGCCTCTTCCAGGTTCAGTCCGACGCCATTGTACATATGTAATAAGAGCAGTTCGCCCTTGTTGCCGTAGTTGCCCGTAGCGACTTTGATCATAGGGCGCCCGAGATTGGTGTGCTGAAAGAGCAGCTTTCGCTTGACGTCGGCAAAGTCTCTAGAAGTGATATGATAAGCCCCGGTCTCGGGAATATATTCATACGTGAAGAGCCGCAGTTTTTCATAAAGCTCTTCAGTGAAGAACTCTGCCAAGAACGTGACGTCGTTGTAGTTGCGGCGCACTTCAAAGATCTTTTCTGTGCCCAAGTTGGCCTTGGTGTCCCATCTCTTTCTCTTTTCAGGATCTTGGCAGAGCTCCCACTCACGCCCAAAGCGCCCCTTGTCCCAGCGCTCTTTCATATCCTCCCAGATGAGTTTGCCCAAAGCATAGGGATTCGCTACCCCCCCGGCGAGAACCTTGCTCGCCATATCCGCGTGATCAATAAATTCATGGGGAGCAGCAAACTCGGCCATGAGCTTGGCTTGCCACAGCATCGCCCAGCCTTCGTTCATAATTTTGGTTTGCATCTGGGGAACAAAATAGAGCGACTCATCACGAATCATAGACAGAATATCTTTTTGCCAATGCTCCAGGCGTCCGTATCGGGCCAAGAAAGCCAGCAGGTCTTTCTGGGGTTTGGCCAGTTCGGTCTCCTCTTGGAGGCGCTTGGACTGTCGCTCTTGGCGACTCTTGAGCTGAGTGCGGCGCTCCTCCAGCCATGCGGGCGGGTTGACAAAGCGCTCCATATAGTCGCGCTTCACGGGAATCCGTCTGGGCTCTTTTTTGTTCTCTTCTTCGTTCTCCAAAGCATCTTGCCAACGGCGCTTGATGAACGGCGCGTACTGATCAATCTCGTATTGGATCGAGAGGGCCTTGTCCATAAACGACTCGACTTTCTCCACGCCGTGCTTGTTCATATACTCTTCGATGCGTTGGGCGTGGGTGTGCATCAATTTTATCATCTCTTTGGGGGTCTTGCTGAACCAACGGTTGTGTTTGAAAAAATCGGCGTGGCCGTAGACGTGGATCATCACGCCCTTGTTCTCCACCGGTGTGTTGCTCTCGCGCAAGAACGCAATCGCCGGATCGGTGTTGAGCACCAATTCGTAGGTCCACCAGCCGGAGTAGGCCGAGCGCTTTCTAAAATAATCATAGCTCATGCCAAAGGACCAATGGGGAAAGCGTTCGGGGAAGCCGTCATAGGCTGAGTACTCATTGAGTTGGTCGTAGTCGACCACCCCGAAGATGACCGGCGTCGGGTCAAGTCCGACGGACTCGGCTAAGCGACGTGCTTCTTTGCGCAGCGCTTCCAGCTCGCGCACTTTTTTCATAGCTTATCGTCCTTTGCCTAAGAACTCTTTGATGGACTGCAAGATCTCCTCTCGGCTGGAGATAATGGACGTGACGAAATTCTCGCGCTCGTCGAGTCGCTCTTTGAGCTTGACCAGATGCAAGCCGGGAGACCGTCGTCCCAGCGTGACTTGTCCGTAACAGAAGAGATTGGTCTTGGGGAGCAGCTTCTCTTCGAGCAACGGCACGCAGGCGTTCTCGGTGTCGCCGATCCAGTTCTCCCCGTCGCTGAAGTGAAACGCATAGATATTCCAATGCTCCGGGTGATAGCGCCGATCGATCACGCGGTCGCAGAGCTCGTACGCCGAGCTGATGCGCGTCCCGCCGCCGGTGCTCAAATTATAGAAGTCATCTTCTTTGACTTCTTGGGCTTCGTAGTCGTGCAAGATATAGACGCGATCTACGTGTTTATAATTGGTGCGCAGCCACAGATCGATCCACCAATTTTCTTGGCGAATGATCTCGGTCTTCTCGCCGGACATCGAGCCCGAAGCGTCGCGCATGAAGATCATGACACAGCTCGCTTCCGGCGAGAGACTGGGCTGGCCGTAGAGATAGCGAAAGTCTTCTTTGATGGGCGTGACGACGATGGTATCTCCGGGGAGAGAGGGCCCGGGAGCCATTAAGAGCTGTCGCAGCAGGCCCTTCTGATAGGCGCGCCGTTTCATCAGGAGCGTCTGGGGGCCGACGGTCGAGATGTCCAGATATTCGTCATCGCCGTGCACGACTTGCTTTTGGCCCTTGGGCTGGATCTTAGGAAGCTCCAGCTCTTCGCCCAAGATCTCGGCAAGCTCGCGCAATTCGATCTCGACTTCTCGGAAGTGCGGGCCGGGGCCTTGGCCCGGCGGGCCGTCGTTAGAGGGCTCGGCATGCACGGGGTCGCCGATCTCGCCCTCGCCGGTTCCTAGGCCACCCGCTTGACGAGGATCGTAGCGAAATTGCGGGATGCGCACGGACTTGAGCGGAACTTTGATAATATTCCCGCCCTTCTGCCCGACGATCTCGCCGCTTTCGATCAGTTCTTTTAAGTTCTTTCTGATCTCGCCGCGCACGATTCTCTTAAAGCGTTCCAGATCTTTTAAGATGCGCTTGGCCATAGAGCACACTCTCCTGACCTGCCCTCACGCCATCCCTCTCCCTATTAGATTTTAGATTAGGGAGAGGGGGGTCGAAGGCGGGGTGTGGGTCACGCTCGCTCGCGTTCTTCGAGCTCTTCGCGTGCGACCTCTGCGCCCGCATGAACGATGACGTTCTCGGCACAGACATCGCAATAGGCAAACTCTTGCTTCAATCGTTCGATCCATTCTGCTTTGCGCCGCTTATGCTCCGGGTCGGTCGTCTTGTCGCTGACCATCGCCGTGAAATTGATATTGTGTTTCTTGTCTTCCCAGAGCTTCTTTTCCAGCGCCTTGCGCAGACGATCGTTCTGTTCGGGGTTGAAGGGCTCGCCCTTGCGCGCCCGCTCGCTGATCCAGTTGCTGATCTCTTGTCGGAAGTCGTCCTTCTGCGCTTCGGTCACGCCGATCTGTTTTTCGATAGAGCGCATAAATTCTTCGTCCGGCTCGATCTCCTCGCCCGTGTAGCGGTCTTCGACTTTTTCGTCGTTGAGATAGGCCATGACGTGATCTAAGTATTTCTGCCCGACCTCGCGCAGCTCATCGGGGTTATGGCTGATGACCCGGCGGACCTCTTCTTGGCAGATCGCCGAGAGCTCTTCTTTCGCAAGCTCTATATATTCTTTGTACTCATCCAGACGATTCTCGTCGATCGCCGAGTGATGGGTGAGATTGTCTTCTAACATGGCCAAGACTCTATAGGGATTGATGCAGCCCTCGGTATCGTTGACGAGAGCCTTGCTGATCATGTCAATCACATAGCGTGGGCTGATCCCGAAGAAGCCCTCGTCTTTGGCTTCGTCTCTGAGCTTTTTGAGATCTATGTTGCGATTGGGGATCGCTTCGCCGTTGTAGAGCTTGGCCTTTTGCACCATCGTGATGTCCCCGGTGGGCTCGTCCAATCTGGTTAGAATGGCCCAGAGCGCGGCCATATGAAGCGTGTGGGGCGCGATATGCTTGCCCGCCACACGTGTCGTCTTCCCAAAGAATTTTCTATAGATCTTTTCTTCGTCGGATTCGCGCAACACATAGGGAATATCAATCTTGCGCGTCCGATCGTTGAAGGCTTCCATTCTTTCGTTGGCCTTCACCCTTCTGTATTCGGGGTTGTTGGTCCGTCCCAAGATCACGGTGTCAATGTCAATTCTGGGGTTCTTCTTGGGTTTGATGACGTGCTCTTGGGTCGCGTGCAAGAAGTCATAGAGAAACTCTTCTTGGAGCTTCAACAGCTCTTCGCCGTCGAAGAGCCCGCGATTGGCCACGCAGAGCTCGCCGTCGTAGTTGAACGCTCTGGGATCGGAATCGCTGCCATAGACTTGGACGAGTCTCCAGTTCATCCCGCCGGTGAGCTCCTCTTCGTCTTGGTTCTTCTTGTCTTTGGGCTCAAACGTCGCGATGCCTTTGCGGTCCTTCTCGCTCAAGAGCAAGCGCCGCACGGTGATGTGCTTGAGGACTTTCTCCAAGTCGTCTTCATAAAGTCGCATAAAGCGATTGAAATAGAAGCGACATTTGGGGCAGAGATCGCCCTCGACGCGCAGCGTGTACTCCCCGTGATATTTCTCTCTGAAGACGCGATTGAGTTCGGCTAAGAGCTTCTGGCGACCCTCTGGAGAGATGAGCCTGAGGGGCTCTTCGAAGATGGGGCAGGGAACGGTGTCGTTGGGCTCGTCTTCGAGATCCGAGACGTCCCACTCAAACGTATAGAGTCGCCCATCCTCGATCTTAGAGTACTCGTCCAAGCCTTTTCTCAGGAGACGCCCGATGGTCGACTTGCTGGTCGCTACGGGGCCGTGCAGCAAGATCACGCGGCGATCCGGCCCCAGTCCCTTGGCGGCCGCGTGAAAAGTGTCGACTAGATTCTTGAGCGCTTCGTCGATGCCGAAGACGGCATCTTCCCCTCCGGTGAAGGGGTCGTCAAAGAAGTTATAGCGAATGACCTCTTTCTCTTGCACCTTCGCGATATGCGTGCCGTGACTCAGAATCATATCGTAGAGCCGCTGGTACGCGTTTCGCACGAGACGGGGATCGGCGAAGACCATCTCCAGATATTCCGAAAACGCGATGGGGCGGTATTTGTCCCGGACTTGATTCTCTCTGATCTCTCGCGCCAGTTCGCGCACGATGCCTTCCATCTGTGAGTCACCTCCTGGTCTCTATCGGGCCTGCAGCCCGCGTGCTATTATAGCAGATATTCTTTGGCCTTGGACGCGGCCTTGGGTAACGTCTCCGTTCGACATGCCGCACCCGCGAAGAGTCATAATCGAGAATCATCTACGCGCCGAAGAGGGACAAAGTTCCCTGCGCGAGAGCCCCAGAGGGTTGACTTTCTCGGTAACTTGCGCTACGCTCTCTTTAGAGTTTACTCGTAGGGCGAACCAGCGAGGTGCGTGCGCTTGATTCGACGACGCAGAAGGCAACAGAGAAGTGGCCAGCAGCGTGCGATCGGCCTTGCTTTGTTTTTGGTTTTTCTCTTCGCTTTCAGCGCTGCGGGCTACTGGTGGTACAAGAACCGCGTAGAGTCCCCGCCGTTGGAAGACCCCCTGAATGTGTTGGTGCTGGGGATAGACCGTATAGAGGGTGCCAAAGCCCAGCGCAGCGATACGATCTTAGTAGCAAGCCTCCGCGAGGGCGATCTGCGGCTGCTCTCGCTGCCCCGCGATCTTCACGTCAAATACCCCGACGGCAGGGTTGACAAGATCAACGCGGCCTACGCTCATGGCGGAGCCGAGCTGGCCCGCCAAGTGATCTCCGGATTCCTAGGACTCGCTCTAAATTATTACACCGTGCTGGACTACGACGGCTTTGAAAAACTGATTGATCTCGTGGGGGGCGTCACAGTGACAGTGCCTCAAGCGCTCAAGTACACAGATAACGCGCAAAAACTGACGATTGATATTCCCGCGGGGAGGCAGAAGCTCAACGGGCGGGCGGCCTTGGGCTATGTGCGCTACCGTGATGACAAGACGGGCGGCGACCTAGGGCGATTGCAGCGTCAGCGTCAGCTCTGGGAGGCCTTCTTGCGCGAGGGGCTCCCGAAGATCTCGCTCTCGCAATGGCAAGAGATCGTCTCGACGGCTCAGCAATATATCAAGACCAACATCGCGCCGGTGATCATCTACCGTTGGGCGCAAAAGCTCCAAGGGCTGAAGCCGGAAGCGGTGCAGATCAGGCAAGTCCCCGGAGAGCCGGTGTGCAAACCCAAGCCCGTCGGCTGCTATGTCGAGCCCGATCCGGTGCGCACGGCGCAGTTAGTCAATAAACTGATACGGCGTTTAGATGTAGTGACAGCCGACGAGGTGCGGGTGAAGGTGCTCAATGGGGCGGGGACGGCGGGGTTGGCCCGCAGGGTAGGCGAGCGTCTGCAGTATGAGGGCTTCAACGTTGTTCATATCGGCAACGCAGATCGTCTCGATTACGCCCAGAGCTATATTATAGATACGTCGGGCAACGCTCAGAAGATCAAATTATTAATGGAGCGCCGCTGGCGCAGCTCGCTGAAGGCCGTCAGACCCGATGAAGTAAGTGATATAATTAAAGGGCTAGCAGCTAAGGGCGTGACGGGGCAGAATACCGACGCTCTGGTGATCCTAGGACAAGATTTTCAACTACGGGAGGATGATTCCGGGTCATAGCGAGAAGATATGAGAGAGAAGTCCCATCAAGAGAGAATGTTGCGTGAAGTGGTGGCGCTCATCGCGGAAAAGAAGGGCGAGAACACCGTGATACTCGATATGCGGGAGTTTTCGATCCCTACAGATTTTTTTGTGATCACCTCGGCAGACAACCCCAAGCAAGTGAAAGCTATAGCCGATAATATTCTGGAGAAGCTCGCCGGCTCGCTCCTGCGCTCGGAGGGCTGGGACTCCAAAAATTGGATCGTCTTGGACTATGGGGATCTGATTGTCCATATCTTCCAACGCGATCTGCGCAGATTCTACGATCTTGAAGGGCTCTGGGGCGATGTGCCCGTTTACTTGGAGCCGCAGGTGGAGTCGGCGTCAGTATCGGGCTGAAGACCTGGAGGGCCACCGCTGGTTTTTTATGGAGAGGAACAGGGAATGAGCTCCGGTCGGCGGCCTAAGAGGCAAATAAGCGGAATCTTTCCGTGCTATTGTCCTTGATACGGAATGTTTCCACTTATTTGCAAGTTGGGCGGCTTAATCCAAGTCTGATGGCATAAATCAGCATGGCATACTATCTCGATTTGTTCTCGCCTGAAACTTACGAAGCCTTCTCCAAGTCCAATCAGGATATTTCGGGCTTTCGTCCACGCCAAGAAAACGCCGCCAGCCGAATCAGGGTGGGTGACAAACTCATCTGCTACATGGTCAAACTCGGACGCTGGATAGGCGTCCTTGAAGTCACCAGCGAGTATTTCAAAGACGAAAAGCCTATCTTTTATAGCGCGAACGACCCGTTTGTGATCCGATTCAAGGTCAAGCCAATAGCTTGGCTCCCCAAAGAGAAAGCGATACCCATTCGAGACGAAAGAGTCTGGAACCGGCTATCCTTCACCAAAGGCGTAGATAGGAACTCGCCCGCCTGGACTGGAAAATTGCGCAACAGCCTGAACGCCCTTGATGACAGCGATGGTAAATTTCTTGAGCAGTTGATTTTGTCGCAAGTGAAGGATGGCGATGTTTTCGAGATTGACGAACACGATTACGCCAAATATCTACGTCATAAAGTTCGCAGACCCGAAGGCGAAGTAACCGTATCTGTTCCGCAGGATACTGAAATCGATGCCGAAGCTCCGCCCCGCTCAGAAACAAGGGAGTCTATCAAGGTGCAGGCACAGTTGGCGAGCATCGGCGCTCAAATGGGGCTAAAAGTCTGGATACCGCGAAATGATCGCACGGCAGTAATGGAAGAATGGAAAGCGGAGCACCGCCCTGTGCTGGAAAACTTGCCCCTAAACTACGACGAGACTACACTCAAGACGATTGAGCAGATAGACGTTCTCTGGCTCCGAGGCCGGGCTATTGTCCGGGCGTTTGAAGTCGAGCATACAACTTCCATCTATTCGGGCATCCTTCGCATGGCGGATTTGTTGGCTCTCCAGCCCAACATGAATATCCGGTTGCATATTGTTGCCCCCTATGCCCGACGAGATAAGGTCTTTCAAGAGATACAGCGCCCGGTGTTTTCCCTTTTGGAAGAAGGGCCGTTATCCGAAAGATGTACGTATCTGTCTTACGACAGCATAGATGAGGTTGCCAAGTTGAAGCATTTGGCATATCTCTCAGACAGTGTGCTTGATGAGTATGCAGAAGAAGCAGAGTAAAAGCATAGGGCCGCCCAACACTGCGTCCAGCCGACCCGCGCTCCGCGCTCGAAAAACTGAGCGGTCTTGGTCTCAAGCATTCGGGTTGGCGACCGGGTCTTCCCTGATCCGCGCGGGCGGCTGACGCCCACGTTATGCAAATGGAGGGAGATCTTGCCCCGGAAGGTGCGGGACCTGATCAAAGACCTTGAGCAGGCAGGGTTCGTGGACAGAGGCGGAAAGCGATGAGCAAAGGCAACAGGTACTTGAAGCTGGTTGAGTGGTCTGATGAGGATGGGTGCTTCGTCGGGAGCTACCCGGAGCTCTTCTATTGGTGGTTGCCACGGCTCAGACGCCAAGGCCGTATTTTCGGAGCTGTGCGATATCATTGAGGAGACGATCGAACTCTACGAGCGTGACGGCAAGCCGCTCCCCGATCCCCTATCCGGGCGCGACCTCGTCAATCGGTCGTTCTCAAAGAACGGATTGCGGCAGAAATCACCATGGGGTATGCTCGCTGATCTCTTATTGCAAAGACTGAACTTCGGCTGTCAGGGACAGCGACCCCGTTGCCTTGACAATCCGTCTTGGTCTGGTTATAATACCCCCTGCTTCATAGTTCTAAATAGTGCTAATAATAGCGCTTTGGTCTTTGAAAAGTGAATAGAGTGCATCAAATCGCGCAAGCTCAGTACGGGCGGACGGTGAATGCCCTGGCAGCTGGAGGCGATGAAGGGCGTGGCAGACTGCGATAAGCCACGGGGAGCCGTCGAGCAGGCTTTGATCCGTGGATGCCCGAATGGGGTAAACCCACCGCGTGGAAGACGCGGTATCTCCCTCTGAATCCATAGGAGGGAGAGGCGAACCCGGGGAAGTGAAGCATCTCAGTACCCGGAGGAAGAGAAATCAATTGAGATTCCGTCAGTAGCGGCGAGCGAAAGCGGAAGAGCCTAAACTTCTTTAAGCTATAGACTGCCTTCGTTCTTAAAGAAGGGTTGCAGGCCGATCCCTCACGGGAGGCAGACCGTGACAGATGATCTGCAAGTCCTAGCCGAACTGCTAGTCAAGCCACTGGAAAGAGCGACCAGAGAGAGTGACAGTCTCGTAGGCCAAAGGACAAGCAGCGCTGCGATCGCGCCTAAGTAGCGTCGTACCCGTGTTATGGCGTGAAGCCGGAAGGCCCACCTTCCAAGGCTAAATACTCCCAGCTGACCGATAGTGGACCAGTACCGCAAGGGAACGGTGAAAAGAACCCCGGAAGGGGAGTGAAACAGAACCTGAAACCATCCGCCCACAGACAGTCGGAGGGTCCCGCTGCGCCTTCGTTATGGGCGTCGCAAGATGCCCAGCAACGGATGCAGCGGCCTGACGGCATGCCTTTTGCAGTATGATCCTGCGAGCTATCGTGCGTGGCCAGGCTAAGTCTTGTTCGTAAGACGCAGCCGTAGCGAAAGCGAGTCCGAAGAGGGCGACCAGTCACGCATGGTAGGCACGAAGCCGGGCGATCTACCCATAGCCAGGCTGAAGCCCGAGTAACATCGGGTGGAGGGCCGAACCCGTGAACGAGGAATAGTTCTGGGATGAGCTGTGGGTTGCGGTGAAAAGCCATACGGGCCCCGGTGATAGCTTGTTCTCCCCGAAATAGTTTTGGGACTAGCCTCGGTCGTTGAGCGTCGGGGGTAGAGCCACTGGATGGATGCGGGGCAACCCAATTCCAACCAAACTCCGAATACCGACGTGTACCGACCGGGAGTCAGACGGCGAGGGATAACCTTCGTCGTCGAGAGGGAAACGGCCCAGATCGTCAGCTAAGGCCCCAAAGACCGAGCTAAGTCAGAAAGGATGTGTGCTTGCTCAGACAGCTGGGAGGTTAGCTTAGAAGCAGCTATCCTTTAAAGAGTGCGTAATAGCTCACCAGTCGAGCGAGTATGCGCCCAAGATATAGCGGGAGTTAAGCTCGGCGCCGAAGCTACGGGAGAGTCTCTGCTGCGTGCAGAGACTACGGTAGGGGAGCATTCTGCCCTAGACCGAAGTCGTGGCGCAAGCCGCGGCGGACGAAGCAGAAGAGAGAATGCAGGAATGAGTAGCGCGAGGTGAGTGAGAACCTCACCCACCGTATGCCTAAGGATTCCTGGGGAAGGCTCATCCACCCAGGGTTAGGCGGTCCTAAGCTCAACCCGCAAGGGGTAGGCGATGGAAAGCCGGTTAATATTCCGGCCCTTCTTTTCAGCGTTGACCAAGGGGGGACGCCTCAGGTCGCTTCAGCGGACCGACGGACTGGTCCGTGCCCAAGGCGAGACATCTGGAGATAGGCAAATCCGTCTCCGGGTCAAGTCGAGCCGCGGCGGAGGCCCTACGGGGCCAAAGGAAGAGCGATCAGGGGCCGAGAAAAGCCTCTAGGGAGCTGAAGAGAATCCGTACCGAAATCCGACACAGGTAGGCGGGCAGAGTATGCCAAGGTGGGCGAGAGAACCATGGTCAAGGAACTCGGCAAAATGCTCCTGTACGTTCGCAAGAAAGGAGGCCCCGCGTAGAGCAGCAATGTTCGAGGGGGCCGCAGAGAGCAGGCTGGGGGGACTGGTTATCAAAACCACAGCACCCTGCAAACTCGCAAGAGGACGTATAGGGTGTGAGACCTGGCCACTGTTGGAAGGTCAAGGGGAGGGGTGTAAGCTCCAAACTGAAGCCCCAACGAAGGCCGGCAGTAACTATAACTGTCCTAAGGTAGCGAAATTCCTTGTCGGGTAAGTACAATTGCCCGTACCGGCTTATAACGGTGAAGCCCAAACTCGTTGCGGTTGCAAGGAACCGCGTTAAGAGTGGGTAACACCGTGGGAAGTCGGACTCGGTAGAGTCTTGACCCCGTAACGACTGAGGTCGCAAGACCAAGATAGCAGTCCTGTCTCGACAGAGACAAATTTATGCTGCTATAATACGCCGGCATTGCTTTAAGATTTTCCTTGGCCAGTGAGGTGAAGCATGGACATCTATTCGTATCTATCCGGCTATGCTGACGGCGAAGGTTGCTTCTGCGTGGCTCTCAGCAAGAGCGAGCGCCATGCCTTCGGATGGGAGATCCGCCCCAGCTTTTCGGTCTCGCAAAACTATGACCGAGCGGAGATTCTTCATCTGTACAAGCAATACTTCAGCTGTGGCAGCATACGTCCCGATAGATCGGATAAGACGTTAAAGTACGAAGTCCGTAGCGTTCGTGATCTCGTGGAAAGGGTGATCCCGCACTTCGAGAAGTACCCGTTGTTCTCCAGTAAACGGAAGGACTTTGAGAAGTTCGCGCTCGTCTGTAAAAAGATGAGCCGCAGGGAGCACCTGACCGACAGAGGCTTCCGTGAGATCATCGAGCTGGTCTTCACCATCAACACTGGCAAGCGAAAATATTCTAAGGAAGCAGTGAAGATATAGTCTACGCCTCTGGAAACAGGGGAAGAACGTGAAGTTCCGACGCGCATGAATGGTATAACCACTCCAGCGCTGTCTTGACCATGAGCTCGGTGAAATTGAAGCACCGGTGAAAACGCCGGTGACTCGCGGCAGGACGGAAAGACCCCGTGGAGCTTTACTGGAATTTGGCATTGGGTCTCGACGCTTGTTGTGTAGGATAGGTGGGAGCCGGAGAAGCGCGGGCGTCAGCTCGCGTGGAGGCGTCGGTGAAATACCACCCTTCGAGCGTTGCGGCTCTAACCCGCGGCCGTACCAGCGGTCGGGGGACCGTGCTAGATGGACAGTTTAACTGGGGCGGTTGCCTCCCAAAGAGTAACGGAGGCGCGCAAAGGTCGGCTCAGCCGGGTTGGCGATCCGGCGGGGAGTGCATGGGCACAAGCCGGCTTAACTGTGACCCCGACAGGGGGAACAGATGCGAAAGCAGGCCCAAGTGACCCGGTGGCTCTGTGTGGAAAGGCCATCGATCATCGGATAAAAGTTACCCCGGGGATAACAGGCTAGTACCGCCCGAGAGTTCACATCGACGGCGGTGTTCGGCACCTCGATGTCGGCTCAACTCATCCTGGGGCTGAAGCAGGTCCCAAGGGTCCGTCTGTTCGCCGGTTAAAGAGTTACGTGAGCTGGGTTCAGACCGTCGCAAGACAGGTCGGTCCATATCCGCCGCGAGCGTAAGAGACTTGAGGGGCGCTCTCCTTAGTACGAGAGGACCAGGAGGGCTGGACCTCTGGTGTACCAGTTGTTCCGCCAGGAGCACCGCTGGGTAGCTAGGTCCGGACAGGATAAGCGCTGAAGGCATCTAAGCGCGAAGCCCACCCCAAGATAAGGTCTCTGGGAGCCCTGGGAGAAGACCAGGTAGATAGGCCGCAGGTGTACGCAGAGCAATCTGTTCAGCCGAGCGGTCCTAATCGCTCCGTTGCTTGCGCGAGCACTCTATTCACTTTTGAGAGACCAAAGGGATTCCAGGTGGCCCAACAGCGGCGGGGAAACACCCGTTCCCATCCCGAACACGGCCGTTAAGCCCGCCCGCGCCGATGGTAGTGGGCTCGTGAGGGCCCGCAAGAGTAGGTCGCTGCCTGGGTTTTATTTTTGCGTTACCTCTTGCTTCCAGTAGTTTTGAGCGGTCTCTGCTCGGCCTCCCGCAGTTGCGGCAACTGTTCTTTCATTCTATAATCTCACGCTGAGCGAGGTTCATCACTTATGCCGACAGTCACAGAGGTTAAGCCACTAGAACACTATCAGTTCTGGGTCAGATTCTCAGATGGTGTCGAGGGTATCCTAGATTTATCCGACTTGGTCGGCAAAGGCATCTTTGCCCCGTGGCAAGATTACAAGGAGTTTGAAAAAGCCCACGTTGGGCCGAGTGGTGAGGTTGCCTGGGATGACCAGATTGACCTCTGCCCAGATGCTATCTATCTGAAGATCACCGGACTCAAGTTCGCCGGATCACCGTGATCTCGGAGGCAGCTCATGAAAGCGATTGTGCACACAAAATACGGACCGCCGGATGTTCTGCAGCTCAGAGAGATTGAAAAACCTACCCCGAAGGAAAATCAAATCCTGGTTAAAGTGCATGCCGCGTCTATAAACGCGGCTGATTACCACATAGTGAGAGGCTCTCCCTTTCTTACGCGCTTGGTGTTCGGAGGGCTTCTCAGACCCAACCCGCGCTTTGGATCGGACGTAGCGGGGCACGTCGAAGCGGTAGGCGAAAACGTCACGCAGTTTCGGCCAGGGGATGAGGTGTTTGGCGGTGCGAGGGGCGCATTTGCAGAGTATGCCCTTGCCCGAGAAGCCAATCTGGCACTGAAGCCGACGAACCGATCCTTCGAAGAAGCCGCGGCTGTGCCTGGGGCGGCCCTCACCGCTCTGCAGGCTATCCGCTACGCCGGTGGCATCCGCCCCGGGCAAAAGGTCTTGATCCAGGGCGCCTCTGGCGGGGTGGGAACGTTTGCTGTGCAACTTGCCAAGCACTTTGGGGCAGAAGTGACTGCTGTGTGCAGCACAAGAAACCTGGAGATGGTGCGTTCGCTGGGGGCAGGCCACGTCATTGATTACACGAAGGAAGATTTCACCCGAAACCGACAGAGTTACGACCTGATCTTGGCTGTGAGCGGTTATCACCCGCTCTCAGTCTATAGGCGTGCACTGAATCCCCAAGGAAACTACGTCTGCATCGGAGGCAGTATGGCTCACTTCCTCGAGGCCGTGCTGGTGGGCCCCCTGATGTCTAGGTTCGGGCGCAAGAAACTGGGCATGGTCTTCGCGAGACTCAACCACAAGGATCTCGTCCACCTGGGGGAACTTCTGGAAGCCGGCAGGATCGTCCCATGGATCGATCGCAAGTATCCGCTGAGCGAGGTTCCTGAAGCCATCCGGTATATGGAAGAAGAGCACGCCCAAGGGAAAGTCGTCATCACTGTGGAACAGAGTAGTAAAACCTAACAACGGGTTGCAGCCGACGTTGCTCCGCAACGCGGCTGACGCTGGACGTTATCATAAATGTTTTTCGTCAAGAACAAAGATTCACGCCATCACTTCCCTTTGCTTCACAACTTGGCAGACAGCATCTTCAGCTCATGCTGTTGAAAGTGACAGAAAAGGTTAAAGGCTACCATCAGCGGATGCGCTGGCGCAAGCGCTCATAGTAACCCTCTCGAGAACCCACCATGATCAACACAACAGCCTTGGTTGTTTCCATCACCCGATATGTAATGCGATACTCTGTGCCCCCAAAGGAGAGCGGATATCTTCGCATACCTCGAAACTCTCCCACGAGGAAGGGAGCCTTATAGGGAGTCCGCTGGATGGCAGGCAGGTGTTGAAATAAAAGCTCTTCTTGGAGTTGGGGCGGCAGCCGGCGGAGATCCTTTTGCACGGCATTGGGGACAATCAGCTTGTAGGCTGCCTTTGGACTTTTGCCCGTCTCTTGCTCCATCGCGCTTGCAACTCCGTCAAAGTGGCGAATTTCCCTGCGCGCAGGTCGGCAGCAACTTGGTGGTCGCGTTCAGCCAGCATCTGCAGGATGCGTGGGTCGTCCATCCAATCTTTCTCTGGTGCTCCCATGACTTGGCGCAGGAGTGCCTTCACCTGCTCGGTCGTGAGGTGCAGTGTGACTGGGATAGTCTGTGCTTTGTGCTTGGGCATAAGAACAACCTCTCGGATATATCCTACACGCTCTATTCTCGTTGTGCAAGGCTGAAAAGCACGCTACTAGCTGCCCGTCAGCCCGCCCGCGCCGGTGGTGGTGGGCTCGTGAGGGCCTGCAAGAGTAGGTCGCTGTCTGGATCTGTTTTCTTGCTCGTTTTATCCTCCTCCCACGTTGCCGGCGAACTCTGCAATGCCTATAATACAGCGATTATGCGAGTGAAAAAGAAAGGGTTTCCATGAAACAACAGTATACAGCCGTGATCAAGCAAACTGGGAAGTGGTGGATCGGCTGGATTGAAGAGGTGCCTGGGGTGAACTGCCAGGGAGCCTCCAAAGAGGAGTTACTGGAGAGCCTCAAGATCACGCTCCAGGAGGCGTTAGAATTCAACCGTCGTGAAGCTCTTAAAGTTGCGGGTGAGGATTTTGAAGAAGCAGTCATCGCGATATGAAACGCCGGGAGCTTCTCCAGCATCTTCGCACTCATGGCTGTGAGTCTCTTCGTGAAGGTCGTCGGCACTCATGGTGGCACAATCCCAGTTTGAACAAGCGATCTGCTGTGCCCAGGCACCGGGAGATTGATGATGGTTTAGCCCGCAAAATTTGTAAAGATCTGGGCATCCCATCGGTGAAAACGTGAAGCGCTTTGCAGACGACACCATTTGCAAAGCCGAGATACACTGGTTTGAGACGCATGGCATAGGTCGAAGGGATTTCAAGATCAAGAGGGTGATTCGATGAGCCGTTTTGTGATCTGTATTGACAACAATGATAACAAGGCCAGCTTGATCGTGGGCAAGGTCTACCGCGTGGCGCCCGACGCAGAGGCGGAAGTGCACCATCTGGCTTTCTCCGGCCTTGACGGGTCGTGATTCTTGCATTACAATACTGACGAGGCAACCATAGGTGTGCAACCAATGAGAGGAGGCATATCATGCGTATACCCAAAGATCAGATTCCTGCCAAGATCAACGTTCCCGGTGCCGTCGCGCGTGTCGCCACCGACTTCGGTGACGCAACCGGCTTCGGCAAGATGGTAGGCGAATACTTCTCCCTCGGCGCCGGCACTGACATTGCGCCGCTCCTGAAGGGCCTAAAGGACGATGCCTGCCACGCGCCGCACTGGGGCTACATGCTCTCCGGGGAGGTCGTGGTGACATACACCGACGGTAAGGTCGAAACGTGCAAGGGGAACGACCTCTTCTACTGGCCGCCGGGCCATAGCGTGCGGGTAGTCAAGGACTCCGAGATCATTCTATTCAGCCCGCAACGCGAACACATCCATGTCATGGACCATATGCTGAACGCAATGACGGGCTGAGCTGGGCGGGCGCGATCTGCGCGCCGCCGCTGATGCCGGGCGTTGGGCGGCGTGATTGCAATCACTCAAGGAAGGCAAGTTTCCCAGCCGAAGCCGTGCGATCCAGGAGGCTGTGGAAGAGAAGTTGGCCCGCGTTCACTCTTCTGCGCGGATCGTGCAGAGCAACTGCCCCTTCTCGACCTGGTCTCTCGACTTCACACAGAGCTTCTCAATGACCCCCTTCACCGAACTCTTGATCTCGTTCTCCATCTTCATCGCTTCCAGCACAAAGAGCGATTCCCCCGGTTCGACGCGCTGGCCCTCCCCAACAGAGACTTTGAGTATCAGCCCCGGCATGTGGCTCGCGACTTCTTGCACCGTCGGCTCCAGAGAGGCCGTGGTGCTGCGCAAAAGCGCGCGATAGCGCTTGGCCACCGCTCGCTCTACTTTGATCGCCAGCTCTTGGCCACGCCACAGGACGACCCAATGATCGCCCTCGCGCTTCATCGCCAGCTTCAGCAGTTCTTCTCCCAGACTTAAACTATAGAGCTTGGAGCCCGGCTTCGCGCTCAACCGCGCCGGGAACTCCTCGCCCGCCCGCCGAACGATGACAAGGGGGTTACTCAGCTTGAGCGCATATTCACTCATCCGACCGTCAACGGTTACTGCAAAGCTCATCTTTTGCTCTCTGTTTTCCATAGATAGTCCGTGTACTTCACGCAAGATCGCCGCTAAGGAGAGAGCACTGATCTTCGGCTCTGCTACAGAGCTGAAAAGTCGCTCGCGCTCCCGCTCGATGAAATCTGTGAAGTATGCCCCCGAACGAAAGATCTCGTTCTGCAGCGCTCGGTAGTGAAAACCGCCGGTGGTGCGTACTCCTAAGATAAAAAGATCGTCGAGGGCGGTCAGCGCGCGCGTCATCGCGTGCGGACGGTCTTCGCACCAGACGATCAATTTCGCGATGAGCGGGTCATAATAGGGCGTCACCCACTCGCCGCGTCGCAGGGCGTGATCCATGCGAATCCCTTCGCCTTGCGGGAGTTGCAGCTCAACGATCTGACCCAGCGACGGATAGAAATTATTAAGTGGGTCCTCGGCGCAGATGCGCAGTTCGATCGCGTGTCCGCGCGGGCGGACATCTGTTTGAGCAAATGAGAGTCTTTCACCCGCAGCGATGTGCAACTGCTCTTGGACTATATCTATTCCCGTGCGCATCTCCGTAACGGGATGTTCAACTTGGACGCGCGTGTTGACCTCCAGAAAATAGAATCTCTTCGCGTCGAAATCGTAGAGAAACTCAACAGTTCCGGCGCTGCGATAGCGCGCGGCGCGCGCGAGCTTTACGGCTGCTTCGCAGAGTCGGGTGCGCTCGACCTCGGAGAGCAGCGGCGCTGGGGATTCTTCAATGAGCTTTTGGTGTCTTCTCTGCACCGAGCACTCGCGCTCGTGGAGATGGACGACGTTCCCGTGACCGTCCGCCAAGATCTGGACTTCGATGTGCTTGGCCTGCGGGATAAATTTTTCGATAAAAACAGCGGGATCCCCAAAGGCCGACTGGGCCTCGGAGATGGCGCGTTCAAGCAGACTGGGCAACTCTTCGGCGTTCTGGACAACACGCATTCCCTTACCGCCGCCGCCCGCAGCAGCTTTAATGAGCACGGGATAGCCGATCTGTTGGGCTGTGCGAAGGGCCTCAGAAAGATCACTGATCTTTTCTAGAGTTCCGGGCACGGTGGGAACGCCCAGCGATTGCGCCAACCTACGGGCGGCGACCTTGTCCCCCAAGAGCCGAATAGATTCAGCTTGGGGACCGACGAAGACCAGCTTGGCTTCTTCGACAGCTTGCGAAAAGTCAGCGTTTTCAGATAAGAAACCGTAGCCGGGATGGACGGCTTGGCACTCAGATTTTAGGGCGATCTCGATGATCTTATCACTACAGAGATAGCTCTCACGAGGAGGGGGTGGCCCGATCAAATAAGCCTCATCAGCCTCTTCAACGTGAAGGGCATAGCAGTCGGCTTCGGAATAGACAGCGACTGTCTGAAGCCCTAAGGCCCGGCACGCCCGAATCACCCGTCGGGCGATCTCACCGCGGTTGGCGATCAGAACTTTTTTGAGCAAGAGCTTCCTCCCCGTGCTTGAGTTTACGGGGGAGAAGCCTCAAGTGCAAGCTCGCTAATAAGTTTTGGGATCTCTCGGAAATCTTCCGTATGTGCATCTGCAGCTTGCAGCAGCTCTGCGTCTTTAGGAGCAAAAGCGATCGAGAAGCCGACGGCGTTCATCGCGGGAATATCGTTGACGTGATCACCGACAAAGCAGACTTCTCTGGGATCTAGCCCCTGAGAACGACAGAGCTCTCGCAAGTGCTGATCTTTATTCCAGAGATAGACGCGACGCTCGCACGTTCCAGTAAAGACTCCATCACACACGCTCAAGCCGTTCGCCAGATAGAAATTCATCCCCAAGTCTTGGCAGATATACGCAGCAATGAAATCGAGCCCGCTGGTGAGGACGCCCAGTTTATATTTGGGCTTGAGCGCGCGCATCGTCTCGCGCACGCCGGGGGTGTAAGGCGGAGGAAGAACACGGCTGCGAATCTGCTCAAAAGAGAGGCCCCTGAGCAATTGCGCGTTTGCGTCCATCCATTCCCAGTAGGCATCTTTTTTGGGGAAATAATCTTCTAAGAGTCTATTCCATTCGGCTTTCAGTCCCGCGCTATAGCCTACGGCATCCCAACTGCTCTGAAAAGGCCCGTCGTACTGCACCAACGTCCCGTCCATGTCGAAGAGAACGGCTTTTATCATCTCAATCGCACTCGGAAAAGCCGCAGTCGCTGCAGACATAACAGCCGTTGGTGAAGATCACCACGCCACCGCAGCTGGGGCACAGCTCCACATCGCGCTTGGCATCGTGCCCGTTCGCACCCGTGTGCGGCGGATTGGGCTTCACTTCTTCGAGCAGCTTCAGTTGCTCGCCGCCCTTGAGATACTCACCAATCGCTTTGGCGATCGCATCGGGCACGGAGAAGACGACCGTTCCGTCCTCTTGAACGACGGGGCGCGGACCGCGAATCAGACCGAGCTGGTCAATGATGGCGCTGGGCTTCACCCCGGAGCGCAGCGCCAGCGAGATCAATCGCCCGATGGCTTCCGCAAAGGCCGCGCTCGCCGTCCCGGATTTTCCCAGCCCTTGCACGAAGACTTCTACAATCCCCTCTTCGTCTTCGTTGACCGTAATAAAAACCGTCCCCAATTCGGTCTTCATGCGATAGGTCTTGCCCTTGACGACTTTGGGACGCGGGCGCGGAGCCAGCGTAGCGCGCGCGGGCTTCTCGCTCTCTCTTTGAGCTTTCGCTTCCGTCTGCGTCAGTAAGATGCCCTCGCGCGAGCCCTCTCTGTATACAGTAATCCCCTTACAGCCTGCCTTCCACGCTTCCAGATAAATATCTCCAATCGTTTCGGGGGATATATCTTTGGCGAGATTGACCGTGCTGGAGATCGCATGGTCAATGTGCTTTTGAATCGTCGCCTGCATGCGCACCCGCATCATCGGTTCGATCTCATGCGCCGTGACGAAGATCTCCGGCAGCTCTTTGAGACTTTTGAGCTCCTTGATCTCCATATACTCCCGCACCAACGGATGGCTCACTTCAAATTCTTCTTTGCTCAGGGACTTCGATTTGCGCAGATATGTTAGCGAAAAGATCGGCTCGATCCCCGAGGTGCAGCCTGCCAAGACCGAGCCCGATCCCACCGGCGGCACGGTGAGCAGAGCCGCGTTGCGCAGACCGTTCTTCTCTATCTTCTTGAGGGTCTCTTCGTTCAAGCGCTTAATATAGGCATTTCTCGAATGCTTCTGGAAATCGAAGGCCGGGAACGCCCCCTTCTCAGCAGATAGTTCTGTGCTCTCGTCATAGACGATATGCTTGATGCGCGCAAAGAGCTGATCGGTAAACTCAATTGCCTCTTCGGTATCGTACTTGAAGCCCAGCTTGATGAGCATGTCCCCCAAACCTGTGAATCCGACTCCAATACGACGCGAGTGCAGACTTGCGGTCTTCTGGGTCGGTAATGGGTGTCGGTCGGCGTTGTAATCCAAAACGTTGTCCAAGAAGCGCGTGGCGTAGCGCAGGGCTTTTTCTAAGTTCGCCCAATCTACTTGAGCGCTGACCGTGAAGCTCTCTAACACAAATTTCGAGAGATTCACATTGCCCAGACAGCAACATCCGTAGGGTTCAAGGCTGATCTCCGCGCAGGGGTTGACCGTGCAGACTTCCATCCCGTTGTACTCTGTAGTGGACTCGCGCTTGACGTTGTCCCAGAAGAGAACTCCCGGTTCGGCGCTCGCCCAAGCGCTCTTCACCAATTTTCCCCAGATTTCGCGTGCCCGTACTTTTTTGGTAAAACGCCCGATGCGCTCGTTTTCAAACGCGAGCACAAAGTCATCGTCGCGCTCGACGGCTCTCATAAACTCGTCAGTCATCCGCACGCTGATGTTGGCGTACTGGACTTTCTTGCGCTCCGGGTCGTTCTTAATATCAATAAAATCCAAAACATCGGGATGGCCTACGCTGATGGTGATCATCAGGGCTCCTCGCCGGCCGCTCTGACCGATGGTCCCCGTAGTAGTCGAGAAGAGATCCATAAAGCTCACCGAGCCTGAAGAGTAAATAGCAGAATTGTTGACGGGTGAGCCTCTGGGGCGCAGCACCGAAATATCCGTGCCGACACCTCCTCCCAAAGAGTAGGTGCGCGCCGCTTCTTTGCACCATTCAAAGATCTCTTCGATCGAATCTTCTTTAATGGGAATGACGTAGCAATTGAGCAACGTGGCGCGTCTTGGCTGGCCCGCGCCGAACATAATCCGCCCGCCGGGGATAAAGCGAAAATCTTCTAGTAACCAATAAAATCTCTTCTCCCAGTCGCGGCGCTTCTTCGCGTCCAGCTCTACAGACGCGATCTCGCGCGCCACGCGCTCCCACATCTCCAGTGGCGTTTTCTCTACGACTTTTCCCGCAAGATTGCGTAGTGCGTATTTGTCTAAAAAGCAACGAACACGCAGCTCATCGCCTCCAAAGAACTGAGAAGTCTCTCGGATCGCTGCCTCCAATTTTCGCGCCATCTGATACCCTCCTTTTACTCTGCATAGCGTCTCTGCCGATGTCACTCAAGGCGTATAGCCGACAGCTATGGGACTGAAAATAACAGAGCTACAACGTTCCGGGCTGATGCTTATAGTGAAATGTCGTCGCACGCCGAAAAGCCGCTTCTCTTGTCTATTATAGCGCAAACTCTTCGAGATCGAAAGTGGCCGACATCACCCCGACTCCCGCTGACGCTTCCGTGACCGCATTATGGGGCAAGCGTGGGAGGCTGTCAAGGGCGACAGCCGACCCGCTTTTTCAATAACACCGTTCTGGCTGTGCTCAGAGCTCGCGGCTCTCGCCGGGACGCAAGATAATAACTTGGGTTTGCGTCTTCGATTCGACCCTCTTCTTGAACTGCTCGGCGTCTTGTTGGATCACGGGAAAAGTATTGTAGTGAATCGGGATGATAGTCTTGGGTCTGAGCAACTGCACGGCTTCTAAAGCCTCCTCGGGGCCCATCGTATAATAGCTGCCGATGGGGATAAAAGCCAGATCCAATCCCAATTTTCCAATGAACGCCATGTCGCCAAAGAGCGCCGTGTCCCCGGCATGATAGATCTTGCGGTTCTCAAGAGTCGTTAGCACTACGCCGCAGGGCATCCCCAAGTAATGTCCGTCATGGCTCGAACTGTGAAAGGCCGGAGTGAACTGCACTTTTCCGAAAGAAAAGCTGTGCGGCCCGCCGAGGTTCATCCCTTCGGCTTTCGCGCCCTGGGACTGACAGTAGCTGGCCAGCTCAAAAATAGCAATGACGGGAGCGCCGGTGCGCTTGGAGATGGGGACGGCGTCCCCCAGATGATCGCCGTGACCGTGTGTCAGAATAATAGTATCGGGCTTGAAATCTTCGGGCTTGTGTTTGGCTACGGGATTTCCGGTGATGAACGGGTCGATTAAGATAGAGTGCTTGTCGGTCTTGAGCTCGACGGCGGCGTGTCCGATGTAAGTAACGCGCATGAATAACCGACCTCCTTGGATCGCTGCTTAATGACACAGAGATGATACAGACTCTCACAGAGATTTGCCAAAGTCAAGCCACTGGAGTATAATGCTCACAAGGTGGGATATGGTATCCCAGAAAGAGCATCTGCGTGAGCACATCGCCTATCCGTTGCTCTATGAGCTGCGTGAGGCCCCGCTAGGGCGGCGCACGCTCGTCGAGCGGACGGGGCTTACAGAGAGCGTCGTTCGGACAGAGCTGGAGAAACTGGAGGCTCACAGATGGGTGAAATTCTCCAAGAGGGGAACGGCCCTGACTCCCAGAGGCAAACGCCGGTTCGAATCTTGCTGGAAACGCTTGCTCTCCGTGCAAGAGATTCGTCTGGAGAGATTGATGCTGGATCGTGTCGGCTATGGTGCCCATGTGCGCGGGCTCAACGGTGAGATCCGCTCGTGGCTCTATCGCGATCACGCCGTGCGTCTGGGCGCGACCGCCACGCTCTTTCTCACCCAGCGTCCCACAGGACTGACGCTCACCGACGAGACGACGCCCTTAGAAAAACGCAGCCCCCGCGACGCCCAAGAGCTACAGAAGCACTTTCCAAAGCTGCGCTCTGGGGATCTTCTCATCATTGGCTTTGGGCCGGAGCGCGGGCGGGCGCTCCAAGGACTCTGGGCTATCTTATGCGCGTTAGTTGAAAAGTCTTAATACACAAAGGGAGGAAGATACTATGAAGCGTCGTTGGTTCTTGGTCGGTCTGCTCTTGTCGTTGGTGGCCGGACTGCTCGTCTGGCCTTCGCTGGCCGATTATCCCGTCAAGGTGCGGGACGATCGAGGTCGCGAGATCACCATACCCAAGCGCCCGGAACGGATCGTCGTCGCCGGAACGCCGCTCTACACGGAAATTATTATTGACCTAGGAGCGACGAGTCGCTTGGTGGGTGTCAGTGATTCGCCCGACAATCCCCCGGAAGTCGCGCAGCTCCCCAAAGTCGGCCCAGCGTTCAGCCCCAATATCGAAGTGATCTTAGCGCTCAAGCCCGATCTCGTCTTTGGGGCCTTCGGCGCGGTGCGCGACTCGCTCGAGCGCGCCGGCCTGATCGTGATCACGGCGGGCAAGGCCGGGGGAGTGATTGACAGCGTAACTGAAGTCTTCAGGACAATTCGCACTATCGGTCTTGTCTTAGATGGGGATACGAAGAAGGCCGACGCGCTCATCGGGAAGATCGCCGAGGAGATCGTCGTCACCGAAGGCGCAGTCATAGACAAGATCAAGCCGACGGCGGCGATTCTCTATCCGTCCGGGGAGCAGCCGCCCTTTGTCGCGGGGCGTGGCACTCCGGAGAACGAGATTTTACTGCGAGCCGGGGGTATTAACGTCTTTTCGGATATCGTCGGCTACAAACAAGTGAGCTTTGAAGAACTTCTCAAGCGCGATCCGAGTTTTATCTTTACCGATCCGTTCTTGGTTGTTCTGATCACGAATCACCGTCTCTTGCAAGAACTGAAAGCCGTGCGAGATAAGCGCGTCTTTGGGGTCAAGGCCTCGGCGTGGGTCTCCTCGCGCGTCGCACAGACGATTAAAAATCTCTCAGAGATCTTGCACGGCCCTAGGAGATGAGCAGAGCGTTTGCGGCACCGCACGACGATTTGCTTGTCCATTTTGGTCCTTCTGCTCTTGGGAGCGCTGGGGGTCGGGCTCTCTTTGGGCGCAGTGCCGATTGGGCTTGACGAGATAGTAGCGCTGATCTTCGGCAGAAGTGGTGATCCCACCCAGATGCTCATCTTGGGGCAGGTTCGTTTGCCGCGTCTGCTCTTGGCGGCGCTGGTCGGCGGGGCGCTTGGACTCTGCGGAGCTGTGATGCAAGGGCTCTTTCGCAATCCCTTGGCGGATCCGTATCTTCTGGGGATCGCCGGCGGCGCGACGGCCGGGGCAGCGTTGACCATTGCGTTGCGATGGGAGATCTATTGGGGCGCGGTGCCCTTGGGGGCATTTTTGGGAGGGCTTTTCGCGGTTACGCTCGTCTATCGCTTGGGGCAGACGCGCTGGGCTAAGTTAGATAATTACGCTCTGATCTTGGCAGGTGTGGCGCTGGCAGCGCTCTTCTCGGCTGTGACAAGCTTTCTGCTCTATTACTACGGCGGTGCCGGTCAAGATTTACGACGCTTGATCTTCTGGATCTTAGGGGGTCTGGGTGGAGCGCAGTGGCTCTATGTCGGTCTTTTGGCGCTGGTGCTTTTCGCTGTGGGTGCTCTGTTGGTGCTCTTCTCCCGCGAATTGAATGCGCTCTCTCTCGGCGAAGAGATGGCCGCGCATCTGGGCATCCAGCCGCGTCGGCTGCGCAGAGCGCTCTTGACGGCGGTGACTCTGCTGACGGCCAGTGCGGTGGCTGTCGCCGGAACGATCGGCTTTGTCGGGCTCGTCGTTCCGCATATTTTGAGACTGATCGTCGGACCTGATCATCGTTTGCTCTTGCCCGCCTCGGCTCTGGGTGGAGCGGTTCTTCTTACGCTTTGCGACACGGTAGCACGCTCGTTCCTGCCGCCCACAGAATTGCCGGTGGGGATTATCACCGCGCTCTTGGGCGCGCCGTTCTTCTTGTGGCTGCTCCATTGGAGAGCCGCGCGCCGCGCTCCGGGAGTCTCCCTATGAATTCTATAAAACTAGAGAAGATCTCGCTGGGATATGATAGCCGGCTCGTCTTGCGCGATCTCTCATTGGAGATATATCCCAATGAAGTCTTCGCGTTCTTAGGCCCCAACGGCTCAGGAAAGACGACGTTGTTGCGGGCCATTGCTGGGCAGCTCCAGCCCAGCAATGGCGTGGTCTATTTAGACGCTCGTCGGATGAACGAGATCTCTCCCAAAGCGCTGGCCCGCGAGATCGCGGCTCTCGAGCAAGAGATTCACAGTTCGTTCGACTTCACCGTGCGCGAGATCGTCGAGCTGGGGCGGCTGCCGCATCTGGAGCGCTGGCAGCGGCTCTCCCAGCAAGATCGCGCACGAATCACTCGCGCTCTCACTCTGACGGGCACGCTGGAGTTTGCCGACCGTCCCGTGCAGCAGCTCAGCAGCGGCGAGCGCCAGCGCGTCTGGCTTGCGTTAGCGCTGGCCCAAGAGCCCCAAATTTTATTATTAGACGAGCCGACGGCCCATCTCGATCTGCGCTATCAGATAGAGATTCTCCAGCTTATTCGTCGCTTGGCGCAGGGTCGGCTCACGGTGATTCTCTCGCTGCATGATCTCAATCTGGCGGCGCGTTTTGCCGATCGCGTGGCGCTCTTGAGTGAAGGACAACTGCTCGCGCTGGGAACTCCAGAGACGGTGCTCACCCCGGAGAATATCGAACGGGTTTATCAGATGCGCGTCCAGCGGATTGCGCTCAACGGAAGTTCGCTCGTCATCGTGCCGGCCCCCCATGCCTAGAGAGAAGATCGTGCTCCTGTGGAGCGGCGGAAAAGACAGCGCACGAGCGCTAGCAGAGCTACAGCGCTCGTACGAGATCTGTGGGCTGCTCACCACGTTTACAGAGGGCTACGACCGGGTGACGATGCACGGCGTGCGACGCGCTCTGATCGAAGCCCAAGCGGAGGCGCTGGGAGAGCGCCTCCGCTCCATGACCATACGCCCTTCTTGCTCCAATCAAGAGTACGGTGAGCAGATGCGTAAAATACTTTTGGATCTCAAGGCCCAAGGCGTTCGGAAGATCGCCAGCGGAGATATCTTTCTCGAAGATGTACGACGCTATCGCGAAGAGCGCCTGAAAGAAGTAGAGATGGAGCTCATCACGCCCTTGTGGGGGCGAAGCTCTCTGTCGTTGCTGCGAGAATTCTTCGCTCAGGGTTTTCGCGCCACCACCGTCTGTGTGAGCACCCGATGGCTGGGCGCGGAGTTTGTTGGACGAGAGTTGGATGAGCGCTTTCTGGCCGACTTACCTTCCGGCGTTGACCCGTGCGGCGAGAACGGCGAGTTCCACAGCTTTGTCTACGACGGCCCGCTCTTTCGCCATCCGGTGCGCTTCCAACTGGGTGAGACGGTCCTGCGCGACGGACACTGTTACTGCGATCTGATACCCGCGCAAGGAGATAATTCTCTATGAAGATCATATCGCTCTTGCCCAGCGCTACGGAGATCGTCTATGAACTGGGCTTGGGAGATCAATTAGTCGGGGTCTCGCACGACTGCGACTGGCCCCCGGAAGCTCTGAGAAAACCCAAGCTCAGCACCGCTTCCGTCCACTCCGAGATCTCCAGTCTGGAAATAGATCAGATCGTCCGAGAGCGCCTGCACAACGGCCTGAGCGTCTATCACATAGACGCAGAGCAGTTGCAGCAATTGGCGCCCGATCTCATTCTGACCCAAGAGCTTTGTGAGGTCTGCGCGCCGTCGTTTGACGACGTGCGCGCCGCCGTAAAACTCTTGCACGGTCATCCGCAGATCGTCTCGCTCGAGCCGCGTACCATCGAAGATATTTTTGAGAATATTCTCACGGTTTCCGAAGCGACTGGACGAGAGACTACAGGGCAGCGCGTGGTGACGCACTTGCGTAAGCGAGTAGAGCGCATCCGGGCCCGTACAGAAGAATTAGCAGAACGCCCCAAAGTCTGCTGCATCGAATGGCTTGAGCCTCTTATGGTCGGTGGGCACTGGGTGCCCCAGATAGTCGAATACGCCGGCGGAGAAGATTGGCTCGGCGAGGTCGGCCAGCCCTCGCGCTACGCCGACTGGGCAGAGATTCTCAATTACAACCCAGATATTATTGTGCTGATGCCCTGCGGCTTCTCCATGGAGCGCACGCTGCGCGAGATCAATCTGCTCACAGAGTTAGACAGCTGGCAAGAACTGTTGGCGGTGAAAGAGAACCAAATTTTTGTTGTAGAAGCATCGGCGTATTTCAATCGTCCGGGGCCGCGCATAGTAACGGGATTAGAGATGATGGCCGAGATCATTCATCCGGAGATCTTTCGCGGATTGACGCCTGAGGGCGCGCTGATTCGACTCTAAGGAGTGCTGATGAAAGCCAAAAGCGAGCTGGGACTTGTGCAGATCTGGTGGGGTGACGGCAAGGGCAAGACGACGGCCGCCTTGGGGATGGCGCTGCGTGCGTTAGGGCGGGGCTTTCGCGTGCACTTGATTCAGTTCCTGAAGGGCGGCATCTCAGGTGTAGAAGCCTTTGAAGAGTACGGTGAGTTAAAAGCGCTGAAGCGCTTTGAGAATTTTTCATGTGAGCGCTTTGGGATGCCCGAATGGTTGATTGGCCAGCCCACCGAGGGGCATCTGGAAGCCGGGCGCAAAGCATTAGAAGCGACGGCGCGCGCGCTCGCGTCGGGTCAGTACGACATGGTCATCGTAGATGAGTCTCTCTATGCGGTGCAGATGGGCGTGATCTCGGCTGAAGATCTGATTAAAGCTGTGAAGAGCAAAGCGCCCAAGACGGAGTGTGTGCTGACGGGCAGTCACCAGCGACTCCCGGAGATCGAAGAGATCGCCGATTTAGTGACGCAAGTGCGCAAGATCAAGCACCCGTTTGATCGGGGAATCAAAGCGCGGCTGGGGACGGAGTTTTGAAAGTCTATAGTGGCATCTCGAAAGCAAATCAGTATAAGACTGCGATTTGACTTGCCCGCGCTTCTGCGCTATTGTGGAAGACTGCTTTCTAACCCGAAGGAGACCCGTTCATGGAACTTTTGCAACAGCTCTGTGAGGCGCACGGCATTCCGGGACGCGAAGAGGCCGTGCGCGAGTTGGTCGTACGCGAACTAAAAAAGATCTGTAGCGAGATCAGCACCGATGCTCTGGGCAACGTCATCGCCCAGAAGAAGGGCAGCGGGCGCGGCCCCAAAGTGATGATCGCTGCGCATATGGACGAGATCGGCTTTCTCGTCTCTCATATTGACGAGAAGAACGGCTTCTTGAAGATTGACCCCCTGGGCGGCTTCGATCCCAGAGTCCTGATGGCCCAGCGCGTCGTCGTCCATACAGAAGACGGCGATCTTCCCGGCATCATCGGCTCGAAACCCCCGCACATTCTCTCCGAAGAAGAGCGCAAGAAACCCTTAGAGCTCAAAGATCTCTTTATTGATCCGGGGCTGTCGGGCGAAGAGGTCAAGAGGCGAGTGCATATCGGGGACTTCGTCACGCTGGAGCAGAATTTCGTCTCGGTGGGCCAGCTCGTCTCGTGTAAAGCTCTGGATGATCGCGTCGGTCTCTATGTGATGATCGAGGCTCTCAAGAAGACCAAGCAGCATCTGTGCGATATTTACGCGGTCGCGACGACCCAAGAAGAGGTGGGGATTCGCGGCGCGCGGGTCTCGAGTTTCCAGATCGCACCTGATATCGGGGTGGCGCTCGATGTCACGGTCGCCAGCGACGTTCCGGGCGCAGGCGAACACGAGCACATCACAAAGCTCGGCGCGGGCACGGCGATCAAGATCAAAGATTCGGCTTCTATCTCTAATCCTAAACTGGTGCGCAAGCTGCGCGAAATGGCCGAGAAGAAGAAGATCAAATATCAGTTAGAAATTCTGCCGCGCGGGGGCACCGACGCCGGCGCGATTCAGATGGCCCGCGAAGGCGTCGCCGCGGTGACGCTCTCCATTCCCACGCGCTATCTGCACTCGGTCGTCGAAGCGGCGCACAGAGACGACATCCAAGCGACGATTGATCTCTTGGCGGCTTTTTTGGAGGTCGCGCACGAGGGCGACTATCGTTTATAATCTGGATCTCCAAAGGAGGAGTAAGGAGGAGCAATGAAACGTTTTTTTGTCGCCAGCAGCGTCGCTCTTTTGCTAGTCAGCGTGACATCTTCTGGGGCGGCTTGGTCCCAGACTGAAAATCTCTCGGCTGGGCGTGGTTTGGGCATTGGCGCGCGCTATCTGCCCAACGCGCTGGCCCCCATGGCTCCGGGTGACATTGATCTGGCCTTGGGCTCGGCATTAACCATGCAGTATTGGGTGAGCGATCAGTTCGCCCTCGAGATAGGTGGCTGGATTTCAAGTTTTACCGATCAATGGAATCCGCGCAACTACACAAATATCTCCGGAGGGCTGCTTTTCAAACTTTTTGATCATCCCCAAGACGATCTCTATCTCGTTGGCCGAGGGATTAGTGTACAGAGCACCTATTCTTATTACTGTGTCCGACCTATGGAGAAGACCCCATCTGACCCCGCGTTGCCTCCTCCCGATGAGAAGATCATGCCTCCGTGTTGGGGCAACGGCAGCCGCACTTCTACACTGGCCGTTGAACTTCTGGCGGGAGTTGAGCACAGTTGGTCGGGTCAGCTAACCACGAACTTTGAATTTGGCTTGATTTATATGCAAACGGTGACGACGCATCTTCCCCATTGGCCTGCGCCAGAAGAGCCTGCGCCCAAGCCCGAAACGTTCGCTACTTCAGGCCTAGGCATCTCCGTGCGCTTCAGCCTGCACTTCTATCTTCCCAGAACCGCAAAATAAGCCCGAGGTGAGCCTGTGAGAATCGTTCTCGATACCCAAGGAGGAGATCGGCCTCCGGCGGAGCTGATCGCCGGAGGGGTTGCGGCTATTCGTGAATATAATATCGAAGTGATCTTCGCCGGAGACCAAGCGCTGATCGAACGCGAGCTGGATCGCTATAGAGATTTGCGATGCTCTATTATTGACGCTCCGGAGATCGTGCGCATGGACGAGTCGCCCATCGAAGCAGCGCGCAAGAAGAAGAACAGTTCTCTCGTTCAGGGCATACGAGCGGTGCGCAAGGGCGAAGCCGATGCATTTGTTAGTCCGGCGAACACGGGGGCGGTCATGGCCGCGGCGCTCTTTAATTTGGGACGACTGCACGAGATCGATCGTCCGGGGATCGGCGTGCTCGTCCCCACCCTCGATGGACGACGCACCTTGCTCATTGACGTCGGCGCGAACGCCGAATGCACTCCGGAGCAGCTCTTAGAATTTGGCGTCATGGGCACTATTTATATGAAAGAGCTGATGGGCGTATCCGACCCTCGTGTGGGTCTTTTAAACATCGGTGAAGAGCCCCAGAAGGGAGATCAACAAGCCCTGAAAGCGTTCACCTATCTGGAACAAGAGCTGCCGAACTTCGCCGGCAACGTCGAACCCAACCGGCTGGTCGAGGGCGGCTTTGATGTGGTCGTCTGCGACGGTTTTACGGGCAATATCTGTCTCAAAGCCTATGAAGGGGCTATCGCTGTTACGGTGCGCTATCTCAAGCGCCACATAGATAGAAGTCTTTTAGCCAAATTCGGACTGCCCTTTCTCTGGCCCTCACTCAAGCGCTTGAAGCAGGAGATCAGTGCAGCCCAGTACGGCGGAGCCCCGTTGCTGGGCGTGCGCGGCGTGGTGATCATCGCTCATGGGAACTCCAACGCTGTGGCGATTCAAAACGCGATTCGCGTAGCGAAAGAGGCCGTCGAGCATGATCTGATAGGAAAGATTGAGCGTGGGGTTCACGAGAGTTTGGTCCATTTGGGCTTGGCTGTGGAAGGGAGCCCCGCATGAAGATGCGCCCCGGAATCGCTGGCGTTGGGTGTGCTGTCCCTGAGAGAGTCCTCACCAACGCTGATCTGGAAAAGCTCGTCGAGACTTCAGACGAATGGATCACGGCGCGCACGGGCATAAGAGAGCGCCGCATCTTGCGCGCCGACGAGGACCCTGCCGATCTGGGAATCGCCGCGGCGCGACAGGCGATAGAGCACGCTGGGCTTTTCCCAGCCGATATAGATTTTCTCATCACGGCGACGAACGTCTCGGAGATGCTCGTCCCCGGCTCGTCGCCCTTTATTTGTGAAGGACTGAAAATTAAGAAAGAGATCCCGTTTTTTGATCTCATCGCCGGCTGCACGGGGTTCGTCTATGCGCTCAAGATCGCGGCCGATTTAGTCAGCTCCGGCAGCTACGGAAACGTCTTGGTCGTCGGGTTGGAGGCGCTCTCGCGTTTTACGGACTGGCAAGACCGTTCGACGTGTGTGCTCTTCGGCGATGGCGCAGGAGCTGCTGTCGTGCGCAAGATCTCTGGGGATCGGGGCATCTTGGCGAGTTGTCTCGCTGCCGACAGCTCTAAATGGGATCTATTGCGCATTGACGCGGGTGGGGTGAAAACTCCCGCGAGCCTCCAAACGGTGGAGCAGCGCCAGCACTATCTCAAGATGGCCGGTAGCGAGGTCTTCAAGAGCGCCGTGCAAATGATGGCAGAGACGACTGAAAAAGCTCTGGCGCAAGCCCAGCTCAGCAAATACGATATTGACTGGGTGGTGCCGCACCAAGCGAATAGGCGCATTATTACGGCGTTGGCCAAGCGCTTAGATATTCCTATGGAGAAAGTGATCGTCAACATCGAGCGCTATGCCAACACCTCTACGGCCTCGATCCCCCTAGCGCTGCGCGAAGCCCTAGACGATGGCCGCCTTCAGCCGGGGGAGATCGTCGTCTTGAGCGCCTTCGGCGCGGGTGTGACTTACGGGTCTATCGTGCTCAGATGGTAAAAACAGCTTTTCTCTTCCCCGGTCAAGGCTCACAGTACGTCGGCATGGGCCGAGAGCTTTGGGAGAAATATCGCGCCCGTGTCGAGCCGTTCTATCACCGCGCCCGCGAAGCCCTAGGCTTCGATCTGCAAGAACTGATATTTGACGGACCTGCAGAGAAGCTGCAACTCACAGAATTTGCTCAGCCCGCGATTCTTCTGGACAGCGCCATCAAGTTTGAGCTTCTCGGCCAGAAGCCCGATTATGCTGCCGGACACAGCTTGGGGGAGTATTCGGCGCTGGTCTGCGCCGGGGTCTTCAGCTTAGAAGACGGGCTGCGCTTGGTGCATCTACGGGGCAGGCTGATGCAAGAAGCCGTTCCCGTAGGCCAAGGGGGGATGGTCGCTCTCTTGAAATTGGACTATGAGAGAGTTCGAGAGATCTGCGCGCAGACGGGCGCGGAGATCGCCAACTATAACTCGCCGGAGCAGATCGTGATCTCCGGGAGAAGAGAAGCTGTGCTCAAAGCCAAAGAGTTAGCCGAAGCGCTGCGGGGTAAGGGCATTGAGCTGGCTGTCTCAGCTCCCTTTCACAGCGCGTTGATGAAGCCCGCGGAGGAGCGCCTCAGGCCCACCATTGAAAAGACGGCCTTCTCATCTCCGAAGTTCCCGGTCGTCTCGACGGTGAGCGGCGAACCGGAGACCGACCCGCAGCGCATCCAAGAGCTGCTGACGAAACAGATCACAGCGCAGGTGCGCTGGGCCGACTATGTGCTGAAGCTGAAGTCGCTGAGCGTGATGAGATTTGTCGAAGTCGGGCCGGGCGATGTGCTCACCAAGCTCAACAAGAGAATAGCTCAAGAGATAGAAGCGCTCAGCTTCGCGTCAGTGGTCCGATCACCCTGAGAGCGCTTGTCTTCAAGAATCAGGGTAGAGGAGCTTTTTTACGTAGAACGGCAGCATCCTCTCCATTTCCCATTTGAACTCCATCTGGGGCAGAATGCTCTGGTGATAGAGCGTTGCGTAATAGAGTGGAGCTAAACGATCGGCAAGGGCGAAGATGTGGCTGAGGCGCTCCTTCGGCTCGTATGCCGCCCACGGTTCTAAGTACGCATCCCGCAGGCGCGTGCGTAGATCCGAAGACCTCGCTAAAAACGGCTGCATCTCTATCGGGTCGGAGAGAAAATTGAGACTGAAGAACGGATGAGAGATGGCCGCGTCAGACCAATCTATGAAGACCGGGCTTTGCTCGCGAAAGAAGATTTGCCCCGGCCAGAGGTCGCCATGCTCCAGCGTGTGAGGTATACGACAGTCTCTAAGCTCCGCGCACAGCTTCTTCAATTGAGGGCCCAAGGCTTTCAGCGTTGCTATCTCTTCCTGAGAGAGTCCTCCGGCTTCCCCTGGCAACATCGCATCGGTATCTGCAAGGAGAGCACTAATCTGATGTATGAGTTTTTCGAGTCGCCGATCTGGGCAGCCCAGCACTCTCAGTTGATCCGTATGCGCTGCTGACGCGATTTGAATCTGGGCATAGCGTTGTAGAGCGTCCTCCCAGATCTTTGGGTTTTGCACGTGGTCCCATGATTGACCTTCCACATCTTCCATCAGCATCCAACCTCTGTCGGCGTCTATAGCGATAACTTTGGGGGAATTTTCTGGATACCACGCAGCTAGCGTTTGTGTGAGCGAGATCTCATGGGAGAACATCGCGGGAACAGCCTTGAAGTAAAAAAGCCCTGCGTTCGTCTTAATCCGCCATAGTGAAGATCGCTCCCAAGAGCGCGCTTGTTCGATCTCGACGAGAGCGATGCCGAGATCCTTGCATTGTGCTTGGAGCCACGCCTGAGCTGTAGCGAACCATCCTTTGGTATACCAAGGGACACGACGAGAATGGAGCGTCTCATCGAAACTTCGGACGATCACATTGCGATGCTCCGGCGCAGCGAGCGGAAGGCTCTCTAACTCATCACGTCCGATCCAACGCCCTTGGGAGGGAGATTCACAACTTGGATTGTGGTTTTCTAAAACGTACACTCTGCACACACGTTTGGTGGTCGAGTTATATTCAGTGTATGCGCAGCGCAATGTCGTTACGTCCATGCCGAGCTGCTCTCGGATCGCACAGTTGATGTGGCCGACCTCTTGCCAGAAATGACGCTCTGTCTGCGAAAAATGTGGCAAGCCCCATCCCGCGCGCTCGCGGAGTATGAGCAGCCGTGGCTCGGTGGGATGAAGGATGATGCCATAATAATCAGTATAAATCTTTTGGCTGTCTTGCTTCATCGTGTTTTTACCCCTGCCAACAGATACGCCTGTCGCGGGTCGTCATGAACCGGGTACTCTTTCTTCTCCACAACGAACCCGGCTTCGGTCATCAAGTTCACCCACGTCTGGATTGGGAAAAGCCCTGTGACGTGAAGGTCTTCCTCAACTCTGAGCTGACCCCGCTCACGGATGAAGTATATGAGAATAGTCTCCATCACAGAATCGTTGGGATCTGAGTCGTAGGCGTATTCGAAATATGTCAGCTCAGTCTGGGCATTTGCTCTGGTCTTATGGGAGACTCTCAGGCCTGGGAAGGTCTCTTTAAACCAGTCAGGCGCAGTGATGAAAACCCCGCCGGGCTCTAGATGCGCAGCGGCTGTCGCAAACGTAGCGCGGAGATCGTCTTCCGTCAGCATATAGCTGATCGCGTCATGGATAATCACAGCTTTGAACTTTCTGTCCAATCGAATCGTGCGCATATCGCCGACGATATACTCGACGCCGGGATTGAGCTTTTTCGAGTGAGCCAGCATCTTCTCAGAAAGATCAACGGCCGTCGCCTGAAAATCTTTCGTGAGATGGGAGAGGTTGTTGCCACCACCGACGCCTAGCTCAAGAATGTGATGCCGTCCCGGCCCCAACTCCTCCCGCAGCGCGTCGCGCCAGAAGCGCGCCTCTTCAGCGTAGCCCTCCGGAGCACTGATCCAGGGCCAAAGATGCGCAAACTCGTCGTACATGCGGTTGCGCTTGAGCTTGTCTATCTGCAAGGACATACTCCTCCATCTGTTGACACCGAGCCGAGTCGGGATTTATAATTGCCAGCGAAAAGAGATGAGACCGCAGAATGCCGTCTAATCTGTACAACACGAGTATTATACGGCGTTTTGTCGTATAATCAATAGGTGGGCGGTAATCTTATACTCTTATACGATCTCGGAAAACAATGGTAAAGCCAAGGAGATAAACGTGAATCAAAAATTAAAGGAGAAATTGGATCGGTCATTCAGACTAACCCACGATCTTGTAGCACATCTCGATGAAACATCCTTGAACTTAGATTTACCAAGCCTACCATCCAACCGAATCGCAGGTCAATTGTGGTGTATCGTCGGGGCTCGTGAAAGTTATACCAAAGCAATCGAGACAGGCGGTTGGAAAGGATTCTCGTGTAGTTTGAAAACGCCGCGTGTCAAGCAATCTGTGCTTGCTGCTTTGGAAACAACGCATAAGCAAATGAATGAAATCGACTTCTCGGATTTGACCGACGTACAGATTGAACTTGCGTTCAACCTCCTTGAGCACGAAGTCCAACATCACGGGCAACTCATTCGCTTTGTCTATGGGAATGGGCTTACCTTTCCAGACAGTTGGAATAAGCGATATACAGTGTAGATAAAGTATGACTTTAGGTCTCGCGGTGACTGAAAATGCTCCAGATTTGAAACCAGATTGGCGAACTGTGCAGACAGTTCTCATGAGACTCCCACAAAACCGCCCAACAATGCGTGCAGCTGATTTGCGCTACTGGCGCGCAATGCCAGCGTTCGGGCATCGCGAAGATGTTTCTGGTTCAGCCATCTCGACTAGCCTCGCGCAAACGGCTGACGCATATGTTAGGCGATACTGCTGGGGATTGACAAGCGTCACGTGACGGATTATAGTTGACATGTGATCAAGACCTTCGCGGATAGACACACGGAGGAACTGCTCACCAGCGGTCGGTCTAAGCGGTTGCCGCCAGACATAGTGCGGCGAGCGAGGTGACAGATGAGCATTCTGAACACGAGGAAGAAGGAGGTTCGCCCCATCCACCCCGGGGAGATGCTTCGAGAGGATTTCCTTCCCGACTACGGGCTCACGGTTTCGGGGCTGGCGGAGGCATTGGGTGTTTCGCGCCAGACCGTAAACGAGCTGCTTCGCGAGCGTCGATCGGTAAGCCCGGAAATGGCGCTCCGGCTTTCACGTCTGTTTGGCAACTCTCCGGAGTTCTGGCTCAACGCGCAGCGTGCGGTGGAGCTGTGGGATGCGACCCAAGAGATCGGGTCCAAGGTCGAGCGGATCAAGCCCTTGACCGTCGCCTAACTCCTCCATGTGTTGATACAGAGCCGAGTCGGGGTTTATAATTGCGACAAGAGATAAGATCACAGAATGCCGTCTAATCTGTACGACACGAGTATTATACGGCATTTTGCCGTATAATCCATAGTTAGGCGGACGACCAATGGAGGGATAAAGAATGACTCGAGCCAAAGCAGCGGTCTGGTTATTCGCCGCTGTCAGTGTTCTGTCTTTCATAGAAATCCTCTGCTGGATACCCCCCAGCTTGCTGGGGGGAGGAAAGCAGAGATTCGCCGCAGGCGAATCCCGCCGTTACAATACCCGGAGTGAGCTCCGTCAAACGCGCCAAGCACGCGGTCTACGACCTCAAAT
>JAJHSH010000056.1 GCA_022683945.1 Candidatus Acetothermia bacterium | reverse complement strand
CTCCCCTAAAGCGGGAGGGGAGCCCCTTCCCTTTAGGGAAGGGGTTGGGGTTAGGTCCGGGAGAGGGGTGCCGCCAGGCGGGGTGAGGGCGAGGGAGCCGGCCGATCACTGGCGTCTCAATGCCGCCGCGGCGTGGGCCGCCGCTCGTCTCTTCGCTCCCCAAATCCCGCTGCCCCAGTTTGAAGATCTCCCCAAGCTGCCCCATCGTCAAGAGTTCATCGCCGAGATCGCGGGCGTCAAATTCTACGACGATTCCAAAGCAACGACGGTGCACGCCACACTGGCCGCGCTGGCGGCCATCCCCGGCCCGTTGGTGCTCATCTTAGGGGGACGAGCCAAAGGCCAAGACTTCGCCCAACTGGCAGAAGCCCTCTCTTGCTATGAGATCTGCGAAATCTGTCTCATCGGGGAGAGCGCTCCCCAGATCGCGCAAGCGTTGGAGAGGGCGAACTTCAGAAGATTTTTCATAGAGAGCTTCGATGAAGCCGTAGAACGTGCTCTGCGTTACCCTAACGCGAGTTGTCTGCTCTCGCCCGCGTGTGCGAGCTTTGATCAGTTCTCCAACTACGAAGAGCGCGGCGAAGTCTTCCGTCAGGCCGTCTTGCGACGACAAGCCAGAGAGCTATCTGAATCACACTCCGTGACTGTCTAGGACATTCGTCCCACCCCGTCTAGACAAAGCCCAGCCTCTCTCTCGACCAGAGGGCCTTCAGCCAAGAGCCATCTGGTGCTAGCGTAGAGGTGACCCTCACCCCGTCCCTCTCCCTAGAAGGGAGAGGGTGGCCGAAGGCCGGGTGAGGGTTAAGGGAGGCGCAAAACCGTGTCGGACGCAGCACCGCGGCTCTTGCTCGTCGTCGGCATCCTCACGATGCTGGGAACGGTCATGATTGCCAGCGCCAGCCTCCCCGCCTCGGCCATTCGTCATGACGACCCTACACACTTTCTCGTTAAGCATCTTATGGCCTTGGCTGCGGGCGCGCTGATCTTTTGGCTCTGCACACGGGTACCCTATCGCTATCTGATGGACTGGGACGGAAGAATACTCATAATAGCGCTTGGGCTGATGTGCTTGACGCTCGTCCCCGGGATGGCGGTGCGCGGAAGCTGGCTGCGCCTCCCCGGGCCATTTCAAGTCCAGCCCACAGAGTTCTTTAAGTTGGCTCTGATTATCTATCTAGCTGCTATGGTCATGCGCAAGGGGCAGCGCCTGAATGAGTTTATGGACGGCCCGTTAGCGGGGCTGGCGGTCTCTGGAGGGGGAGCGCTGATCGCGCTGAAACAGTCCGACTTCGCTATGGCGTTCATCTTCTTATTGATAGCGGGCTATATGCTCTTTCTCAGTGGAGGGCGGCTGCTCCATCTGGCGCTGCTGGCTCTCACAGCCGTTCCCATCTTAGCGTGGCTGATTGTCCAAGCGCCCTATCGCGCCGCGCGCTTTCTGGCGTTTCTCGATCCCTTTCGCTACAGCACCACCGAGGGGTATCAATTAATACAGTCTCTTACGGCAATTGGCTCTGGGGGACTCTTGGGGCGTGGGCTGGGGGAGAGCCGCGAAAAACTGCTCTATCTCCCGGAGCCCTATAACGATTTTATCTTCGCCATTATCGGCGAAGAACTGGGGTTGCTGGGAGCGCTCTTAGTCATCGGGCTCTTTCTCTCTCTGGGGTATCTGGGGTATTCGATCGCTATGAGAACGTCAGATCGCTTTGGCGCGCTCTTGGCCTCGGGAATTACTTTTGCGCTCTTGACGCAAGCGGCGATCAACATCGGTGTAGCTACGGGGCTGCTGCCCGTCACCGGCTTGACGCTGCCCTTTATTAGCTACGGGGGCTCTTCGCTCATTGTATCTCTGGCTATGACGGGAATACTTTTTAATATCGCACAAGGAGCTTCTCATGAAAACGGTGCTCGTCTGTGGCGGCGGGACGGGAGGGCATCTCTATCCCGCGCTGGCTATCTTAGAAGGGCTGTGTGAGGTCCTCTATCGGCCCGTCTATGTGGGCAGCCGGTACGGCTTAGAAAGAGAGGTCGTGCCGCGCTCGTCCTCTCGCTCGATGAGGATCTATCTGCTGCCGGTGAGGTCGCTGACCCGCCCAGGCCAGAGATCACTCTGGTTTTTCTGGGCCCTCTGGGCGCTGCTCTTGCTGCCGATGGCACTTCTACGAGCGCTCTTTGTTCTTCTGAAGACCCGCCCTGCGCTTATCGTTGGCACCGGCGGCTACGCAGCCTTTCCTCCGCTTTTTTGGGGAATCTTATTAAAAATCCCCACTTTGATTCACGAACAGAATCTCTCTCCCGGGCTGGTGAACAGACTGCTCGCGCCTTGGGTCTCTACGGTTTGTGTCACGTATCCCGAATCGGCCCAGTATCTGCGTGCTCGAAAGCTCGTCGTCACGGGGTTGCCCATCCGCCCGCAGATTCTCGCCGCGCGCCCTGATACTAAGCGCTTTCAGCTCCGACCCGACAGAAAGACCGTCTTGGTCTTCGGGGGTAGCCGTGGCTCGCGCTTGCTCACCGAGAGGGCTCTGGCGTTGCGAGATGAGCTGAAAGAGTTGCAATTTTTGATCGTCACGGGAGATCGTCACGGGAGACTGAATGGGGAAGGGGCCCACACGGTGCTGGTTCCCTATATCACCGAGATGGGAGAGGCTTTGGCAACTGCCGATGTGGTCGTGGCCCGCGCAGGCGCGTCAACGCTTTCGGAGCTGGCGGCGCTGCGCAAGCCCGCGGTCATCGTCCCCTGGAGAGGAGCTGCCAACGATCATCAGATGGCCAACGCGCAACGTTTGTCTGGCAGCGCTTCTTGGTGCTCGGTGCTCCCTGAAGGCGAGTTGAGCTCGGAACGCTTGGCCCAAGAGATTCGTTCGCTTCTGAAGTATTCACCCTCTCCCACCACCCGTTCCCTCCCCGTATACGGGAAGGGCCAGGGTGGGGGAGAGGGGAAGAGAGACGCTTTGCAGTCTATCTTGCACGAGATCGAGGTGTTATTGGATGAAGAGAGAACGAAACCCTAAGACGGCCCTGCACTTTATCGGGATCGGCGGCGACGGCATGAGCGCCTTAGCGAAAGTCTATCACGAGATGGGCTTCAGCGTCAGCGGCTCGAATCTGACGGAGAATCATCGGACGCGCGAGCTGGGTGCTCTGTCCATCCCCGTCACTTTCGGGCATGCCGCTGAGAACATTAAGAACGCCGATGCAGTCGTGTTTTCGTCCGCCATACCCGCAGATAATATCGAACTGCACGCGGCGCGTCGCCGCGGACTGCCCATCGTCCATCGGTTGGAGCTTCTCCGAACACTGATGAGCGATCTGTATAGCATCGGCGTAGCTGGGACTCATGGCAAGACGACGACCGCAGCGATGATCGCGACGCTCTTGGTGCGAGCCAAACTCGAGCCGACTTTTATCTTGGGAGCGGCTTCGCCGACGCTGAGGGCCCACGCTCACTACGGTCGCGGGCGTCACTTGGTCGCCGAGATCTGCGAGAGCGACGGGTATTTCTTGCAGCTTCACCCTCAGATCGGAGTCGTCACCAACATCGGGCGAGATCACTTGCAGACGTACGGGTGCGAGCGCTCTTTGCGAGAGAGCTTCAAACGGTTTGCCGAGCAGAGCGAGCGCTCTATTGTTTGCGCCGACGATCCGGGGATTCAAGAAGCGATTCTCAAAGATTCTAAGTCTGTGCTCACGTACAGTATCGAGCGCCCGGCAGATCTGGTCGCCTATGATCTGGAGTTTGCCGAAGAGAGAGCACGCTTTGAGATCGCGTGGCGGGGGCGTCCTGTGGGAGAAGTCGAACTGACGGTGCCGGGGAAGCATAATATCTATAACGCGCTGGCCGCGCTCTGTGTGGGGAGCTCTCTGGGGCTTTCGTTTCGTCAGATGGCCGCGTATCTGCGCGGGTTTCGACTCCCCGAAAGACGCTTCGAGTTTCTCTTGCGTTCTCCTATTGTACTGATAGACGACTACGCGCACTTGCCCGAACAGATTCAGACGAATCTGGAGACGATCCGTGGGGCGTGGCGGCCCTCTCGCCTGATCGCGCTCTTCCAGCCCCATCGTTATACGCGCTTGAGCTATCTCACCGAAGAGTTCAGCCGTGCGTTTGCGCTGGCCGATACAGTGATTGTCACAGATCTTTACGCGGCGTTTGAGCAGCCGTTAGAGGGCGTTGATCTCGGTTGCCTATTGGAGGCTTTGCAGCGTTATCATCCCCAAGTTCTCTATCTCCCCCAGAAAGAAGAACTGGGCAAGTTTCTGAGAGAGCTTTGTTCGCCGGGAGATTGGGTTATAGCTTTCAATGCCGGAGATCTGAGCTTGCGGCTTCGGCAAGCCGCAAGGCAGCTTGTGAAGGGGAGTGAGCAGCGATGATCCCCTCTGATCTCGTGCACGCTCGGCTGCAGAAGCAACTGAGAGGGCAGGTCAAGGGCAGCGAGCCCTTGGCGCGCCACACTTCTTTGCGTATCGGCGGCAGAGCTGATTATTTTGTTACCCCGCGCTCGGTGGAAGACATCTGCGCTACTATTTCTTTTGCGCAGGAGCACGCTCTCTCATGGAGAATCATTGGGAATGGGACTAATATTCTCTTTCCTGACGAAGGTGTGCGCGGCATTGTGATCAAGCTGGGGCCGGATTTTGGTCGCATCGAGATCAGAGATACTATTATGAAGGCCGAAGCCGGGGCGAGCCTGGCAAGAGTCATCTCGGCGGCGCGCGCTCAAGGGTTGCGTGAGCTGGACTTTCTTGTGGGCATCCCCGCCAGCGTGGGCGGAGCCCTCGTGATGAACGCCGGGATCCCCGAAAGCGCGATCTCCGAGGTCGTCCAGAGAGTCCGGGCATTGACTTTTGACGGGAAATTGATTACCCTAGAAAGGGACGATTGCCGGTTCGCCTATCGCATGAGCCGGTTTCAAGAGGAGAAGCTGATTGTGATCGAGGGGGAATTTCGCTTAGGGAGAGGAAAATCGTGGGATGGCGCGGCGCTTTTGCAACGCCGGCGCGAGCGCCAGCCCTTAGGGATGTCCAGCCCCGGTTGCGTCTTTCGCAACCCTCCGTCGGCCCTGACGGCGGGACAGATGATTGACCAAGCGGGACTGAAGGGATACCGCGTGGGTGGAGCGGTAATCTCCGCAAAGCATGCGAATTTTATCATCAACGAGGGGGGGGCGACAAGCCGCGACGTCCTACAGCTAATTGACATCACCCGGTCTTATGTGCTTAAATATTTCGGTGTGGAGTTAAAGCTGGAGCTGGCTGTCGTGGTCTGAGACGATGTGCGCCGGTTAGTGCTGTTGTTAACGCTGGTAGGAGCGTTCTTCCTACCCTGGCGTGAGTATCTAGCCATACGAGAGATTGTCGTTCAGGGTGGTGAGAGGATAGAAGCCGATAGAGCTCTGCAGAAGCTCCCTTTTCAAATAGGGGCGAATTGGTTGACCGCGGATCTAGCCGCCGCGGAGCGCTTGTTGCTTGAATTTCCCGAGATTCGCACTGCCCAGGTGCACCGAGTGCTCTGGGGAGGCGTAAGGGTTGTGCTGCAAGCGCGCGAGCCGTGGGCTTTAGTCCGACTGCCCGACGGGACGCTTTACTGGAGCGACGACGCTGGGGTTCTCTTCGCGCGCGCACAAGCGCAAGCGCTCTTCGGTCCGGTCTTTGTCGGGTTGGACGCTGTTCAGACGGAGCGCGGCTTGCGCCTGAGTGATCTCTTTTATCTTGTCCCTATGCGTGCGCTCCTGAACGCTCCGGGCCGTTTTTTGAATAGGATCACGACCGTTCGCTTTATGGGAAGCGATCTCATCTTATCTCTTCGTGAGGGCCCCGATCTCTGGATCTCAATCTACGATCTTCATGGGGAATGGACGCGATGGGAAGCGTTGGTGACCGCGCTCCCCCAAGCACGGCGCCGCGCTATTGATTTGCGGTGGAGAGGAATGGCTATCGTGCGGGATCGTCTGGCACGAACGCAAGATTAAGGGTGGTGATGGGAATGGGGGAGATCATTGTCGGGTTGGACATCGGCACGACCAAAGTAGTGGCTTTGGTCTGTAACGTCGAAGACGGGAATATCGAGATCATCGGGATGGGGAAGGCCCCATCGCGCGGCTTAGAGAAGGGCGTTGTCGTGGACATCGGCGAGACGACAGCCAGTATTAAGAGAGCCATCGAAGAGGCCGAGAATATGGCCGATGTCGAGATCGAGCACGTCTTCGCCGGCATTGCCGGAAGGCACATCAGTAGCGTCAACAACTCTGGGACCGTGTCGATTTCGCGCGATAGCCGCATTATCGCTCTAGAAGATGTCCAGCGCGTCATTGACAATGCCCAGGCCGTCCAAATCAGCCCGGACAGCCAACTCATTCACGTCATTCCCCGACAGTATATCGTAGATGGACAAGAGGGGATCACCGATCCTGTGGGGATGACCGGCACGCGCTTGGAAGTAGACGTGCATATCGTTACAGGCTCTATCACGGCGGTTCATAATATTATTCGCTGCGTGAACAACGTGGGCATCGAAGTCGACCAGATCGTGCTCCAGCCCTTAGCCAGCAGTTACGCGGTGCTCAACGAAGCCGAAAAAGAACTGGGCGTCGCTTTAATGGACATCGGCGGCGGCACGACAGATATTGCGATCTTTCGCGACGGCGACATCTGGTTCAGCAAAATTTTGCCCATTGCTGGGGAGCACATCACCAACGATATCGCCGTGGGCTTGAAAGTCTCTTACGAAGAAGCGGATCGAATTAAGATCCAAGAGGGCTTGCCCAGACTGACCGACGAAAGCGCCGAAGAAGAGCGCATCGAGATCACGACGCTCGCCGAGGAGAAGAAGCTCATCTCCAAGCGAAAACTCGCCAAAATTATAGAGCCGAGATTAGAAGAGCTCTTCGATCTGGCGATGGGCGAAATCGAAGATGTGGGGTATCGCGATCTGATCCCTGCGGGCATTGTGCTCACGGGCGGCACGTCGCTCTTAAAGGGGTTGCCGGAGTTCGTCTCCGAACGCTATGATATCGCCGTGCGTCGCGGGCGAAATCCCACGGGGATTCACGGGTTGCGCGACATCGTCGAGAGCCCGATCTACTCGACTGTGATCGGTTTGGTGAAGTACTCGGTCGTCTCGAAAGAGTATATTCATCGGTTTGGCAATCAGCGGGGGGTGCGCCAGTGGGGAGGGGCTCGTCTCCAAGGAGATGGCTGGAAGGGCCTCTTTGGAAGACTGATGCGGTGGCTCAACCGTTTCCTGCGAGGATGAGGATGAAGGGGCCGTCGGCTGGAGGAACTATGGGCCGCAACGGTTTGGCACGGATCAAAGTCATCGGTGTAGGCGGTGGCGGCGGCAACGCTGTGGACCGCATGAAGAAAGCCAAAGTGAAGGACGTAGAGCTCGTCGTGGTCAACACCGATGCGCAGGTGCTCTCGATCTTGGAAGCCGATAGAACTGTGCAGATCGGCACCAAGCTCACTCAGGGTTTAGGCGCGGGGGGCGACCCCGAGGTCGGGCGCAAGGCCGCGGAAGAATCGGAAGCCGGATTGGTCGAGATGCTCGATGAAGCCGAGATGGTCTTCATCACCGCGGGGATGGGGGG
>JAJHSH010000032.1 GCA_022683945.1 Candidatus Acetothermia bacterium | reverse complement strand
GGGCGGCGGCGGGCGGGGAATGCGCATGGTGCAGAACGAGAGTGAGCTATTAGAAAAGTTTCACGCGGCGCGGCGCGAAGCCGAAGCGGCCTTCGGCGATCCCACGGTCTATCTCGAAAGATACCTGCCCCACGCGCGACACGTCGAAGTGCAGATCTTAGGCGACCCATACGGAAACGTCCTCCACTGGGGCGAGCGCGAGTGCTCTATTCAGAGGCGCTATCAGAAATTGATCGAGGAGTCGCCCTCGCCGGCGCTCGGTGGTGAACTGCGCGAAGCGCTCTGGGACGCGGCGGTGCGCGCCGCGAAAGCGTTGGACTATCAGAACGCCGGGACGGTGGAGTTTTTGGTCTCCGGAGACGAGTTTTACTTCATCGAGATCAACGCGCGCATCCAAGTCGAGCATCCCATCTCAGAGATACGCGTCGGCAAGAACTTAATTAAAGAGCAGATTCGCATCGCGGCGGGGGAGAGGCTCGGCTATAGCCAGCGCGATATCGAGTTTCAAGGGCACGCGATTGAGTGTCGGCTGAACGCCGAAGACCCAGCGAAGAATTTTGCGCCGTCGCCGGGGACGGTGAAGATCAGATCGCTTCCGGGCGGGCACGGGGTTCGCTTAGACACGGCGCTCTATGACGGGCTGGAGATCACGCCGCACTATGATTCGCTCGTGGCCAAGCTCATCGCGCATGGGCAGACGCGCCCGGAGGCGCTTCTGAAGATGCTCAACGCGCTTCGACGCTTCGAGATCGAGGGGATCAAGACCACGCGCGATCTCTATTCAGAGATTCTGACGCATCCCAACTTCGTCGCCGGCGACTTTGATACGCAGTTTTTGGAGACCAGCTTTTAGCGCCATGAACGGGTTCTGGCCTCAAAAACCCGGCGTTTCCATGAGATTTCCATCTTCTTTCCATCAGGTTTTCATGTGCGCGGCTCTTGACTTTTGCATCGCTTCTGTGCTATAGTACTGAACGAGCGAAAAACATAATATCTCTGTCAAGGGCAAACCCATCGCAAGGTGGGGACGCAAAGCCGCAGATCTCTCCGAGATGGCTGGGCTACCAGAGGCTCGACTGGAGGGTTTGAGCCTTGGAAAAGAGCGGATTTAGCCTCAGTAGCACTTCTCAAGGGTCTTATCTTCTTCAATTCCTAGGAGATGTGGAGTTGACAGCAGATTCAGCCACCCTCACCCTGCACCCTCTCCCTGCTAGGGAGAGGGACGGGGTGAGGGTTCTTAGCTTAATCTGCTACCGAAATCCGCTGTCAGCTTTTTATTGAGATATTGGATCAAAAAAGGAGGCGTCTGAGATGCGAGGCACTGCCATGCCCGCTGCGCGTAGCAGCTTGATCCCAAACGCCAACGCTATTTTACAGCGCTGGCACCGTCTTGTCAAGGGCTTTATAGGAGTTACTCTTATCTGTGCGCTTTTACAGTTAGGAGCACTCTCTCAAATCCCTCTCTGTATCTTCGAGGTCTGGACCGACGCTCCGGCGTATACGGCTGGTCAGATCGTAAAAGTCTACGCGCGCCTCCACGTGGGCGAGCAGCCCATTCAGGGCGCGCGTATGCAGGTCGAAGTCCGCACCCCTAATAACGCCGATTTTGTCATTTCAACGACGGGGCCGCTCTCTGGAGAGCTCACTCTGAGGCCCGATTTCCGCTGGGAAGGCTTCTTATTGATTATGCCCAGTCTGGCTGGGCAAGGGCTGCTGGCCCTGCCGGGGCTCTATGGCATCATCGGGAGGTTGTTCGATCCCCCTACGGGAAGGGTCTATTGCGAAGAGCGCCGGAACTTTGCGATCCTCAGCGCTTGGGGACGAAATCCCACCTCGAAGACCCTGCTCGTCGCGCCGGCGCGCACCACCTTCACCGAGCCCTTTGTCAGTCGGCTCGCCATCTGGCTCGAAGCGGCTTATAAGACCAGAGTCCACACGGTCTATCAAGAGGGGCTTTATCTGGGCTATCGTCAAGGGGATTTCAAAGACTATGACGTTATTATCTATTACGGGTTGGATTTCAACCAACCTCCCCCGAAGGCTTTTTTAGAAGACATCACCTCTGGAGAAGGGATCGCGCGTAAGCGCGTCCTCTGGATCGGCTATCACTTGGGACTTCTAGAAGCGCTTCCCCATCATCTGGGATTGGCCTTCGACGAGCACATCAGCAGCACCAGAGCAAGCTCTCTGTTCTATCTGCACTCCCAGACGGCCTATACGTTGCTGAACTTCGAGCGCTCTTTTGTCAAGATCAACGACAGCGCCTTGGCGCGCGCGCACGCCAGCGTCGAAAATCGCGTTATGATCGCAAGCTCCAAACATCGTGCCAATCCCAACGAAGAATATTTCTACTTCGTAGGCTTTCACCCTACAGCTTTTGTGACGCCCTTTGGCGCGCACCTGGTCTTTCTCGACGTGCTCCACGAGATCTACAAGATCAATCGGGGTAAGATCGCCTTGGTGCGCCTCGAAGATATTCACCCTCGGAGCAGTATCACGGCTTTAGCCAACGTCACGAATTATCTGAAGAGCGAGCGCGTTCCCTTCGCGCTGGCGCTCACGCCCTTCTACGTCAACGGCTTGCAGAGGGCCCGTCTTACTGAAGAATCGGCCTTCCGCACCGCTGTTAAACAATCGCTCCTCAACGGCGGCGAGGTCATCGTGCACGGCGCGACGCATCAGTACGACGGCGAGACGGGAATAGATTGGGAGTTCTGGGACGAGAAGACCAACACCCCTATCGGCGATGCCGAATACGCCGAATCTCGCGTCAAGATGGCGCTCAACGAGATCCAAGATGCGGGGCTGGCCCCGCACACGGTGGGCTGGGAAACTCCGCATTACCAAGCCAGTGAAGTGCACTACACCGTCTTTGAGAAGTACTTTGGACTCATCTATGAACACTATCCCAGATTCGATCTGGCTCAGATGCCCTATCCCGCTGAAACAGCGCTCTCTACTTACGTGGGCACGCCTTTGGGTTATGTGCAGACCGATCTCGACGTCAGCCGCATCGTCTCACAGGCGCAGCTCTTAGCCGGGCTCAAATATGGGGCCGTCGCAGCGTTCTTCTATCATCCCTTCTTAGGGGTTGAGCGGTTACGAGCGATCATCACGGCAATGAGAGCTCAGGGCTGGCAATTTCAGTTGGTCTCCAGCTTGGCCAGCCCCACGCGCGTCGAATTCCCCGGCTCCGGCCGCTGAAATTCACCCTCTCCCTATCAGCTCTCCCTATCAGGGAGAGGGACAGGGTGAGGGGAAAGAGAACCTGTGGAAATCTACACGGATATTCTGACGCTGTTTTTTGTTCTCTACTGCTTCGCCTATAACGGCTTTCTCTTTCTCTATGTGTTGGTCAAGTATCGTGCGTGCGACAGAACCAATGAACTTTCTTCTCCTGCTCAAGATGAATGGCCCATTCTGACGATCATGATCCCCGCGCTGAACGAGGGGCAGGTTCTGTTCAATACGGTTGCCAATCTCTTTGCGCAACGCTATCCGGGCACGTTGGAAGTGCTGGTGATCGACGATGGCAGCGAAGACATTGCACCATTGGTCACAGCACGTCTGCAACGGGAATATTCTATGCTCTACGTCCACCGTCGCGAGCGCCCAGAGGCGCGGCACGGCAAGGGCGAGGCTCTCAATGCCGGCCTGCGCTTTCTCTTCGAGAAATTCCCCCATCGCCCACGCCAGACATGGGTGATCGGCGTCTGCGATGCCGACGGTCGTCTCGAAGAGTCCGACTTCTTGGAACAAGTGGGTTTAGCGTTCACCGATCTCTCGGTCAACGCTCTGCAATGCGGCGTGCGCATTCGCAATCGCGATAAACTGCTGCCGGCGCTGCAAGATGTCGAATTCATCGCGTTCTCCTGGATCGTCCAGTGGGTGCGCGACAAGATCTCTGGAGCTGTTGCCCTGGGGGGCAATGGGCAGTTTATTCGAGCAGATTGTCTGGAGATCTTGCAACCCCAAGGCCCTTGGGCGTCTTGGGCGCTGACCGAAGACTTGGAGATCAGCATCCGTTTGCACCAGCTCAAAGGGCAGATTCGCTTTTTGGATCGTCACGTCTCCCAAGAGGGAGTTGAAGAGTGGCGGGCATTGCTGAAACAACGCCATCGCTGGGCGTGGGGGACGCTTCAGGTCTTCTCGCATCATATTGCCAGTGGGGCGCTCTGGAAGGCTGAGATGCCGTGGCTGAAGAAGCTCGACTTATATTATTATCTTACGTTCTGGATCGTGCCGTTCGTCGTCTTGATCTCTTGGGGGTTAGCCGCGCTAAGTTGGCTCGGCTATGTAGAGCTCAGCAATCACTTTCCGGTTTTTTTCTTGTTGGCGAACTCGTTCAGTTTCTGGCCGACGATGGCCCTGGCGCTCTACCGAACCGGCATGGCCCTCTGGACGATCCCCCACTTAGTGCTCTTGGGGACACTCTACTCGTATCACTGGATTCCGTTGCTGCTCCTCGCGTGGAGTGACGTCCTGCGTAAGAGAAAGCCGCGCTGGCTGAAGACGCAGAGGATCTATTCGTAAAGAGCTGACAACTGACAGCTCTATCGTCCGCAGTGCCGCCGGGCAATCACGGTTTCGGCTAACTTCCCCAACACATCGTAGCCGACGGCATCTTTGGGCAGAGTGACTTGATGGGCGAAGAGCCCAAAGCCCAGAAAGCCAGTGCGCCCAGAGAAGACTTCAAAGAACGCTTGGTAAGCATCGGCCTGCTCTTGTTCATCTACGGGTGTTGCCTTGGTGAAATCCCAGGGAGAGATATTCATGCCGTCGCGGCTCTGATAGCCAAGCTCCCAGAAGACCAAGGGCTTATTGTACCGTTGGCGCAGAGCATCCAAATCGCTTAAGACGTTCTGCCCGTGACGATCTTTCTGCCAAGCGCTGCGCAGTTCCGCGACTGTAGGGTCGTTTTTGTTCGTCAGTTCAAAATACGCGGTGATGCCGATATAATCGAGCAGCGCCCACTGTCGCATCCCCAGCACGTCCTGAAACCCGGCGCGGTCGAACCACCAATTTGCAGAGTAACTCACCCGGTTGCGAAAGACGGTGCGCACCTCACGGGCGACGCGCTCCCACTCGCTACTGTATCTCTGCGTCGTTACGAGCTCCGCGCCGATCAAAAGCACATCGACGTTGGCGGTCTGGGCCAGACGCGCGTAGTACAAAACTATCTCGCGCCAGCGCGCGAACCATTGGGAGATATTCGCTGGTGCGATGGCCCCGGCCCAAGTGCCATCGTCCACCCATAAGGCTGGGAGCAAGATGGTCTTCAGTCCCAGAGCATGTACGGCAGCGATGGCACGAGCTAGCGTAGCATCAGAGGTCGTCCGTGCGGGGTCTCTGCGCGGGTCATTTGATATCTTGTTGCTCTGATAGATGGGGACGCGCAGCAGAATATGAGAAGGACAGAGACGCTGTTGCAGGGTTCGTAGATCGTCTGGGAGGGTAGCGGCCTCGTAGCCCCCTGGTTGTTCTTTCACATACCATGCCGCTCGCAGAGGAAAATGCGGTGTTCCCTGAGAGGCTCCAAGCGGGCTCACTATGAAGACGGCCAGTATACTGATCGAGAGCAGCGAACCGACAGGACGACAGAAACGGCGCATGGCAGTGCTCCTTACTCTGAGTATGTAGGGCGAAGCAACTTGCTCTGTCCCTACTTAAGATTACGAAAAATATACCAAGATAGAGCAGAACTGTCAATCTCTTCGGCTGTACCAGCGCGTGAGAATCTGGGCCGCAGGTTTATCAACTGGGGTATAGGTCGGGTCTTCCGGCCCTCCCAGACCGGGCAACCACGCCCAAATATAGATCCCGCTCAGCCAAGGCCTCTTCCAAAAGACGCGAAAGAGCGCCTCATAGTAATTGGCTTGTTCTTGTAAAGATATAGGCGTGTCGCGCCGCCAATCCCAAGGATGACGACTGGCTCCAGTTACGCTGCGCAACCCCACTTCGGTAAAGAGCATGGGCAGACCGATGCGTGTTGCAAACTCTTCAAGGCGAACTGCCCACGGCTGCCACGCTTCAACAAGAGCTTTTACTGTAGGCTCAGGCTCGATCTCTAAGTCAAAATAAGCGTCTATTCCGACATAGTCGAGCGCGTCCCAAAAGGGCACGCTCTCATAGCCATCCCAATTGGCCGAATAAGTGAGCGCCCCCCAGAAGACCTCGCGAACGCTCGCGATCACTTCGCGCCACTGCTGCTCACGAAAAACTGTCCGTTCGAGCTCCGTGCCCACAAAGAAGAGCGCAGCGCTCTCGCGCGCGGCGATCCGCGCATAGTGCGTGATGAAGCGCTCATAGCTACCGAACCAAGCCGTCCAATCCGATTCGCTCTCAAAAGAGATCTCGCCCCTCCAACGACCGTCTTGGAGATCAACCAGCGGCCTTATGTAGGCTCTCAGTCCCGCAGCGCGCAGACGACGCAGTATTCGTATGAGATCTTCATCGGAGAGCGAGCGCTGCGGGTCGGGAGCGATCTCGGTGGCTTGCGCATCGGCTTGGTACCACGTGACGACAACGGCGACATCTTTGACGCCGAGGGATTTTAGCCGACTCGGCTCTTCAGGCAAGGGCAAGAGAGAAAATTGCTCCGGGTTCCAAGCGACATAGTTCATGCCATAGTGTCGAGGCACGGTCTTCGAGGGCGGCTCCCACCAGAAGCAAACAGCCAAGAGCAACAGCAATAAAAATCGTTCCCAGAGGTTCAGCATTGAAGTTTTGTCTGTATCACAGAAGCCACGCGCTCGATGGGCACGCGCTCTTGCAGCATACTGTCGCGATCTCGTATCGTCACGGCGTCGTCGCTGAGCGATTGCACATCTACGGTGATGCAAAACGGCGTGCCGATCTCGTCTTGGCGACGATATAAACGCCCTATAGCTGCCGTGTCGTCGTACCACACTGTAAAATCTTTGCGCAGTGCGTTCGCGAGCGCTTTAGCTTTTTGCACGATCTCTGGACGATTGCGCAGCAAGGGGAAGACCGCAACTTTAATAGGAGCAAGCTGGGGCTTGAACCTCAAGACGACGCGCCTCTCGCCGCGGACTTCTTCCTCGTGATAGGCATCCAAGAGCGTAGCTAAAAAGATACGATCTACCCCGCATGAAGGCTCGATCACATAGGGGATATAGTGCTCTTTCGTCTCTTCATCAAAATAAGTGAGTTCTTTGCCGGAGTGCTGAGCGTGGCGCTTTAGGTCATAGTCCGTACGATTGGCGATCCCTTCGATCTCCGACCAGCCCTTGCCGGGAAAATCGTACTCGATCTCGAATGTCCCCTTAGAGTAATGCGCCAGATCTTCTTTGGGCAGGGCGCGGGCGCGTATCTTCTCGCTGCGCAAGCCCAAATCTTCGATGTACCACTTTAAGCGTTCTTCGACCCAGTGCCGGTGCCACTCCTCGTCGGTGCCGGGCTTGACAAAGTACTCGATCTCCATCTGCTCGAACTCCCGGTCTCTGAAGATAAAATCTCCCGGCGTGATCTCGTTGCGAAAGGCTTTGCCGATCTGAGCGATGCCGAACGGCAGCTTCTTGCGGGTGGCCACTAAGACATTTTGAAAATTGACGAAAATCCCCTGAGCGGTCTCTGGGCGCAGATACGTAAGCGCAGCGCTCTCTTCGACGGGGCCGACGTAGGTCTTGAACATCAAGTTGAATCTTCGTACATCGGTGAGCTGTCCGACGGCACCGCACTCTGGGCACGTGTTATTTGTCACCGCGTCGGCGCGGAAGCGCTTCTTGCACTGTTTGCAATCTATGAGAGGGTCAGTAAATTCTTCGACGTGGCCGCTGGCGACCCACGTCTGGGCGTTCATAATAATCGCCGCGTCGAGACCGACAACGTCGTCGCGCCTCTGGACGACGCGCCGCCACCACGACTGCTTGATATTGTTTTTGAGTTCAGTCCCCAGAGGGCCGTAGTCCCAAAATCCCCCAATGCCTCCGTAGATCTCTGAAGACTGAAAGATAAAGCCCCGCTGTTTGCAGAGCGAAACGAGCGTATCAAAACTGCCCATGACTCCTCCAGCAAAAATTCCGTGATGAGGGCTATTATAACGGCTGAGCGTTCCCGACGCGAATTTGCCGGTCAGAGCACAAAACTGGAATTGACAGAATTGACAGCGTTCTGCGGCTCAGCTATACTTTCAGACACAGACTGCATATAAAACTTATATAAAGGGTGACCTAGATTCGCCAAAAAGATTTTAATCTGTAGCGCTTGGCCCTATGCCAACAACGTGCCCCATTTGGGCACGCTGATCGGCTGTTTGCTCTCCGGAGATGTCTTCGCCCGATACTATAAGCTCAAAGGGCATGAGGTCGTCCACGTCAGCGGCACCGACGCCCACGGGACACGCATGGAGTTCGAAGCCCTCCAACGGGGTATCACCCCGCAACAATTAGTAGACCAAGTCCACCAGCAGATCGTCGAGACCCTGCACAAGTTCGATATTCACTTAGAAAATTACACGATCACGCGCTCGCCGATCCATCAGCGCTTCGTCCAAGAGATCTATAAAAAGATGGAAGCCAATGGGTATATCCTCACCAAGGACGAAGAGCGCGCCTATTGTCAAAACTGCAAGAAATTCTTAGCAGATTCGTTTATTGTGGGCACCTGCCCACGCTGCAAGTATGACTGTGCTTATGGGGATCAGTGCTCGCAGTGCGGCGCGATCTTGGAGGCCGAACAGTTGATCGGCCCCCAGTGCCAGATCTGCAAGCAGAGCCAGATTGCTTTTAAGAAGACGCGCAACTGGTATCTCGATCTCAAAAAGCTGGAGCCGCAGCTGCGCGAGTACGTGAGCACCCACCAAGAGTGGGCGCCCAACGTGAAGAATTTTACCGAAGGACTTCTGAAAGACGGGTTGAAACCCCGCGCAGTCACCCGTGACTTGCAGTGGGGCATCTCTGCGCCCTTCGCAGGAGCTGAGGGGAAAGTCATCTACGTCTGGGCGGAAGCCGCGTTGGGGTACGTGTCGGCAACGATAGAGTACTTTGAAAAACGCGGCGAGAGGGAACGCTGGCGCGACTTCTGGTTCGGCGACGACGTCAAGCAAGTCTATACCCAAGGAAAAGACAATATCACTTTTCATACGCTGATCTTCCCAGGCCAACTTCTGGCTTCGCGAGAGAACTATCATCTGCCCGACCAGATCGCGGCGACCGAGCACCTCCAATGGATCGGCAAGCAGAGATTTTCTAAATCTCAGAAGATCGGGCTCTTCAGCGACGACGCGCTCGAACTGACGGACCCGCTCTACTGGCGCTTCTATCTGCTTTACAATCGCCCGGAGCGCAAAGACACAGAGTTCAGTTGGGAAGACTTGGATAAAGCCGTCAACGGCGTTTTAATTAATAATATCAGCAATCTCTTAAACAGAATCGTCTCGCTCGCACATCGCAGCTATGGGGGAATCTATCCCCAAGCCAACGTCTATCCCGAAATCTTCAAACAGATCAAATCTGCGAAAGAAGAGTATGAAGAGATCATCGAGAGCGGGCTTTTAGCTCCGGCGCTGCGACGCGTAACCGATCTTGCCGTCTTGGGCAATGAGTACGTGCAGAGAAATAAGCCCTGGGAGAGCTCTAAGCCCGAGGTGATTCTCAGCACTCTGCAATTGCTCAAAGCCATAGCGATCTTGCTGGAGCCGTTCGTGCCTGCCTTCTCCCGGAGAGCTTACACCATCTTGGGATTAGAGCAGCCGAGCTTTGAAGACGTGCTCAAGATAGAACCGGAGACGAAGCTCGGCCCAGCAGAAGTGCTCCTGCAGAAGATCGAGACCCAAGCGTTACGAGAAAAGTACGCCCAGATGAAATCTGCCTAAGGAGGTTTTACAGTGCTGGAATTCACGCGCTTGCCTAAGTCCTATCCCCGTCGCTTTCTCCCCAAAGATGCCGACATGGGAGACTGGGCACAGATCGAACCGCTGTTGGATAATCTGGAGCAGCGCTCTCTCAAGAACGCACAAGAGCTGGAGCAGCTCTTGCTGGACTTTTCTGAATTGGCTTCAGCCATCTATGAAGAGGGCGCAGCCCGTCGCATTCGCATGACGTGTCAGACAGACAACGAAGAATACAAGAGAGCGTTTTTGCACTTTGTTGAGAATATCGAGCCCAAGCTCAAGCCGCGCCTCCATCAATTTCGCGTCAAATATATGCAAACGCCGACGCGCCAAGCGCTGCCCCAAGCGCGCTATTTCGTCTTCGACCGCAACACGGTCAACGCTGTGGAACTCTTTCGCGAAGAGAACGTCCCGCTAGAAACCGAAGCAACAAAACTCGGCCAGAAATATCAGACGATCTCCGGGGCGCAAACGGTGAATTTTGAGGGCCGCGAACAGACGCTGCAACAGATGGCCAAATATCTCGAAGAGACCGACAGAAAGACGCGCCAGAGCGCGTGGGAAAAGAGCGAAGAGCGACGACTGCAAGATCGCAGCGCTCTGAACTCACTCTATGACGAGCTGATTGGAATTCGTCAGAAAATAGCCCAAAACGCGAGCTTTGCCAATTATCGCGATTATCTCTTTCGCGCCCGCGAACGCTTTGAGTACACTCCTGAAGATTGTTTTCGCTATCACCAGGCCGTCGAGCGCCATATCGTTCCCCTGTGGCGACAGTTGCAGAGCGAGCGTCGAGAGAAGCTGGGACTTGAAGACCTGCGCCCTTGGGATCTATCTGTAGATTCGGAAAGCCGTCCGCCCCTACGACCCTTTCAGAGTGCTAAAGAATTGGTGGACGGTTGCCAGAAGATTTTTACGCAACTAGACAGAGAACTTTCGGAGCAGTTCCGCCAGATGGCCGAGCTGAATCTCTTTGATTTGGAGAGCCGCAAGGGCAAAGCCCCCGGCGGTTACCAAGCAACGCTTGCTGAAAGACGGCTGCCGTTTATCTTCATGAACGCTGTGGGGCGCGATGGCGATCTGCGCACGATGCTGCACGAGTCGGGTCATGCGTTCCACACGATGGCCACGCGCAACGATCCCTTCTTGCCGTATCGGCACTCTCCTACGGAGTTTGCTGAAGTGGCTTCGATGAGCATGGAGCTTCTCTCTAAGCCCTACTGGACGGTCTTTTACAGTACCGACGAAGCCCAGCGCTCTGCGCAGGAGCATCTGCGGGGAATTGTGGCCATCTTGGCGTGGGTGGCAACTATTGACGCTTTTCAGCATTGGATCTACACACATCCCGGCCACCGCGTGGCCGAGCGGGAAGCCTACTGGCTGGAGCTGCGCAGACGTTTTGGGGGGATAGAGAGTTGGGCCAGCTATGAAGAGGCGCAGAGAAATTTCTGGCAACGGCAGCTTCATCTTTATCTCTATCCGTTCTATTATATTGAGTATGGGATCGCACAGTTGGGGGCGCTGCAGCTCTATGCTCGCGCTAAAAAGAACCCTCAAGAAGCACTGGCGGCGTACAAGCGCGCGCTGGCGTTGGGCGGCTCGCGTCCGCTGCCGGAGCTTTTTGTAGCTGCGGGGCTGAAGTTCGACTTCGGAGAAGATACCGTCAGAGAAGCTGCGGACTTGCTGCGCAGCGAGCTGCTATAGGAGAAGACTTCCAGCGCGACGCAGGCGATCCATGATCGCGCGTCCCAACTCGCGCTCTTCGACGCTCTCAACGATGATGAGATCAACGCGTTGTGCATCCAGCTCGCGCAGCGCCGCGAAGAGCCGTTGCGCGTAGCTTTTCAGATCCGTGGGCATCTGCTGAACGTGCAGACGAGAGTCTGCAAGACTTGGCCTTCGCTGGAGAAGCAGTCCTACGCGCTCTCCTTGATCTAGAAACGACTGCGCGAGAGCTTCTGCCTCTCCTGGCTCAGTGAGAAGAAGCTTCGCACGCGGCGCGTAGTGACGACTTCGCGTCCCCGGCGAGCGTTGCGCAGCTTTTCGATCTGTGGGCTCGAGCGTTCTCACGTCACCCAGAACGGCTTGCAGTTCTTCTAGAGTGATGCCGCCGGGACGCAGCACCATCGGGGGATTTTGGGTCATATCTAAAACGGTAGATTCGAGGCCTACGAGCGTCGGCCCACCGTCTAAGACGATCTCAACACGTCCATCGAGATCTTCCAAGACGTGTTCGGCGCGGGTGGGACTGGGACGCCCGAATCGGTTGGCCGACGGCGCGGCGATGGGGCAACCGCTAGCGTGAATAAGCTTCTGCGCAACCGTATGAGCGGGCGCGCGCACCGCTACGGTTTCCAATCCCCCGGTAGTGACCTTGGGCACGCGCGCGGCTCGCTCCAAAACGAGCGTTAAGGGGCCGGGCCAGAATCTCTTCGCCAGATCCCAAGCCAGCTCCGGCACCGAGCGGGCCAGCTGCGAAAGCTCTTGCAGGTGCGCAATATGCACGATGAGCGGGTCATCGGACGGACGCTCCTTCGCGGCGAAGATCCTGCGCGCGGCGCGCTCGTTCAGTCCATCGGCTCCCAGCCCATAGACGGTCTCCGTGGGAAAGGCGACGAGCCCTCCAGCGCGAATGACCTGAGCGGCTTTAGTAACAGCAACTTCATCGGCGAGTAATACTTCGGTACGCATCGCACTGATTATACTGATTTGCTTGTGGAGTGCACCCTTGACTGAGACAAAGAGTTAAGCTTCTAGGAGGAACGGAGAACGCCCTGTACTGCTTGACAGCGGACTGCCGGCTCATTAGAGTTTAAAATCTATGAAGTACGTGATACTCGTTGGCGATGGCATGGGCGATTACACTTATGACGAGCTGGGCGGACAGACGGTTTTAGAATACGCGCAGACGCCCTATTTAGATCGCTTGGCCCTCAAGAGCGCTGTCGGCTTGGTCGAGACGATCCCCGAGGGCTTCTCGCCGGGCAGTGACGTGGGCAATCTGACGCTGCTGGGCTATGACCCCAAACGCTACTATACGGGCCGCGCACCCTTAGAAGCTGCGGCGCGTGGCATCACCCTGAATAAGAGAGATCTGGCGATCCGCTGCAATCTCGTCACCCTCGGCGAGAATTTTTCAGTTATGCAAGACTACAGCGCAGGACACTATAGTGCGGGACAGATCCAAACTGAAGAAGCGCAATTGCTGATCGCCAAGCTACAACGAGCGCTGGGCGGGAATGGGCTCGAATTTTACGCGGGCGTGAGCTATCGTCATCTGCTCATCTGGCGCGATGCCCCCCTTGACCCAGAAAAGCTCTCTCTCACGCCGCCCCACGGGATTCCCGATCAGCCCATCCGTAAGCATCTTCCCCAAGGGGAGGGCAGCGAGAGATTGAGAGATCTCATCGAGCGCTCTTGGGAAGTCCTCCGAGGCGAACACCCGACCGCGAACTCGATCTGGCTCTGGGGCGCGGGGCGCAGCCCCCAGATGCCGACATTGGCTCAACGCTATGGCGTAACGGGCTCTGTGATCTCAGCAGTAGATTTGATAAAAGGTCTGGGGGTCTATGCGGGGCTTAGGGTTATTAACGTTCCCGGCGCGACGGGCTACTTGGACACCAACTATGCGGGCAAAGTTCAACACGCGCTCGACAGCCTGTCAGAGCGAGATTTTGTCTACTTGCACATCGAGGCGCCCGACGAGTGCGGGCATCAGGGGCGGCTCGATCTCAAGCTCCAAGCGATTGAAGATCTCGACAGAAAAGTTGTAGGGCCGCTGGTGACGGGCTTGGAGAAACGTTTTCAAGAGTTCTCGCTCTTGGTGACGACCGATCACTACACCCCCGTGCGCGAGCGCGTGCACAGAGCCGCGCCGGTGCCGTTTCTGATCTATCGTCATAAGCTCCCTAGCAGCAAAGGCGCGAGCGGCTTTCACGAGCGGGCCGCAGCCGCCACGGGATTGAAGATCACACCGGGACACCAATTATTGGATATGCTCCTGAATCTACTGTAATCTGTCTGCCCCGAAAGGGCTAAGAGCAAATTCGGGTACGGGTAGCAGATAAAGCAGATTTAAGAGTATAATCTGCTTAATCCGTTAGCGAGATTCGCTGTCAGTTCCGCCGGATATATAACAAAGGGTGAGATTTATGTCTGGTAACTTCCGCATCGAGTCGTTGCTGTCAGCCCGTTTGTTTCTCAGCCCCCAGCTCGTCGGCAATCGCATCTACTTCATCAGCGATCTGTCGGGGAGACTCAGCCTCTACGCCATGAACAGAGGCGGCAGCGTCCCGGAGCCGCTCCTGCCCCCGGATATCGCTCTGCAGAACCCCACACTGCTGGGAGGAGTGCCGTTCTACGTCTTCCCCAAGCTCAAAAAAATATTAGTGATGATAGACCGCGACGGCGACGAAAACTATCAGCCGTGCTTGATTCCCATCGTCGGCGGCATCCCGGAGCCCGCCTTCGGCGAAGAGTTCAAGGGCAAACAAGTCCACTGTCATCATTGCGATGCTGAGAAAAACGTCGCGTTCTTTCAAGTCGATCCGCGCACGAGCCCTGTCCACCAAACATACCGAGTAGATCTGCAAAAACGGAAGCTCGCCGATCTGGGGACGAGCCTCTACGGCAACTGGGTCGCCGGAGTTAATAGAGAGCACACAAAGTTCATTCTTATTGACAGTTACACGGCGGGAGACAACGTCGTCTATCTGCGCGAGCGCAGCGACAGAGAGAGAACGCTGCTCTATGGCAAACCCATCGAAGTCCGCGACAAGGGCGAAGAAGTCCCACTCAACTCGATTCACTCCTGTCATTTCACTCCCAGAGATAGGGGCTTGCTCTTCGTCACCTCGCTCTTTGAAGACAGATACGGGCTTGGCTACTTCAAATCGAATAAGCCCGACGACGTCCAGCCCGTCACGATCAAGGGCACCCTGCACAAGGGCGTGGGCGAGCTAGACTATCTCTCGCATCTCAAAGGGAATCGCTATCTGTTAAGCTACAACATTGACGGCTGCTCGTGGGTCTACGAGGGGGTCTTTGACGAGAAGAAACTCGTCTTCAAGATCACCAAGAATATCGTGGGCAAGGGGAGGCTGAGCAACGGCGTCATGCAGTCTCTCTATTACGACAAGAAGGGGAACCGCTATATCGGAGCGTTCTCGACAGCGAATTCGCCGACCCAGCTCTATCTGATCGAGGGCAAAACAGTAAGAGCGCAGACGAGCGAGCGCATCTTGGGCATTCCCAAAGAACTGCTCTCTTCAGGGGAAGATGCTCTATATATCAGTCACGACGGCTTAAGAATCTCAGCGCGGCTCTACCTGCCCGCGAAGAAATTAGGCCACGCCGCTCCGTATCCCGTGATCTTCTATATTCACGGCGGGCCGCAGAGCCAAGAGAGGCCCAACTTCGCGTGGTTCTCCATGCCTCTCATTCAGTTTTTTACGCTTCACGGCTTTGCCGTTTTTGTGCCCAACGTGCGCGGCAGTTCGGGTTATGGCTTAAAATATATGAAACAAGTAGATCGCGACTGGGGCGGACAAGACAGGCTCGATCACGTCGCGGGCTTTGAGTCTCTCCAGAGAGACCAGAGACTTGATATGACCCGCGTAGGCGTGATGGGCCGCTCCTACGGAGGATATATGACTCTGATGCTCGTCGGGCGACACCCAGAGCTCTGGAGGGCCGGGTGTGATATGTTCGGCCCGTACAATATGTTCACGTTCATCGAGCGCATCCCTGAGACATGGAAGACGTATTTTTATATGGCCATCGGCCACCCGGAGAAAGACCGGGAATTCTTAGAAGAGCGCTCGCCGAAGACCTATCTGTATCAGTTGACTTGTCCGTTGTTGGTCATGCAAGGGCGCAACGATCCGCGCGTCCGGGAAGCTGAATCGACCGATTTGGTCAACGAGCTGCGCGCTCAGGGCAAACAGATAGACTATATCGTCTTCGAGAACGAGGGACACGACGTCTTAAAATACGAGAACAAAGTCAAGTGCTACAATGAGATCGTCAAGTTCTTTCGGAGGCACTTGAACTTAGACCTAACCCCCTGACCCCCTTCCCTAAAGGGAAGGGGGTCAGGGGGTTAGGTCTAAGTTCAAGTGCCTCCGAAAGAACTTGACGATCTCAT